>CAYGKE010000053.1:0-19879 GCA_964350465.1 uncultured Hyphomonas sp.
GCCATACTTGTTGTCGAATTTCGACTTGGTGACACTGTCATTGACGTTGATCGCCGGGAAGGGCAGTTCGCCCTTCTTCTCCAGCTGGTAAAGGCGATTTACGCCGGTGGTTGTTTCTTCCGAAACGCCTTTGATGCCAGCCTTGATGCGGGCAAACCAACCTGGGCTTTCAGCGATACGTTTCTTGATCTGCTTGAACAGTGCGACCTCTTCCTCTGAGCCCGGATTATCAAGGACGCTGGGGTCTTTCTCAGCCTTTTCGCCAATGATCAGATACATCGTGGCATCGCCGCCATCATCGAGGATCAGGTTGACGGTTTCGCCATTTGGCCACTCATAGATGCGGTCGCAGAACTGCCAATACTCGTCCAGCGTTTCGCCCTTGTGGGCAAAGACCGGCGTGCCAGCATCGGCAATGGCGGCAGCGGCGTGGTCCTGTGTCGAGTAGATGTTGCAGCTGGCCCAGCGAACCTCAGCACCGAGCGCCTCGAGCGTCTGTATCAGTACCGCCGTCTGGATGGTCATATGCAATGACCCGGCAATACGGGCACCTTTAAGCGGCTGGCTTGCGCCATACTCGGCGCGTGCGGCCATCAGGCCGGGCATTTCGGTTTCGGCAATTTCGATTTCGATCCGCCCAAATTCAGCCTGGGAGATGTCTGCTACCGCATAGTCTTTCGACATATCAACGATCCTTTATATGATGTCTTTGGCGCTCATATATCAGGCCCACTGGAAATGTATAGGGCTGGTTAATATGCATCGCAGTGACCACGTCACGCGGTTGCGATACAAAGGAAAATTGAGCAGTGTGGCCGAAAAGAAACAAAGTCTTCAGTGAACTGGCCTTAGTCTTGCCAGACTTAGATTTCACAGAGTTTCGTATTGGACGTGAAGCCAATGAGGACCATATAAAAGACCATGCCAGATGGTGGACAATTTTCGATGAACGACAAGGGGCCTAAACAGCGTGGACCGGCGCCGCTGGGTGCTGTGCGAACAGGTGTTCAGACGCTTGTGCGTCAGGCCTTTGCCATCTTGGGCATGATCCTGATTATCATCGGTGTGCCGCTTGCCATGGCGACACCGTTTCCATTCATCCCGATTGGTTTGCCCGTCGTGATTCTGGGCGTCGTTCTTCTCGGGCGCAATTCGCTCTGGGGGCGCAACTGGATGGAAAGTGTCCTGCGCCGCTGGCCGACCGTCGAGCGTTTTGCACCCAACTGGCTAATGAAAGCCGTGTTCGGGCGCGAAAAAGCGCCGCATCTTCGCAAAACCAAAGCGAAATAGATCGCCAATTTTTGAACGCGTAAGTTGGACGAGGCCTTTAGTTAAGGCCCTTATCGATCTCTTTCAGTGCTGCATCAAACAGATCATCTGATGAGCCGGAGGCGGAAAGAACATCGCGCGCGGCGCGGGTTGCCGCATCTGCGGCGGCTTTGCGGACATCACTGGCCGCTTCAGATTCAGCGCGGGCGATGCGCTGCTCGGCCTGGGCTTCACGGCGGGCGACTTTGGCTTCAAGTTCGGCCTGTGCCTTTTTCATGAAAGTCTTGGCGTCGGCCTTGGCGCGTTTGACGATGTCGGCCGCAGCTGCCTCAGCCTCTTTGGCTTGCGCCTCGGCATCGGCCATCATTTTGGCAGCTTCGTCGCGCAAGGTCTTGGCTTCGTCGAGTTGTGCCTTGATCTTGTCAGCACGGCTATCCAGCCCGCCGGTGATGGCTTTGAAACCGCCCAGCCGCCAGACGATCAAGAGAAATACGACCAGAGCCGCAAAAGCGACATGGGTCGTTGTGTCGGTGAAACCATATAGCAGATAACCGAAGCCAACCGCCTCATCCTTGGGCGCGTCAGAATTGCCTGCGGCCATGGCCAGCGGGCTAGAAGCGGCGGCGAGCAGGGCGGCTGAAAGAGTTTTTCTCATTTGCATCACGCCTAGTTTGCGACAGCCTTGGCGACGGCGGTCTTAGCGTCCGCAGCACCAGTCTTGATATCGAATTGCTCTGTAATTGCCTGCATGGCCTCGACAGCAATATTCTCGACATTGCTCATCGCCTCAGACCGCAGGGTTGAAATGCGCGTTTCCGCCTCAGCGAGTTTGGCGCCAAGCTCGGCATCCACTTTAGCGGTCTCTTCGGAGATTTCCGCATCAATCTTGGCCCTGGCCTTGTTTGCAGTTTCGCGTGCTTTGTTGCGCGCTTCAGCAAGGCTGAGCTCCAGCGCCTTCTTGGCCTCTTCCGCGCGGTGCGAAAGGCTGGCGGCTTCATCGAGATCATTGGCGATCTTGGTTTCGCGAACCTCGATCACGCTGCCCAGTTTGGGCAGGATAAACCTGGACAGCGCGAAATACATCGCGCTGAACAGGATGATGGTCCAGAATATCTGTGACGGAAAATGCCAAGGCTCAAACGGCGGGAAAGCCGGGCTGTCAGCATGAGCTGCTGTTTCAGCTGCAATCACAAAAGCAAGCATCACGGATACTCCTGAGCGAAGTGTTCGCCGGTTAGACGACGAACAGGATCAGGATTGCGACCAGGAAGGACAGAATGCCAAGGGCTTCTGACAGGGCCATACCGATGAACAGGTTACTGGTCTGCTGCGGCGCAGCGGATGGGTTGCGCATTGCTGCGTCGAGGAATGAGCCAAAGATATTGCCCACACCAATAGCGGCACCGATCATGCCGAGTGTGGCCAGGCCTGCGCCAACATATTTGAGGCCGAGAGTGATATCGCCTTCCATGAGAATCTCCTTTGGGAAGTCAGTAATCTGAATTTGCGCCCCGTGAAGCGTGTTCGGACGGGCGCGTCAAGTTGAAAGGGCGCGGCTTTTTAACCGCAACGAACAGGTCTCCTAGTGCGACGGGTGAAGCGCGTCGTTGAGATAAACGCAGGTCAGGATCGCAAACACATAGGCTTGCAGCCCGGCAACCAGGAATTCCAGGGCGTTCAGGGCAACCCCCATGAAGAAAGATAGAAGGCCAACGGCCCCCAGGAAGACGGCGCCGCCAAGCGCCGCAGCGCCAAGCTGCGCGGCAAAACCGGCGAACAGTTTCAGCATGATGTGGCCGGCCAGCATATTGGCAAACAGACGCAATGCCAGTGTTAACGGGCGCGAGGCGAAGGAAATGATCTCGATCGGGATCAGCAAGGCATACAGTGCGATCTTGCCAATGATAGGCATATCGCCAAGCGAAGGCGCGAACAGGCCAAAGAATTTGAAGCCGTTCTTGTAGATACCGAACAGCACAACAATCGAGATCACCAATAGGGCGAGCAAGCCGGTGACGATGATGTGGCTGGTTGTCGTAAAGGCATACGGCACCATGCCGATCATGTTGGCGAAGAACACGAAGAAGAAGAGTGTGAAGACGAATGGGAAAAAGCGCAGGCCTTCCTCACCCGCCGTGCCGCGAATCATATCGGCGACGAATGTGTAGCCAATTTCGCCCATGCTTTGCAGGCGTGACGGGATCAGCGCGCCGCGATTGGCGGCGACCGAGAAGAAAAGCAGGCTGAGGACCACCGCCAGCACCATGAAGAAGGTGGCATTGGTGAAATCCAGCTGAAAGCCGCCAATGTTGATGTCGAGCAGGCTTTTGACCTCGAATTGGTGGATTGGATCCACGCCTTCCGCGCCGCCAATAAAAAGATTCATGGGGTGTCTGTCCCGTCTGTCGAATCGTCAGTTTGTGCCTCGGATCGCGCTGCGAACTCGGCATTAAAGTTCCGGTAGGCGCGTATACCACCCAGAATCCCTGCCGCAAGCCCGAAACAGAAGAAGAGCAGCAGGAAGAGGGGCGACGTTTTGAACCACCTATCAAGCAAAATGCCGATAAATATCCCGACCACCAGCGCCGAAACCATCTCAGCAGCGAGGCGCAGCGCCATGCTGGCACCGGATATCGATTCATATTGCTGCTTGGCGCGTTCCTGTTTCTTCGCTTTGGTTTCGCTTTGGGCCTGCGCGCGCGCGATTCTCTCCTGAAGCGATGAAGGGTCTTTGTCTGTCATGCTGGGCCGATCAGGCAAGAAGGCGTTTCAGGTAGGTGTTGTATTCGTTTCGCACACGTCCGGCCAGCTTTGCCAGCTCCTCGTCATTGATGAAGCCCTGGCGCCAGGCAATCTCTTCCGGGCAGCCAATTTTGAATTTCTGGCGTTTTTCGAGGGTTTGCACGAAATGCGACGCCTGAAGCAGGCTGTCATAGGTTCCTGCGTCGAGCCAGGCAGTCCCGCGGGGCAGTTTGATGACATTGAGCTGGCCCTGGTCGAGATAGGCCTGGTTGACGGAGGTGATCTCCAGCTCGCCGCGCTTGGAGGGTTGAACCGTCTTGGCGATATCAACGACCTGTCCGTCATAAAAGTACAGACCGGTTACGGCCCAGTCGCTTTTCGGGTTTTTCGGCTTTTCTTCAATCGAAATGGCCTTGCAGTTCTCGTCCAGCTCGACAATGCCATAGCGCTGCGGGTCATTGACATTATAGGCAAGTACCGTCGCACCGCTCTTCTGGCCCGCCGCCTCCTGCAGGAACTGTGTCAGGCCCGCACTGTGGAACAGGTTGTCACCGAGGGCGAGCGCGCAGGGTGCTCCGTCGATGAATGTTTCAGCAACCAAAAAGGCATCGGCAAGGCCGCGCGGCTTGTCCTGAATGGCATAGCTGATCGACATGCCCCATTTGCTGCCATCGCCAAGCAAGGCCTCGAACTGAGGCTGTGACTGCGCTGTCGTGATGACAAGAATGTCCCTGATCCCGGCCAGCATCAGCGAGCTGATCGGATAGTAGATCATCGGTTTGTCATAGACCGGCAGGAGCTGCTTCGATACGCCGAGGGTGATCGGCTGCAAGCGCGATCCCAGCCCACCGGCCAGAATGATGCCCTTCATGTCCCACTCCTTTGTTCGGCGGTCTCCAAACAGGGGTTTAGCTGTTTCGTCAACGGACATACTGTTAAGGTAATATCGTGTGAAATGCGAAATTTCGGGATGATGCTTTCGCGCTGGTTGGAGAATCGTCTGGAAAAGACTGCGGTGGTGAATTAGGCCTTGGTCTTGCTTTGTGGGGCGTCGGTGCCTTGGCGTAGACTATGGGGGAGCGGCGATGGCCGATCTTATTCATCCAGTTATTCTGTGTGGCGGCTCTGGCACACGGCTGTGGCCGCTATCGACGCCTGAGCATCCCAAACAGTTTCTGGCCCTGACTTCAGACAAGCCTATGATTGTCGAAACTGCTGACCGGTTTGGCGCAAGCCATGTCGATGGCTTGTCCTTCGCTGAAACACTCGTGGTCGGATCGCAAAAGCACAAAACACTGCTTCAGAAGACCCTGCCTAGGGCAAAGCTGATCCTTGAGCCGTTTGGGCGCAACTCTGCCCCGGCTGTGGCTGCAGCCTGCCTTGCTGTGCAGCCAGAGGATCTGCTGCTCATCCTGCCAGCTGATCACAATATCAGAAATGTCGAAGCGTTTCAGGCGGCGATTGCGATCGCTGCGAAGGCGGCAAATGACGGCGCGATCGTGACTTTCGGGATTGAGCCGTCGCATCCGGCCACTGGCTACGGCTATATCAAGGCCAAGCCACAGCCTGGAGCAAAGGTTCTGGATGTTGATCGGTTTGTTGAAAAACCACCAGAGGAAAAGGCCATGGCCTACCTGGCGGAAGGCAATTACTTCTGGAATGCAGGGATTTTCCTGTTTCGCGCCGATACGATGCTGGCTGCGCTAAAGGAACATGCTGGCGACATTCTGCCACCCGTACAACTGGCGCTCGGAACGCCAAGCGAGGCTGCAAATCTACTTCAGCCGGAGGCCTTCGCGCAAGCCCCAGACATATCAATCGACTATGCCGTGATGGAGCGTGCTGATAATGTTCAGGTTGTTCCGGTCGAAATGGGTTGGAGTGATGTCGGCGGCTATGAAGCCCTGGTCGAAATGTTTGCCGATGCCGAAGGTTGTAACGTAACCACCGGCCCGGTCGCCGAATATGAGACGAAAAATCTCTATGTTAGCTCGGATGGCCCGGTTATCGCTGTCGGCGGTGTTAGCGATCTCAATGTGATCGCTACTGAAGGCACTGTGATGATCACACCTTTGGGGCATGCTCCGTCGATCAAGGCACTTGGCAAGAAAGTTCAAGCTGAGCGCGATCGTTTGGGTGTGCCGCAAGCCATCTGCGATGAAGCGCGAGATTGGCTGTGGCGCTCATTTGACGTGTGGAGCGAGAAGGCGTGGGATGATGTGCAGGGCGGCTTTGTCGAGCAGCTCAGCCTCGACGGCGTGCCCGATACAAGTGCCAATCGGCGTGTGCGGGTGCAGGCGCGGCAGGTTTACAGTTTTGCGCGGGCGCTTGATCTCGGCTGGTCCAATCACGCAGCAGCCGAGGATATGGTCGCCAAGGGGCTCGACTATATCGACACCAAGCTGCGCCACGCCGAAGGCGGGTGGCTGCACGTGGTCGATGGGGCAGGAGCCGTGGTCGATGATCGCCGTGATCTATATGACCACGCCTTTATCATTCTTGCTGGGGCCGGGGCCTATAAGGCGACCGGCAGCGCGCTTGCGCTAAAAATCGCTCATGATGCCGTTGACTTCATCAATGCTCGTTTGAAGGACAACCAGAATAGCGGTTGGTTTGAAGGGGTGCCGGATGTCGAACCGCGCCGCGCTAACCCGCATATGCATATCGTGGAAGCCATGCTGGCGCTGCATGGTGCGACCGGGGAGGCCCGCGCCCTGGAAATGGCGAGCGAGGTCGTCGACCTGTTCGAAACCAGGTTCTTCAATCCAGCGACTAATGTCATGGCGGAATTCTTTGAACGGGACTGGTCGGCGCTTGGTAAATCAGACGATACAGTTTGGGAACCCGGTCATCATTATGAGTGGGCGACCCTGCTGACCTATTTCGAGCGACTAACGGGACGGGACACGGTCAGCTGGCGCAGGCGCCTGATCCGGCGCGCCGAGGAGAGTGGTCTTGATGCGGCATCAGGCTTTGCGGTCAATGCGCTGAAAACCGATGGCAGTCTTACCAATGCGCAGCGTCGGCTCTGGCCACAACTCGAGCGGTTCAGGTCGCACCTCTTGCACCCCGGGGTCGCCACGCGCGGGTCGCATGAGACACGCTTTCGCGCGATCATGGAAACTTATCTTGATTGGGGACCTGATGGCTGCTGGCTGGATGAGACCGATCAGGCTGGCGAGCCCTGCGCAAAGGCTATCCCGGCCAGTATTCTTTATCATGTCGTGACAGCGTTTTCGCCGCTGATTGAGGCCTAGATTCGGGCTTCTGTGTCGGCAGGGCAGCTAGGCCCTTGTCCATCTCGGCAAAGACGTCATCAATTGGCCCATAGGCCATGATCCGCCCAAGCTCTAGCCAAATTCCAGTATCGCAAACCTTCTTCAAGAGGCTGCGATTATGGCTAGCGATCACCGTGATGCCTGCCTGATCGACTAGGCCATTCATTCGTTCTCTTGCCTTTGTCTTGAAGCGATCATCACCCGCGCCGATCCATTCGTCCAAAAGCAGGATTTCCGGCTCGAACGAGGTCGCGATCGCAAACAGCAATCGCATCTTCATACCATCTGAGTAGGTCCGGAGCGGCAAATCGATGACGTCGCCAAGTTCGCTAAAGGCGATGATTTCGGGTATTTTCTCGCGAATGTCCCGGCGCGACCAACCTTTCACGAGTCCTCGGATGACGATGTTCTCTCGGCCTGATATGTCGGGCTGCACACCGAGGTTGAGATTGAACATGGACGATATCTTGCCGGTGGTTTTCAGATAACCGCTGGTCGGTGCGTAGATGCCGCCTAGGACCCGCAAAAGCGTCGACTTACCGGATCCATTGCGCCCCATTAGTCCGATCCGTTGACCTCTTTCGATTTTGAAATTGAGATTACGGAGTGCCAGGATGTAGCTCTTGCGGCCGATATCGACACGGTTCTCCGGAACCGAGGCACCGCTCAGTTTCGTGCCAGGTCCTGCGGATAGCGGGTAATGTAAACAGAGATTGTTCGCAATGATTTCTGCCATGCTCTAGAACCAGTAGACAATGCGTTGGCGGAAGCGAGCAAAAATGATGAAGCCGACAACCGAGACGATGGCCCAAAGTGTCAGTGCGAAGATCCAGCTCTCTGTCGGGAACTCGCCCGTCATCAACGGTGCGCGGAAAATTTCCAGATAATGATAGAACGGATTCCACCAAAGATATTTCATCAGGTCGCCCATCTGCTCCGGCATCCAGAAAATCGGCGTCACAAACATCATGGGAAGGACGATCGCCTTCACCATATGGGAAATGTCCTGAATGCGCGCACATATCACACCAAGAAGGAGTTTTATTGCGAAAGCGTTCAACAGAAGAAACGGGATGCTCGGCAGGCTGTACCATGCTCCAGCCTGAATAGGGGATTTCAAATATATGAGCGCGATGACAACCACTACGGACATCATGGCCAAATTGTAAAACTCACGCATCACGCTCTTCCATATATAAAGAGAGAGGGGTAAGGGTTCGCTGCGTATCCATCCCTTGGAAGATGTGAACACATCTGGCGAAGCGGTGATTGATTGAGCCAGATACATCCAGACGAAGAATCCGAGAACGAGGTAGGTATCATAACGACTATCCGACCCTGTTTGTAACAGCGTCGAAAAAATCAAGATCTTGACCGCGACGAAGCCACCAAACGACAGCATCACCCAGAGCACACCCAAGAGCGACCTTCGGTACGTGCTAGCAAATTCTTGCCAGGACAGAGCTAACCATACGCGCCATTTGGATGTGCCTTGGACGATGTCCATAAAGGCAGCACCAAGCTTCAGCTCAGATGCCGTAACCGCCTCGTTGAAGGCATAATCTGGAGGGCTGCCAGTATCCGCCATCAATCGATCCGGGTCAGCTTTATACTTTCGACGCAAACTGAGAGTTCGCGCGTGTCTGGCTGACCAAATTGCGATGGAGAAATCCTTTTGGGCGCGGTGATCGCCAGAGCGTGCTCGCCCTTTGAGGAATTGATCATCTCAGCGGGAACAGTTGCCTTAATCTTCATCGGATAAGGCTTTTCGATGTTTCTAATAGTAGCGCGCGCGCGACGAATCGGCGCGAGTACACCTGATAAGTTGCTGAGAATGGTCGCAGATGTGCTCAGTGCGCGTCCATTAAACTTCACTTCCAAGCCTTTAGATATATCCACTGACATTGCATCCACGATCTTGATGTCTAGCTGGTAGCGACCGGGCTGAATTGGTGGCACCATTATTGTGCTTGTTAGGCCGGTGCCAGCCCAACGACCAAATTCTTCAGGGCTGTGCCAACCTGATCCCTCGATATATTGGCGCAGATCTAGTAGAATGGAGGACTCTGGAGCGGCGGCACAGAGTTCACCATTTCTGGAGGGGGTGTGTGGCTCCTCCTGCTTGGTGCCATCTCTATGCTTCAAATCGTTATATTTCGCAAAATAGAGTTCCAACTCTTCCTGGACTTGCTTAAGCTGGCGTGTGAGTAATTCACGCTCTTCCTTGAAGGTGCTCTCGATTTGGGAGCTGCGTTCGACCGCGCTTTGGGCCTCAATCAAACGAATGTGCAGGCGTTCAATATCTTTGCGTAAACACTCAGTTTCGGACTTTCTTGCTGCGGCTTCTAGCCGCTTGGCTTCCATCGCTTGAGAAAGATCTCGTTGGGCTAGAGAAAGGTCTTCGTTTGCTAGTTTTAGTTGGTTAGATGATTTCCGGAGCATCTCCCGTAGGTCATTGATTTCCAAGGACCTTTGCTCGCTGGCAAGTATTTCAGCGCGGGTGTGCAGGAATTCTGAATGCGCGTCCAGTGTTATAAGATTAGGTTCCTGTTCAGAAGTGGATGGCACGTCCGCAGAATTTTCCAACTCCATGAGTAGAGTGGAATCGAATTCGTGAGTAATGACCAAATCCGCAGCCACCACTTCCAAAATGGCGGATTTGTCCAGCTTTTCTGAGGTGTTGAGCAAGTGTGCTGGCATGCCAAATCTATTGTCGAGACATTCAGCTGCACCCGTAGCTGTGCCCTCAAAGCTATTTATGTTCACCAATATGCTTTTGTCATGATTGTGTTGATAGAACCGAAGCAGCGCGTCATGATACTGGCTCCAACGCCTCAGATGATGCTTAACGTCTGAAGCTAGGCAGCTGCCAGATTTGAGTGATTGTGCGAGGCTTTGGGCCGGCGAGCCATAAATCAGAATGAACCTGCACGTAGGGTCCAGATCACACCAGAAGTCCAAAAAATGGATGTTTCGCGGATCAGCCCATCCCCAGGGGCTCTTTTCTGCATTAGCGATTACGAGGTCAGCAGCAATCAATTGCCAGGCTTTTCCGGGGTCTCGCTGCTCGATTGATTCGTGATCAGATGCTGACAATTTGTGGATTGAGTCGAGTTTATCGTTGAAATCGTGCGGACCCAATTTGGACCTCTCCGCAATAGCGGGGTCCATGACTCCCATGCTGCGCATCCTGTTTTGCGCAAAGTCACACCAGCTTTTCTGAAAGCCTGATGTCACGAGAATTGTCATTTCAGCTATCCTAGATCAATATACAAAAGTAGGCGTTTCACTTAGCGGGTTGCACAGGTACGGTCCACCGTTTTAAACGGTCGCACCTCGTACAGGAAACAAGTTCGGAATCAGCAAGGCAAATGGGTTTATGCGATTAAGATTTGGGCTTATCCGATTGATGAACACAGACGCTTGGGCAACTATTGATCGTTCCTTCAGAGATGGGAGCCTTGGTTTTTGCGTTGATTTGGCGTTTCGTAGCATGAAAGCCCGCTATGCTTAGTCTTATCGATAATGAAGATATTGCAAATTTAGTTCGATTGGCGAATTTCTATCCGCCAAAAAGTCTCCTTCATGAAGGGGCGTGGTCCACAGACGCGGAACGTTTGGTTGAAGGGATTTCACCCGACACTCTTTATCTTGCGATGCCCCCGGAAGAGAACTCAAAACTGCGTCTAAGCAAGACCAGTAACGGGTTTGTAGTGAAATCTGTAACCTCCTTATTCTCGAGGACAGGTGGAGATATCGAGTACTACGAAGCAAGCCTTTCTTCCGAATCTGGAAAAGTGTGTCCTGAACATCTTCGACCGCTTTGGCAGAACATTTCTACGTTGGACAAGCGCTTTGTGAGTAGCACGACCATTGATGCTTTTGCCGAGCAGCAAGGCGAGACATTTAACTGGCTGATGCTGAGCGGGCTTTCAGCTGTTGATGTTCTGAACGGGGCAAAAAGACAACTTGCTGTGGTCGATGTTGTGATTGCGAGAACCATCATAGATCCAGAATCTGTGCCAGAGGCCAAGAATTATGCGAAACCGACGCTCGACGTTTTGATGAAAGATCAGGGTTTCAAGGAGTTTTTGCTAATTTCTGAGCGTCAGCCTAAAGTTGGTAGAGTTGTGTACGTTCGAGACTGGAAATCGAGCTTACAAAGCGAGCTTGTTCGCGTTCAGTGGGAGGCAACTGAAGAGTGCGGCAAACTATCCGTTGAACTTGCAAAGACTCGAGGTGAACTCGGACAAATTTCCGCAAATTTGGCTGAAGTGATATCTGAGAAGGACGGGCTTTCGGAGGACTGTGCTCAACGAAACGCAAAAATCGAGGAGCTGGACGGAAAGTTGAGCCAGGTTTCCGATGACTTGGCTAACAGCCGCGCTGAGAACGAACAGCTTTTGCAAGACATTGCCCAGCTGCAAGGCCAAATTGATCAGCTGGGTCAAGAGCAGGCGATTACCTCCTCGGATCTAGCTGAAGCCCGATCAGAAAAAGACCGACTGCTCGACCAGGTCGGTCAGTTGAATGCGAATATCTCGATGATCCAACAGCAGCTAGATCAGCGACTACTGGATGAGGCGGAGCAAAAGCAGAAGATTGAGACCCTCGAGCGCTCAAATGCTCAGCTTTTGGCAAACTTCGAGGAAGTTCCCGCGCTGAAGAAGAGTCTGGATCAGTTGCAGGCTGAGAAAAGTGTTGAATTTCAAAAAGCAGAGGAAGCCCAGCAGAGACAACAGCTAGCCGAGCACAATCTTGAAAACCTTAGGGCGCGCTACACTAAACTGGCGACGGAAAATGAGACCTTAAGTAATCGGCTTGCGCAAATTCGGGATCAGTTGCGAGCAGCAAAAGCGGCTTTACCAAAGATCGTGCAATCAGGCAGTGGAAGATCGACTGCAACTAAGAAAACCAGAGCAACGGATGTCTGAGTCTATCAGCCTCTTAGAGGAGCACATAGACACCGCGCTGTCTCATGCCAGAAAAACCAAATCGGGGCGAAAGGCACGAGTGCTGAAGCCTCGTAATATCAAAGCCCATATTGATCGCGCACTCGAGCTCGCTGAAGCCGCGTCCTCATTGCCAAGAGAACCCATACGGACAATTCACCATTTTTCGTGCACGGGTGGGACATTGTTTGCCAAATGTATCGCTTCAATGGGTAATGTCTTGATGCTGAACGAGATCGACTTGCATAGCTCCATGCCACCTGTGAGAAAGGGAAAGCCTGACTTCACACCAACAGATATGATTTCGCTATTGCGCCAAGGTGACCCCAACCTATCATCGGACTTGGTGACCAAATTATTCTTGAACGATCTTCAGGTTCTACGTCACGAGCAGTGGAAGATCGGAAGGAGCGTCGTCTTGCGCGATCACTCCCATAGTCACTTCCTTTCCGGTCCAAAGGTCTCTTCGGAACCTACACTTAAAGAACTTGTAGAGAACTCATTTCCTGTGAAGTCCATTCTTACCGTGCGAGACCCGATCGACAGCTGGTTGTCCATGGAAAGCCGCGGGTGGCACAAGAATATCAAACCGCCAACATTCGATGAGTATTGCCGACGCTATACGCTGTTTCTGCGCAAGTATCGTGATGTGCCGATTCTTAAGTACGAGGATTTCGTTAGGCAGCCCAAAAAGACCATGCGGGAGATTTGCAACATTCTAACACTGGACTATTTCGATGGTTTTGAGGATGTTTTTTCATCCTTTCGCTTCTCTGGCGATAGTGGTCGAGGCGGGACCCAGATACGTTTGCACGAACGTCGGGATCATCCCGATATCGAAGAGCTCAAACGGACGAAGAGTTACCAGAAGCTTTGTGCGCAGCTAGCCTATGTATGATGAAAAAAAATGGCCAGCATGGTCAGGGGTTGAACTCTATACTCTTATCCTATCGGGTTATAATTAATGACTGGCACAACAACTTTTGGCGCGGTGATTGTGACGGGTGCCAATGGCGGCGTTGGCTCAGCCATGGTCAAGGAGCTGAGCGGGATAGGCTACAGGATTATTGCGACTGATCTTGCGCCGCAGGATTGTGACGCTGACTTTTTTGTCCAAGAAGATCTTTCGGACTTTGTGCTGGATGAGAACAAGCGCGAAGCTTTCGCAAGGAAGGTAAGAGCTTGGTTGAAGTTACACGATTTGCCATTGAATGGCATAGTAAATAATGCTGCTATTCAGGTGCTAGGCTCAGTCGCAGAGCTCAAACTTAGAGACTTTGAAGCTACTTTGCGCATAAATTTGACAGCACCCTTGATGCTAGCCCAACTCTTTATGCCTGAGCTTTGTGAAGCGCGTGGTGCGATCGTTAACATCGGATCCATCCATGCCCGACTGACCAAACCTCGCTTTATTTCGTACGCAACTTCTAAGTCGGCTTTGAGGGGATTAACCCAAGCGATGGCGGTTGATTTGGGCGCTTGCGGTGTGAGGGTGAATACGATCGAGCCTGCGGCGCTCAATACACAAATGCTCAAAGATGGATTTAGAGGTCATCCTGAAGCCTTCAAAAAATTGAGAGATTTTCATCCAGTCGAACGGATTGGCGATCCTATGGAGGTCGCAAAAATCGCTGCGTTTCTGCTTGGTGAAGACTGTCGATTTATGACTGGCTCTGTGCTAAGCGCCGATGGCGCTATTTCAGTAAGACTGCACGATCCTGATTGATTTGGTAGACTTCCTGTTGTTTTTCACCAATCGCACAGAACGTATTTTGGGATACCGAAAGGTAGATGAATGTCACTTACTTGCTCAGTCATCATACGCGCTTACAATGAAGAAAAGCACATTGGAAAATTACTGTACGGGTTGACGCGGCAAACTCATACACCTGAAGAAATCATTGTTGTAGATTCTGGCTCTACTGACCGAACGGTCGAGATAGCTGAGTCTTTTGGCGTAAAGCTTGTCACAATAGAAAAATCTGACTTCACTTTTGGTCGATCTTTGAATATCGGCTGTGAAGCCGCAACGAGTGAAATCCTGATTATCGCGTCAGCGCATGTATATCCAAGCCAATCGACATGGATAGAGGAAATGCTCGGACCTTTTTTAGATGACCACGTTGAGCTTGTTTACGGCAAGCAATCAGGTTGCGAAACGACGAAATTTTCAGAGCATTGTATCTTTCGCTCGTGGTTTCCGGATACATCGGATTTTGATCAAAAACCGCTCTTTTGCAACAATGCAAACTGTGCTGTACGTCGCTCGAGATGGGAAGATCACCGCTATGACGAAGAACTAACCGGTTTGGAAGACATTGCCTGGGCAAGCTCGCTGCGTGAAAAAAATCCAAACATGAAAATAGTGTACAATGCCGAAGCAGAAATAATCCATGTTCACGATGAGACTTTCAAACAAATCACAAACCGGTACTTTCGTGAAAGTTTGGCGCTTGCACGCATAAAACCGGAGATGAAGATGTCTATTTATCAGGCATCCTCGCTTTTTTTTCGAAACACGTTTTCAGATTTTAAGGAAGCTCTGCGAACCAGACAATTTTTTCGGCAATTCAATTCTGTAATCGCGTTTCGGGCAGCCCAGTTTTTTGGGGCATGGCGCGCCCGTCGATTAAAGGCGGTTGATATGAACCAGAGCTTACATGACCGCCTTTATTATCCGGGGCAGGCGGCAGTTCGGCTGCCCAATGATCCAGCTGGAAGCGCTTCCAAGCCGTCGGCAATTAAGTACGACATGTCCGAGACAGGTCAGAACAAAATTCTATGAAGAAGTCAAATTCTTCTGCGGAGTAACCCAATGAGTACACCCATAACCTGCTTGCTTCCTATGAAGGCGCATTCATCGAGAGTGCCCGGCAAGAATTTCAAACCAATTGCCGGGAAACCACTGTTTCAGTGGATATTGGACAGCCTTTTGCAAGTTGAATTAGTCAGCAAAGTTGTCATCAATACAGATGCGAGGCCTCAGCTGATAGCTGCCGGTCTCATTGAGTCTGAAAGGGTTGTTATTCGCGAGCGAAAACCAGAACTATGCGGCGATGAAGTCTCAATGAATCTAGTATTGTCTGACGATATCGCGGCTTATGGCCCTGGTGATTACCTTATGACGCACACGACAAATCCCTTGCTTGGCCCGGATACAATTCGAGATTGCATCGAGCAGTATTTCTCTGAGCAGGACAAATTCGATTCGTTGTTTACGGTGAACCGACACCAAACACGCTTTTACCGCCAAGATGCGTCAGCGATCAATCATGATCCCAACAACCTGATACCTACGCAGGATCTTGAGCCGTATTTCGAAGAAAATTCCTGCCTATATGTATTCTCGGCCGATTCCTTTTACAAAACGCAAGCGAGGATAGGGCTCCACCCACAATTGCGAGAAATAAAGAAAACAGAAGCCGTAGACATTGATGAGCAAAGTGATTGGGTGCTAGCGGACATTCTACTCCGTCACAATTTGGATTGCAAACACAGGCGTTGAGCTCTGACCGAAGCTAATCGTGCTTACATTTGCGCAAGTAGTGAGCACGCTATCGCTGAGCTTTGAATAGTCGCTGTGTCATATAGCCTTGAGCGGCGGGCATGCTTAGCTAAGTATATCAACACAAGCCAGTTAGTAAGATGGGCGCATGGGGAATTATGAAGAATATCTTGGTCACTTGTCCGCCCATGTTGGGCCAAATCGAGTCTTTTTCAGATCACGCTAGCGAGCGCGGACTCAAGCTTCACGCCGCGAAGGTGACCCAAACCCTAAGTGAAGACGAGCTTTGCGAACTGCTGCCTGAATATGATGGCTGGATTATCGGAGATGATCCGGCAACTCGTCGCGTATTCGAAGCTGGCAGGGCGGGGCGTTTGCGCGCCGCCATGAAGTGGGGAATTGGCGTTGATAATGTGGATTTCGACGCCTGCAAGGATCTGGGTATTCCGATTAAGAATACGCCCATGATGTTCGGTGCGGAAGTCGCTGACGTTGCAACAGCCTTCGTAATTGCATTGGCCCGCCAGCTGTGTCTCATCGATCGCGGTGTACGTGGTGGTCAATGGGTTAAGCCCGCCGGTATCAGTATCGCCGGTCGCCGCGCGGGTGTTGTCGGCTTAGGTGATATAGGTCGCCATACTGTGCCAAGACTTCAAGCATTAGGCCTTCAGGTCGTGGCGTATGACCCTGGTGTTAATGGTGATGCTGGATTCGAGGGCTTGGAGCGCGCGAATTGGCCGGCAGCAGTAGAGGACTTGGACTTCCTGGTTTTTACTTGCTCGCTGAACCAGCATAATCGTCACATGCTCAACGCTGAGGTGCTGGCTCGTTGCAAGCAGGGCGTCAGGGTTGTCAATGTTGCGCGCGGGCCGCTCATCGATGAGCTAGCTTTGATCGCTGCGCTTGAATCGGGGCATGTACACTCGGCGGCTCTCGATGTCTTCGAAATCGAGCCACTTTCGCTCGATAGCCCGCTCCGAGATATGGAGCGATGCATATTCGGAACCCACAATGGCTCAAACACAGTTGATGCTGTTGCCAGGGCTAGCTGCGAAGCGATCGACAATCTCGCCAGTTTTTTTTCTACTGAATTATGAAGGCTTTTTGATCTATGGTTGGCTCTCCCAAATTTTCGATCATTACGCCTAGTTTCAAACAAGCGTCTTTTATTGATGAAACGCATAAAAGTGTTCAGGACCAGAGACTGGGTGATTTCGAACATCTTATCTACGATCCGGGCTCAACTGACGGCTCTCTCGAAATAATACATGCCTATTGTGAAGCTTCTAACCGGGCTGAACTAATTCTTGGACAAGACAAGAGCCAGACCAATGCGATCAATCTTGGATTTAGTCGCGCCCGGGGCGAAATTTTATGTTGGTTAAATAGTGATGATGCATATTTCGGTGACGATGTACTGGAAGCTGTTGGTCGTGTTTTCGAGCAGCACCCCGAAATTGATATTGTCTACGGTCGTGGGCAGTTTGTGGCACCAGATGGTGAAAAACTAAAGGAAGCTTACATCAATCGAGATGGTGCCAATATTCTAGAACAAATGTCACAATCACTTGGAGTTTTGCAGCCTTCGCTCTTTATGCGTCGCCGAATTTTTGAGATGGCTGGATCCTTGGACGAGGGTATGAACTTTTCGTTCGATTATGAGTACTGGGTTCGCTGCGCGAACTACGGAGCCAAATTTCACTTTCTTGACAAGCTATTGTCCCGTGCGGTTATTCATGAGGATGCCAAGACTATGCGAGCGCGCGGGACGTCATTGGCGGAGGCGGCGAAAGTAGCGGAACGTTACTATGAATTCGTTTCGATTGACTGGGCGTCACGGATTGCCGATCACGAAGTAAATCAAAATGATGGGATTATCGCACATGCTGCTAATGAAGCTTCGGTAATTAAGCACACAAAAGAAGTATTCCGGCGATTTAACAAAAACGTTCTCGCGCTTTCCCGATATTTCAACGCAGATCCACTTATGGCGGATAATACTAAGGCCGCTTTTGCTGAATTGGTAGGTGAAGTTACGTCTCGTGCCTATTTGAGCGGGTGGGATGAAAACTACTTTGATATGGGGATCACTCTTATCGCATCGATTCATCGAAACGATCCCGAAGCGCAAATTTTTGTTTATGACCTTGGGATGACCCCAGCGCAAAGGGCCTTTTTGAAGCTATTGGAAGGCGTAATTTTTCTGAATGCTGAGTTTGTTCCGTTTTCGCACGATTGGCAGAAACATCCAAAAAACTATGTATTTAAGATCGCTCTTTTTAGCCACTTGTTCAAGTGGTTGCCCACGGATTGTGCTTTGCTTTGGGTGGATGCGGGTGTCATGCTGATGAAGGAGCCCGAAGCCATATTCTCGCAATTGCGGCAAGACGGCGTGTTCTTCATTGATCATGATGATTCTCGTCATTGGCCGCTCTATAATGCCTCATTCACCTCAGATGCCGCAATAACGGCAGGTAAGTTTACGTGGTCAGAGCTGGCTGGGCCGCATGTGTGTTCCTGCTTATTTGGTGGTGTTGTTGGAGCGGTAGCGGCAAGCGTCTTTATTGAAGCGGCTGAGATGGCGTCAATTCATGCAATTGCCGTTGGAGACAAACATCCACCGGAATCTGATAAGCGAAAAAGCCTATCCGGAGATGAGCAGCACGAACATGCTACCGCCTTTAGTGCGCGCAACCAGCCAGTCAATGATTTGGAGGCTTTGCGCCGTGTGTTTGGGTATTACGGACATCGTCAGGACCAGAGTATAGTATCGCTGCTGGCAACGCGTCATGGGTTGCCCATTTCAAGCGCTGCCAAGTTTTGTCCGGCCAATGATGAATCCAGTGTCATTTCCAAAGAAAATTGGTTTGAAGGTGTATCGTCCAAGCTCGGTGATTATCGAGCGGTTCGGGAAGACCAGCCAGGTGTAACCTTTCACCACCGTGGACTTGTTAAAGAGTTTTCAGGGCTGCGGTTTGCTTTTGAGAGGCAGTCTATTGTGGGGGTATTGGGAAACGGTCCGTCCCTGGCCGAGGTGGACTTGCCGAACTTAGCCGGCGTGGACTCAATTGGGATGAATGCGGCCTACCGGTTCTGGGAAGAGATCTCTTGGTTTCCTGCTTTTTACTGCTGTCTGGATACAGTTGTCGGAATGTCTCACAAGGTGGCCATTCGCGATCTCGTTCGAAGTCGGAGAAGGTTGGGTGTAAAGGCCTTCATGCTTCGCAAAAATCTTGTAGATTGGTTGGCGGAAACCGGTGATTTGGACGGCGTGATTGATTTTGATTTGGTTCGGTTTGGGGTTCGCCAACTCTTGGCCGAACCCGTCACGACCGGTAGCCACGCCTTGGCCTGGGGGAATTGGATGGGTTACCAAAACGGAGTCGTCGCCGGCGTAGACTGTAATTATGTAGAGCAAGTGCAAGGGGCATCATTAACAGAAGAAGGGACGCTTGTAATTCAAGAGGGTGCGGAAAACCCCAATTACTTTTTTGAGAGTTATCAGCAGGTTGGCGATGTCTACAACATACCTAACCCATCACGGGATTTGCATATACGGAGCTGGCGAAATGTTTCAGCATTGTTGAGTAAAGGGGCTGCGACTTATAATATCAGCACTAACTCTCGTATGGATGCTTTTCCAATAGTCACATTGAACGAAGCTCTTGCGAGATTCGAGTATCCGCCTCTTTTGGGCAGACTGATGATTGACTGTGACAATTCTGCCCTATTGTTAACGGCTTGTGCAACTCAGCTCTTGCTCGAGCCGAAGCGTACATTAGCGATGTTGAGCGCTGACTCCAAACTCACGGTCGCTGTCGACAAGGCGATTCAAAGTCTGCCAGCGACCCAAGGTACAGTCGAGCACTATAAACGTGTGGAAGAATTTGCAAGACAAAACTGCCCGAATAATTAGGCTAGTTGATACGTGTGCGGTTTGTGTTCTCTGATGAATAAGAATGATTGTATATGAACACTCTCAACAAAGCTCGTGACCTGAGCCCTTTGGCTCCCTCATTCATTTCGAGAGTCTGACCCTTTCTGGACTACTCCCCAACGTGCCCTCATTCGGGGCTGGAGTGACCCAGCCCCCTGATCCGGGCCGTTCATTATGAGAGTCTGTTCGCCTTTCT
>CAYGKE010000054.1:0-11591 GCA_964350465.1 uncultured Hyphomonas sp.
CCGGAATATGACGCGCTATTGAAGGCGGCCAGCAATGAGCTCGACCTCAAGCGCCGGGCCGAGATATTCGCGCAGGCCGAGGCGATCATGCTCGAAGATGCCCCGATCACACCAATGTGGTTCCAGGTCACCAAGAACCTGGTTGATCCACGCATTACCGGCTGGGCAGAGAATGCGCAGGACACCCACCGCTCGCGCTGGATGTGCCGCGCCGATCTGGAAACGCCAACAGAGGAATAAAACGTCAGGGAGGGCGGCATGAATATAGAACTTGAGACCGCTGGCGCCGCCTCCGCTGGCGGTTTGTCCACCGCTCAGAAAGCCGACCTTGCGGGCCAGCCCTGCAAGAATTGCGGCGAGGTCAATGTCGAGCGCTTTTGCAGCAATTGCGGCCAGCTGGCTGCCAGTTTTCATCGCCCGGTCCTGTCCCTGATTGGCGAAACGATCACTGACACGCTGGCACTTGATGGCCGGATCGCCCGCACATTGCCGATCCTGATGTTGCGCCCCGGCAAGCTGACCAAGGCCTACACATCTGGCAAACGTGGGCGCTATGTCCCGCCGTTCCGCCTCTTCCTGCTTGCCAGCCTGGTTTTCTACCTCGCTCTGTTCAGCGTCATTGGAAGAGGCGAATGGCTCGGCAATGTTCAGATCGAAAACCCAAGCGGGGAGATCGCCACGATCAGCACCTCCGATCTTGTCAAAGAGATTACCGATGAGGCAGGGGATGTCGATGCGGAGGCCCTGCGCGACTTGATCGAAAAGGAAGCGGGACATGAACTCGACGCCGAAGCGTCTGAATTTGTCTTGTCCGCTGGCCGCGTGGTCGAGGATCCGCGCCTGTTCTTTGCCGAACTGGAACAATGGGGCCCACGGCTCAGCTTCCTGCTTGTGCCGATTACCATTCTGGCGCTGACCCTGATCCATGCCTGGAAACGCCGGATATATGTCTATGACCATGCCATCCACGCGATGCATTTGCATACCTGGATGTATTTGGCCGGCGCCTTGTTGATCTTTGCCATACCGCCATTTGGCGGCACAGCCGGCTGGGTATTTGGCATCGGCCTGATTATCTATGTCTGGCGCAGCTTGATGGTCGTCGGTGAGAGCGGGATTTTCATGGCCTTCCTGCGCCTCTTCATCATGCTGCTGATCTGGGTGGTCGCAACCTCTGCGATTGTCCTCGCCTCAGTCATTATCAGCGGCCTCAACGCTTCGAGCCCGGCAGCAGGTTAGGTCTCGCTTGCGTAATCGCCCGATCCCGACCCTTTCTGAGGAAGACAAGGCCTTTGCCAGGAGCCTCGTAATCCACGAGGACGAGGTGCTGCTGGCCTTCAACAAGCCGCCGGGACTGTCAGTGCAGACGCGCGGCAATCGTGGCCGTAATCTCGATCACTTGCTGTGGGCGTTTGCGCGCTCGAACGGCAAGCGACCGCGCCTCATTCACCGGATCGATACCGGAACATCAGGCCTGATCATCGCGGCCAAAACAAAACCGATGGCAGTATTTCTGTCCGAGGCATTTGCCAGCCGGAACGTCGAGAAAACCTATCTTACGCTGGTGTCGGGTGACCTTCCAGCAAAGGACAGGGGCATGATTGATGTGCCGCTAAGGCCGCTCGAAACCAGGCCGCCACGCACCAAAGTTGCCGAAGACGGCCAGCCCGCGCGTACTGTCTGGACCATTCTTGGCCGAAACGCACCATACGCCCTGATTGAGGCGAAGCCGCAGAGCGGGCGCATGCATCAGATCCGGGCCCATCTGACCCATCTTGGCTGCCCGATCCTCGGTGACCACATCTATGGTGAGGCCAGTTCAGCGCCGCGCCTGATGCTGCACGCGGCCGGGCTCAACCTGCCGATGCCGGACGGCACGGGGCTAGAGCTGACAGCGCCGTTGCCAGCCGACTTCACGACATGTCAGGCCTCACTCGGTCTCTAACCGCCCGCCGTCGGGATCGGAATTTGCGCTGGCGCGCCCGGTCCAAGATCAATGCCGAGGAACAGCCACAGCATCATCAGTGCGACACCCGTGATCAGCAGCCAGATCGAGTATGGGATCATCATCGCGGTCAGGCTACCAAGCCCGAAATCCTTCTTCCAGCGCTGGGCAAAGACCAGGATCAGCGGGAAATAGACCATAAGCGGCGTGATGATATTGGTCGCACCATCACCGACACGGTAAGCTGCGGTGGCGCCGTCTGGGCTGATGCCGAGCAGCATCAACATTGGCACTAACACCGGCGCGAGAAGTGCCCATTTGGCACTGGCCGAGCCGACAAAAAGGTTCAGCAGAGCCGAGAACAGCACGATCAGGCCAAGTACGATCGGTAGCGGAAGCCCGGAGGACTGGATCGCGCCCGCGCCATGCACAGCGCTGATCAGGCCAAGATTGGACCAGCCAAACATCGCCACGAAATGTGCGGCGGCAAAGGCGAGGACCAGATAATAGCCCATATCCTTCATCGCCTCGGCCATCATATCGACCAGGTCCTTATGGTTGTTGATCGTGTTGGCGGCGGCGCCATAGGCCCAACCGGCGGCGAGGAACAAGACCAGGAAACCGGCCACAAGCGAGCGGAAAAACGGCCCTGCGACCGTGTACCAGGCATCACCTTCTGTGCCCGGCCCATCTTCGAGCAGCGGTGTGCCCGGTCCGAACGTCATCGCTGCCCAAAGCGCGCAGACGCCCAGCACGGCGAGACCAGCATAGCGCAGGCCTTTTTTCTGTTCATCGGTCAGTGGCTTGTCTTCGTCGCCATAACTCTTTGTGTCCGCGCCTTCATCCGGCACCCATTTGCCAAGGCGCGGCTCAATGATCTTGTCGGTGACCAGCCAGACGACGGGCAGGTAGATCAGCAGCAGGGCGGAGATGAAGTACCAGTTACCGGCAATATTCATGCTCCAGCCGCCATCAATATTGCTGACCTCATAGGCGGTCTCGGTGATCCCGAACAGCAGCGCATCAAGCTGCCCCGGCGCGATATTGGCGGAGAAGCCGCCTGAGACACCCGCAAAGGCGGCGGCAATCCCGGCCAGCGGATGGCGACCAGCTGAAGCAAAGATGATGGCCGCCAGCGGGATCATCACGACATAGCCAGCATCGGCGGCATGGTTGGACAGCATCGCGACCAGTGCGACAAGCGGTGTCAGCAGGAATTTTGGGGCATTGCGTACCGCGCCGCGAATGGCACTGGCAAACAGGCCGGAGCGTTCTGCGACCCCCGCGCCCAGCATCACAACAAGGACATAACCGAGCGGATGGAAATGGGTGAAGGTCTTGGGCATTTCGACCCAGAGGCGCTGAATATTCTCTGGCGAGAGCAGGCTGACCGCTTCCTCAACCTTGGGATCGCCATTGGCATCGACCTGGGTCGGGTGCAAGGCGGACACATTCAGAATATCTGAAAGGATCGAGATGCCGACCAGAGCAATGATCAGATAGAAGAAGATGAAAACCGGATCAGGCAATTTATTGCCGGTTCGCTCGATCCAACCGAGAAAACCTTTTGTTTCGCTGCTCGCTGCCGCTTCGGCCATGCCCAAACTCCCTGATTCCCAGAATTACAGAGTCTTATAGGGCGGGGACAGAAAACGCCAAGCGGCGCGCTGACAAGACGTCGCGTAGGCAAGCTCGTTCAGTGCGGCTAGACGAGCGATATGGCGAGACTTCACCTTCTCTTTCGCGTTGTAGCGCTATGGTTTGCTGTTTCAGCCTATGCTGCGCATGGCGCGCAGGCCAAAGTGGTAACGGCCGATAATGGCACGCTGACCCTCCCGATCTGCTCGGTTGAAGGTACCAAATACATTACTGTCGAGGTTGGCGACGACCAGCCCGTAGAGACGGCGCTGGTCGATTGCGGCTGTTGCCTGGTGCTGGACGGCGAGACGCCTGACACGTTGCTGACCGGGCCTTCGCTCGCCGTCGCACCGCAGCTCAAACCACGCATTGCGATCAAGACCGCCGAGACGCGCTCACCGATCTGGCCGGGGGCACCGCCGATTGGGCCGCCTGTTCTTCAAGGCTGAGATTCCGTCCGGTATGGCTGCCGGGCAATCCTTCTCCTTGAAAAGATTACATCCCATGAAATCCGCTATACTCGCTGCTGGCGCACTGCTGGCAGCCGCCTCCGCGCCATCTGCTTTTGCCCACGAAGACGGCCCACAAAAATCTCACGCCATGGGTCACGCGCCGATCGGTGTGATGTCCGACCACCGCCACACGAAAGGCGAGTGGATGACCTCCTATCGCTACATGTACATGGACATGTCCGGCAGCCGCGACGGCAATGACGCTCTCTCCCCGGACGAGACCGCCACTACGGTGCCAAATCGCTTCTTTGGCCAGCCGATGCAGCCGCCAACCCTGCGCGTCGTGCCCACCGAGATGCCCATGCAGATGCATATGCTCGGCGGCATGTATGGCCTGACAGACCGCGTCACGCTGATGGCAATGGGCATGTATGTCGCCAAAGACATGGACCACACGACCTATATGGGCGGCATGGGCAGTAATGTACTTGGCACATTCGAAACTTCGGTAGAGGGCATCGGCGACACCACCCTCGGCGCCATCATTGGCCTCGATGATGGCCATGTGCCGGAACGCCAGATCAATGCCTCCATCGCGCTGTCGCTGCCGACCGGCTCGATCACCGAGACCGACGACATCCTGACACCTATGGGGATGCGGCCGACCGTGCGCCTGCCTTACCCGATGCAACTTGGCTCTGGCACCTATGATCTGAAGCTTGGCCTGACAGGGACGCAGCGCTTCAAGAACAATTGGGGGCTTGGCGCTCAGGCCCGCACAATCATCCGCCTGGATGACAATGATCAAGGCTACAGCCTTGGCGATGTCATCGAAGCCACCGCATGGCTCGCCTATGAACCCGAGCCATGGCTGTCATTGTCCGGCCGCCTCAAGGCCAAATCCATCGGCCAGATTGATGGCATTGACCCGGTCATCATCGCGCCGGTCCAGACCGCTGACCCGGACAATCAGGGCGGCGACACGTTTGAGGCACTGATGGGCGTCAACCTGCTCAGCCAGTCTGGTCCGCTCAAGGGCCACCGGCTCGCTGCCGAGATCGGCCTGCCGCTCTACCGTGACCTTAACGGTCCGCAGCTTGAAACCGATCTCACCTTCACGCTCGGCTGGCAGAGGGCCTTCTAATCCAGCGCGACTAGGACTAAGGGGAGGGGATGTTCACAAATCTCCTCCTCGTTGCTGTCGGCGGTGCCATTGGCGCGATAAGCCGCTACGGCGTCGGCCTTGCCGTGGCCGGGCAGGACGGCGTCGAGGGCCACTGGGCGACCCTCATCGTCAATGTCCTCGGCAGCGGCGTCATGGGCGCGCTGGTCGCCTGGCTTGCCACTCGCGGCCCGCTGGCCGAACAGGGCCTCTGGCTGCTTGTCGGCGTTGGCGTTCTCGGCGCCTTCACGACCTTCTCCAGCTTCTCGAAGGATGCGATGGACCTGATGCTGGCCGGGGAGGCCGTCCGCGCGCTGACCTATATAGCGCTCAATGTCATCCTCTCCATCGCGGCCTTCGCGCTCGCTTTTCTGGTCCTCAGGAGCGCCCTCGCATGAGCGGGTCTGGCAACAAACAAGTCATCACCGAAACCGTCTCCGACAAGGAGGGCGGCGTGCGTCTTGACCGCTGGGTCAAGCGCCGCATGCCGATGACGCAGGGCGAGCTGGAAAAGCTCCTGCGCACTGGGCAGATCCGTGTCGACGGGGCGCGCGCCAAGGCCAATACCCGCCTCGAAGCCGGTATGGCGGTGCGCCTGCCGCCTTTCATGTCCAAGGCCGCCAGTAAGGATGGCCCATGGCAGGCCCCGAAAAAACCCAATGACAAGGCGCTGGCTTTCCTCCGCCCGCTTATCCTGCACGAGGATAGCGACATGTTCGTCCTCAACAAGCCGGCCGGTATCGCGGTCCAGGGTGGCACCGGGCAGGGCGGGCGCCATATTGACGGCATGCTGGATGCCCTCAGCGACGGTGAGCATCGCCCCAAACTTGTCCACCGGCTCGACAAGGAGACCTCCGGCCTGCTGATCATTGCCAAACATCCGGCCAGCGCCGCGCGGCTCGGGGATCTCTTTCGCTCGCGCGACATGGACAAGGTCTATTGGGCCGTCACGGTTGGCGTGCCGCACCCGCGCGCCGGGCAGCTCCGCAGCTGGATGCGCAAGGGCACAGAGCCGGACGAGCGCGAGCGCATGGTCATGGGCGTGCATGGCGACAAGGTCTCAAAACATGCCGTGACCGACTATTTCACGGTCTCGACGGCGGGCCAGAAGGCCGCCTGGGTGGCGCTGAAACCCTCGACCGGGCGCATGCACCAGTTGCGCTTTCATATGCACGAACTTGGCACCAGCATCCTTGGCGACGACAAATACCGCACCCCGCGCGAAGTGCCGGAAGGCGTTGGCAAGGGCTTGCACCTGCACGCCCGCGCGCTGGTTATCCCGCGTGGCCGCGGCAAGCCGCTGACGGTTCAGGCGCCACTCTCAGGCACGATGAAGCACACGTTCGAAACACTCGGGTTTCTTGAAAGCGAAGCGGGCAAGGACCCGCTGGAACTGTTTGTTTGAGGTCCGCTTTGGGGTCATGACGAGACTAGGCGAGTGTCTTACTTGGGGCGATTTTAACACGCCGAGACTGTTCGCAAGTTTCGCCGCCCCAGAATTTCAAGGCTGAATCAAGCATCCCCAACCATCATATTCTCCTTTCAAATTCAGAACCTCATCAAACAACTCCAATACGACATCATCGATTTCTGCCGGGCTATTAGTCTTTGAGAATTCAATGAAGTAATTGCCGCGCTCGTCAGGCTCCAGTGAAGCTTGCTTTTCCGAAAATCCTTTGTCCTTGATGTGTTCCAAAAATGCTGCCCGCGCTGTTAAATTAGGCAGGAACACACCGTGATCTATCTCCCGCCTATTTTGGAGATTATCTCCGTTTAGCTCTAATTGGTCGCGCACCCGGCGATTCCAAATAAGCTGCATGCTTCTTTTAGATGGATAAAGAAACTCAAAGTATGCGTGCCAATCTCGATCTTCTCGCGTTCCCGTCACAAAGGAGTATTTGGAAAAACCGCGCATGGCAGCTTTGGCTGCTCGCTCAAACCTTTCTCCATCAGTGGTGTAGAAATAGAAATCTCGGTTTCCGCCGGAGGTGTTACGCCCGACAAACAGGCAAGTCCTATCTTCTTCGAGCATTGAGACGATCCCGTCTCCAAGCAAGAGAAGATCATCGAATTCGTCCTGACTGGAGAGGCCATCATCGCGGGGCCGTAGCATTTTGACACGTAAGTACCCCATAATCGGATGCGTTTCGAGCGGTGCATGTTCGCGCGCGCCTAAATCAACAAAAATCGATGCAGGTTCATTGTCCACAAGCAGTGGATAAAAATCCCAGTCGTCTGTCATTGACCCTCCATGCGGTGCAGCCTGTTTTGACGAATACCGCTATTTACTTGCACCGAGCAACTCCGCCCTGTTCGCTGGGCTAACGTCACCTCCGACGCCGAAGGCAGACATTGGTCTTCATCGCCCGTAGGGCGGGGCTTGCCCCGCCATTCGTTTCTATCCCTCATTTCAGTGTGGGATAGAGTTGGCTCTCATCTCCGCCGACCCCCGCGCAGGCGGGGGTCCAGGGACCGGAATATCCCGCAGGACTGGAGGATCAGGCTGGTCCCTGGATGCCCGCCTTCGCGGGCATCTTCGGGCGGTGGGTGTGGGATAAACCACTCCTCAATCCTCCCCCTGCCGGAATGGCCCTATACTGAGCCTCAATTGACCCGTTTTTGAGCCTGTTTTGAACCGATGATCTTTGACCGCTACCGCGACCTGTTTGAGGACTGCCCGCCAGTCTTCTGGCCGTGGCTATGGTTGCAGCTGGCCTTTCTGCTGGCGCTGAAGGACCAGGATGGCCGCGAGCGGCTGATCATGGTTTCCTACTGGGGCAAGGTGATCGTGCTGGCGCTGGGCGATGATCCGAACGCGCCGAAGGGCTGGTGTGCGGAGGATTTGAGGCCGCATCTTCAGGGTGCCGGCCATTGGTCGCGCCTCGCACCACGCTCTCACCCCCGCCTCCCCATGGCTTGTCCATGGGGTCCAGCTCCCGAAGTCAACACGGCTCTTGTGGGCACTGCGGGTGATGGATGCCACGGACACGCCGTGGCAAAGCGGAGCTCTGTGCCTCAACGCACCTCCGACCCGCCTCAGCCTCTCCCGGGCGCAATTTGATCAAACCACCGACCTGCACCCCGCAGGGCGGTCGCAAGTGCTGGGCTTCCATCACCCCATATTCGGATTTGTATTACGAAAGAAGAACGGAATGATCAGGCGCCCATTCTCAGGCTCAGTCCCAAACGAGACACCCGCATCGTGCCATTTATAGCCGCGAAAAATCACTAACCGATTGAACCGCATCGGGATCATCATTGTCTCGGTCCATTTTTCGGCGTCGTAAATATCGTCCTTCAGGATGGAGCTGATGGCATCTTGTGAGCTCGAGTAGCCAGCTTTTTCGGCCATGCCTGGCCAAATCGGGGCCATGTCCCAGCCGGTTTTCTTGTGCCGGAAGAAATGCGTGCCGCCCTGACAATGCTCGTCGAGCGAGAGGTAGAGAAGGCCCGACCAGTGACAATTGTCGAGGTGTACGTGGGAGTTGCTCGTGTCCCCCTCAAGCGCAAGGCGCGGAACCTGATGAGACAAGTGCGCTACCGGTGCCAACTCTTCGTGGACAATCTGGCCGATCAGTTTCTCGATATCCGCGAAGTTAAGCGCCTGGCTGGCATTTCTTCCGGGAAAATTCTCATCCGGCTTGCGCGGCGGATAGGTCATGGAAAGTGCCTGATTGCGGGCATCGACAGCGTTCGGAAGGAAGTCGTCGATGATCAAATGGGTCAGGTGCATTACCGCTCCTTCGGATCGAGTGCGTCCCTCAGGCCATCGCCGATAAAGTTGAGGCAGAGCAGCGTGATGCCCATGGTCAGGGCCGGAGCCATCAGCATCCATGGCTTGTCCTGCATTTCCTTGGCGCCCTCAGAGATCAACACGCCGAGCGATGTCAGTGGCTCGTTTACGCCGAGGCCGAGGAAAGACAGGAAACTCTCAGCCATGATCACGACCGGGATCGTCAGGGTGACATAGACAGCAACCGGACCAACGACATTCGGTAGGATATGCCTGCGAATGATGGTGAAGAAGGGTACGCCAGTGGCGCGCGCGGCCTCGATATATTCCATGTTCTTGATGGCAAGGGTTTGGCCGCGCACGATCCGGCTCATGGTCAACCATTCGACTGCGCCAATCGCCGCGAAGATCAGGATGATGTTTCGGCCAAAAACTGTCAAAAGCAGGATGACAAAGAAGATGAAGGGCATGGCATACAGCACATCGACAAAGCGCATCATGATATTATCAACTCGCCCGCCAATGAAACCAGCGACAGCGCCCCAGGTCACGCCGATGACCAGCGAGACAATTGTTGCGACCACACCGACGGCAAGCGAGATGCGCAGGCCAATCATCAACCGCGCCAACAGGTCGCGGCCTTGCGTGTCCGTGCCGAGGATGTGCCAGTTTTCCAATGTTGGCGCGATCTCCGCCTTGGCCGAGATGGTGTCATAGTCATGCACCCAGACAAACGGGCCGAAGACTGCGATGATGACGATGATGCCGAGGATCCACATCGACACGACAGCGGCCTTGTTGCGAAACAGGCGCGCCTTGGCATCATCCCAGAGCGAGCGCCCGCCCTGGATGGCAGTCTCGAGCGCTGCCTTGCGGCCGGTCAGGTCGATGCTGTCAGTCATACTTCACCTTCGGGTCGAGCAGGGCGTAAAGCACATCTGCGATCAGGTTGAAGATGACGATCAGTGTCGCATAGATAATCAGTGCGCCCATGACGAGCGTATAATCACGGTTGATCGCACCATCGACAAAATAGCTGCCCATGCCGGGCAGGCCGAAGATGCGCTCGATCACCAGGCTGCCCGTCATCACACGGGCCATGGCTGGGCCAACATAGGAAACAAGCGGCAGGATCGCGGACGGAAGCGCATGTTTGAGGACGACATCGCGCTCGCTGAGGCCTTTGGCCCGGGCCGTGCGGATATGCCCGGCGCGCATGGTCTCGATCATGCTGGCGCGCATCAGGCGGGAAATGATCGCGATTTGCGGCAGTGCCAGCGTCAGGACTGGCAAAGTCATATTGTGCAGGTTCATGCCTATGTTCGGATAGGTGCCGAGGCCGCCAACCGCGAACAGGCCAGCGCCGAGCGCCAGGGTCAGGATAAGGAGCGGGCCGCTGACAAAGGTCGGGATCGAGATTCCGGCCATGGCAAAGCCCATCACCGAATAGTCGCCCAGTGTGTTCTGGCGCAGACCGGCAAAGATGCCGAGCCCAGCCCCGACAAACAGCGCGACCCCCATGGAAAGAAAGCCAATTGCCAGACTGATCGGCAGGCCATCGGCGATCAGATCATTCACACTCTTGCCAAGGGTTTTCATGCTCGGACCGAAATCCAGATGAATGACACCCCACAAATAGTCGAGATATTGCTGGAAGAGCGGCTTATCGAGTCCGAATTTGGCAGCGATCGCCGCTTCTGTCGCGGCGTTCAGTTTCCGCTCGCCATCGAATGGACCGCCAGGCGCCATTCGCATCATGAAGAAAGCGACAGTGATGATGATCAGCAGGGTCGGAATGGCAATCAGCAGCCGCCGCGCGACGTAAAGCCAGGGGATGCGCGCAAGGGTACGTTGCAGAGCTGGCACCTAATTACATCCTTGAATCGTATTGGGACTTGCAGCCCGGCCTTGGCAGCCGGTAGGAGACTTCCTAGGTTCACAAGGCTTGAGCGCTTGTCAACGCTCGCTGGCAGAGGAGCAGCTGGATGGCTGACATTCGAAAGGTGACAGACGGGTTTTCCGTTGCGCCCCAAATTACCGAAGATGACGTCGAAGCGATTGCGGCGGCGGGGTACAAGACCCTGATGGCGAATCGGCCCGATGGTGAGGGCGGGGTCGATCAGCCGCGCATGGGTGCTATTCGGGCCAAGGCTGAAGCGCTAGGGCTGGCATTTGTTGCAATCCCGTTTTCTGGTGCGCCAACCCCGGAAATTCTCGAGCGGGTTGGCTCTGCGCTGGCCGAAGCGCCAGCTCCGGTGATGGCCTATTGCCGTACGGGGACCCGGTCGATCACCGCGTGGGCGCTTACGCATGCAGGGCAGGGCATGGGCGATGAAATCGTCGATGCGGCGGGCGAAGCGGGCTATGATTTGTCCAGTCTCAGGCCTTTGTTGTAATAGGTGGATCGCCTTATTGTGAACAAATAATCACGGCCTTTAAGGTTATAAGTGCTTGATCCGTAGGCATCTGCGTGCGATTCAGCCAAAATTCGCTCGCGGGGCGTTAGGAGTTTTAGATGTCGCGTAATTGGCTTACAGACTTCAAGTATGAAGATGGCGCATGGCTGGTCAAAAAGACCGGACACCGCGTGCCGGCAACGCGTGAATTGGCCAATAATATTTTTACCTGGCTGACCTTTTACACATTCGCACAATCATGGCG
>CAYGKE010000054.1:11601-18483 GCA_964350465.1 uncultured Hyphomonas sp.
ATCATGGCGCACCTGGCGCCGGATAACCGGTCATAAGCGCCAGACCATTGCCTTTCATCCTGAAAAACCGCGGCCCTGGTATTTCATCTGGCCGGTTATGCATGTCTCTGGTGCTAAATTGATTTCGGACACATCAGAGGCTGACATTGTCTTTCAGTTCGATGATTCCACTGAATCCAATCATACGCCGCCAGTCACAAAAGAGGGCGCTCGTCTGGTCAATTTTGGCTGCCGCGATATTTCCAAGTCGACAGTCGCAGAGGCTTTCCAGAAGGCTGCTGGATATAGTCTCGCTGTCGATCCACGGACATATAACGGTCCAATGGTAGAAAAGTCAGAGAAAAACGCCTGTCATGATGGCCGGATTATCGAGGGTCCGATGGAGCCCCTTGAGGACAAGACTTATCAAGTTCTGGTCGACAATGAGATTGAAGGCGGTTTGATCGAAGACTTGCGGGCCAGCATCTGCGGCGGCAAACCAGCTGCCGTGTTCCGCAAGCGCCGTCAGATCGGTCGCCGGTTTCTGAACGAAAACGCTGAAGTCCTGCTCGATACACCAGAGAATTGCTACACGAGTGATGAAATTGACGTGATAACGGCCTTTGCTGCTGAAATCGGTCTGGAATGGGGCGGCGTAGACGTGCTACGCGATAATGCGTCTGGAAAGATTTATATCGTCGATGCAAACAAGACGGATATGGGCCCACCTGTTGCACTGAAGCTGGGTGACAAATTGAAGTCCACCCGGCGGATGGCCAAGGCCTTCGTCGCAGCGTTTGCCCCTCGCCGTCATTAGTCCACCCGACGAGACTTAGCGCAATTTTCGGCGCGTTACACAGGCTATTGTCTTCTGAATGTCTATTCCATTTGTTCGCGAGATTGACTTTGAATATGGCAAGGTCGAGCAGGTTTCCCCGCTGATACGTCGCGTGATTGCCAATAATCCAGGGCCGTTCACTTTTGTCGGGACAGGCGTTTACATCATTGGCCGCGGCGAGGTTGCCGTGATTGATCCGGGCCCAGCAGATGAGGTCCACTTTGCGGCGCTCAAGGCAGCTCTTGAGGGTGAAACGGTCAAGTGCGTTCTGGTCAGCCATGGTCATTCGGATCACTCACCTTTGGCGCGCCCATTGGCTGAATGGGCAGGCTGCAAAGTCTATGCGAAAGACTGTGGTCAACCGACAGCGAAGGGCGAACTTGGCTCTGAAGACGATGTTGGTTTCTATCCCGACGAGCTGGCGAAGGAGGGCGATATTTTCTCTGGCCCGGGTTGGACGCTGGAAGTGATCGAGACGCCGGGACATACGTGCAGCCATATCTGTCTCGACCTGAAGCAAGAGAATGCCTGCCTCACCGGGGATCATATCATGGGCTGGTCAACCACGATTGTTGCGCCGCCGGACGGTAATATGGCCGACTATTTCGACAGCCTGGACAAGATTGAAGATCGCGGATTCAATACACTGTGGCCGACCCATGGCTCGCCGATAGAGGGCCGGGCCTTCGTCAAGGAATTCATCCAGGCTTACCGCCAGCATCGCCAGGAACGCGAAGACGGTGTGCTGGAGCATTTGCGAGCCGGCGAAACCTCAATTCCGGCTATGGTCAAGGATATGTATGTCGGCCTGGAAGAGCGCTTGTTTCCGGCCGCCTGCATGTCGCTGCTCGGGCATATGGGCAAACTGATCGAGGAAGGCCGTGTCAGCTGTGACAGTGACAAGCCGGTTGTGCAGAGTGCGTTCAAACTCGTCGAGGTTGAGGCCGAGCGCTAAGGCTCGGCGCGGCCATCCGCGCGGTCCAGCAACTCGTTCATGAAGCCAGAAACGCGTTTGGAATTGGCGCCGAGGTCAGACAGGCCAACCCGGCTTACCGACCGCATGTCGACGCGGGTTGCGCCCTCTACCGGGCGGATGCGGATGGCAATATCATCCTTGAAACCAAACCAGCCTGACGTCGCTGTCGCCTCGATCTGGATTTCCTCGCCGGTTTCTTCGTCACCGGCATGAGACACAAGATCCCATCCACGGCGCTGGATCAGGCGTTTGGATAGCGCTGCGATGTCGGCCGGGGGTTGGTCGAAATAGAATGGCGCCAGATTGGGGTAGACAGTGCCCTTGCCGGCTTCCTGTGCCTCGGCTTCTTCCTGGACCTCAGAGACCAGGCGGCCCCCCATGCCTGGCCAGCGCGTATTGGCGGCCTCGATGATGACGGGAGCATCTTCGACAGGATTGGTGTCGCCGTCGGCTTTGCGATCCGCGAGAAGGGATTCAGAGAACTGAACCGGGTCGGACCAGTCGGTCTGCACGTCGTGAATGGGCGGCAAAGCGCCGGCTGACTGACCAAAACCAGCGAGCCGGAACAGGCTCATCGCCGCGATCAGAGTTGCCGCCAATGCAACAACAAAGGGTCGAAAGCGCGGGGCTTTATAGATGGCGACCACCTGTGCGACGAGCGCAAGGCCAACCGAGCCGAAGGCCAGCATCTTGCCATGACCAATTGTCATCTGCCCAAGCCCGACCTGCCATGGCCACCAGCCCCATTTTGTGCCGAGCGCGGCCACCATGAACCAGAGCACGGTGAAGATCGACACGGCCAAAGCGAACGCCGCGACCTTCATGCGCCAGCCAGCAGATTGGGGTTCGACAGTCTCGCTCATGGGGCCCTCGGTTTCGGTTGCATCACTCAATTTGCAAATCAGGGCCGACATAACGCACGCTTTGCGCGCTGTCGCCCCTGATTATTTTTGTTGGTCAGGATTTAGGCGGTTGGCAGCTTGTAATCCTTGAACATCTCGCGCAGCGCGAGTTTGTTGATCTTGCCGGTTGCGCCGAGCGGTATGTCGTCGATGAACTGGACATCGTCCGGGGTCCACCATTTGGCGATCTTGCCTTCCAGGCTGGCGAGGATTTCCTCTTTGGTCGGGCTCTGGCCCTCTGCGGCCTGAATGATCAGTAGCGGTCGTTCATCCCATTTCGGATGATAGATGCCGATCGCGGCGGCATTGGCGACCTTTGCGTGACCCACCGCGATATTCTCGATATCGATTGAGCTGATCCACTCGCCACCAGACTTGATGACATCCTTGGCGCGGTCGGTGATCTGCATCGTACCAAACTCGTCAATATTGGCGACGTCGCCGGTGTCGAAGAAGCCATTATCGTCAAGGACATTGCCGCCATCGCCCTTGAAATAGCCTGCTGCTATCGCCGGGCCACGGACAACAAGCCGGCCAGACGTCTTGCCGTCATTTGGCAGGTCATGGCCCTCATCATCGACAATCTTAAGCTCGACGCCAAAGGGCGGGCGACCCTGTTTCAGCTTCTGCGCCATGCGCGTGTCGATGTCGGCATCCATCAAGTGCGGCGGCAGAGTGCCGAGGGTTCCGAGCGGCGATGTCTCGGTCATGCCCCAAGCGTGGATAACATCAACTTCGAACTCGGTCTCAAAGGCGCGCAGGATCGCTTCCGGAACCGCCGAGCCGCCGATCACAACTTTCCTGAGATGCGGCAGTTTCAAATTGTTCTCGCGTAAATAGCCTAGAAGGCCGAGCCAGACAGTCGGCACTGCAGCGGTGATCGTCACTTTTTCGGTGTCGAGTAGCTCATAGATCGAAGCGCCGTCCATCTGCGCCCCCGGCATCACCATATTGGCGCCGGTCGCGGGGCAGCCAAAGGCCAGTCCCCAGGCATTGGCGTGGAACATCGGGACGACGGGCAGGACTGTGTCGTCCGCGCCCATGCCCATGGCATCCTTGCTCATCGTGATCAGCGTGTGCAGGACGTTCGACCGGTGAGAGTAGAGCACGCCCTTGGGGTTGCCGGTTGTGCCAGACGTATAGCACAGGCCGCACGCCGTTTTCTCGTCGAAATTGCCCCATTCGGCAGTGGTCGACCGCCCGTCGATCCACATATCGAAGGCAACCGCGCCGAGGCTGTTTTCGGGCATATCCTCGGCGTCAGCATAGATCACAAAGGTCTTGATCGTCTTCAGGTGATCCTTGATGGCCTCTATAATTGGCAGGAAAGTGATGTCGAAGACCAGAACCTTGTCTTCGGCATGATTGGCAATCCAGGCGATCTGTTCGGGGTGAAGGCGCGGATTGATGGTGTGAAGCACCGCGCCCATACCCATGGCACCATACCAGGTCGCCATGTGCCGGGCCGAATTCCAGCCCAGCGTCGCGACACGGTCGCCAAGGCCAATGCCGTCATCTTTCAGGGCGTTTGAAACCTGTTTGGACTGGTCATATAGTTCGGCATAAGTGGTGCGCACGATCTTGCCGCCAACACGGCGGGTGATGATCTCGCGTTTCGGGTTGATCCGTCTCGCATGGTCGAGAATCTTGTCAGTCGTAAGTGGCCAGTCCTGCATAATGCCTTGCATCGTCTTCCTCCAATTTTTGTCACTTTTATTAAGTGCTTACACGCGCTTTCTAATGTTGTAGGTCGAGGCCTATGTCTCGGCAAGGAGCCCATATGTCTCGGATTATCTCAAGCGTGATTGTTGCTACAAGTCTTGCTGTGTCGGCTTGCTCTGAAGGCGATGAAACGCCCAGCAGCGCATCGAAACTGTCGGTGGACCTTGGTGGCACAACAACTCACGAATTTGGCCGGCTGCCCACTTTCTTCGATTGCGTACGCGAAGAGGGCGGAACGCTGGTCGCCTCCCATCGCGGTGGGCCTGCGCCGGGCTATCCGGAGAATGCGCTCCAGACCCTGAGCCATGCACTGGATGCCGGGATTGTCGTGCACGAGATAGATGTCGCCGAGAGCCGCGACGGTGTCCTGTTCCTGATGCATGACCGTACATTGGGGCGCACAACAACAGGTAGCGTTTTTGTCGCCGATACAGACTGGGCCGTAATCGAGACGCTGAACCTCAAGGACAATGACGGGCAGGTCACAGATTTTACCGCGCCGAAACTGTCTGATGTCCTGCTCTGGGCGCGGCGGACGGGCGCGATTGTAGAACTCGACAAGAAGGACACGACGAGCTTCCGCAATATTGTCAGCCATGTTCGCGCGGCAGAGGCTGAGGATCATGTCATCCTGATCTCATACAATGACAAACAGGCGATCGAGATTGCGGGCCTTGCGCCTGACTTGATGATGACGGCGAGCGTCAATAGTCGCAGCCATCAAGAAGAGCTGGAAGCCGCGGGCGTCGATTTCGATAATGTCATTGCCTGGACCGGGACAAGCCGCCCGAATGACCGGGCCTGGGCCGCGCTTGGTCGGCGCGGCATTGAAAGCGCCTTCGGGACGCTTGGCCGGTCCGGAGAACGCCTCGACGATCAATATATCGCCGATGGCGACCTGTCAGAATATCAGGACATGGTCGATGGTGGGCTGACCCTGCTGGCGACAGACGAGGCCTACCGGGTCGCCGATTATCTCAGCGCCGATGAGCGGGCGATTGAGGCGTGTGCCAGCTAAACCTTCTCTGCCTTGCCTTTGCCGGTTGATTTCGGCTTCTGCTTTGGCTTTTTGGCTGGCTTGTCCTCAACGTATTTGAAGGTCAGCTCTTCGGTCTTCTTGTCGACACCGATCTTGACTGTGCCGCCCTTGGAAAGTTTGCCGAACAGCAACTCTTCGGCCATCGGTTTCTTGACGTGTTCGGAGATCACGCGCGCTAGAGGCCGGGCACCGAACTCCTTATCGAAGCCTTTCTTGGCGAGCCAGTCGCGCGCCGCAGGGGCGAGTTCGATCGTGACATTGCGGTCCGCAAGCTGAACCTCGAGTTGAAGCACGAACTTTTCGACGACGCGCTCGATAATCTCCGGCGTCAGGCCACCGAACGTGATGACGCTGTCGAGACGGTTGCGGAATTCCGGCGTGAATAGACGTTTCAGGGCCTCTTCCTGCTCGTCATCCTTGCGACCACGGCCAAATCCGATGGAGTTCTTGGCGGCGTCAGAAGCGCCCGCATTGGTGGTCATCACCAGGATGACATTGCGGAAGTCGACCTTGCGGCCAACTGCGTCTGTCAGCGTACCATTGTCCATGACCTGGAGCAGGACGTTGAACAGATCGGGGTGCGCTTTCTCAATCTCGTCGAGCAGGACGACACAATGCGGATGCTGCATCACGGCATCGGTCAGCAGGCCGCCCTCGTCATATCCGACATAGCCGGGAGGGGCACCGATCAGGCGGCTGACAGAGTGGCGCTCCATATATTCCGACATGTCGAACCGGTGCAGTTCGACACCAAGAATCGAGGCAAGCTGACGTGTCACTTCGGTTTTGCCGACGCCGGTTGGGCCGGTGAACAGGTAGGAGCCGATCGGCTTGTTGGGTTCGCGCAGGCCAGCCCGTGACAGTTTGATCGCAGAGGTCAGGGCGGTGATCGCTTCTTCCTGGCCAAACACGACGCGTTTGAGGTCTGCTTCCAGCGATTTCATCGCCTGGGCATCGTCCTTGCTGACCTGTTTTGGCGGGATGCGGGCGATCTTGGCGACAATGGCTTCGATCTCTTTGACGCCGATGGTCTTGCGACGCTTGGATTCCGGGACGAGCCACTGCGTTGCGCCAGCCTCGTCGATCACGTCGATGGCCTTATCGGGCAGTTTGCGGTCGGTCATGTAGCGCGCTGACAATTCCACCGCCGCGCGGATTGCGTCATTGGTGTAGCGCAGGCCATGAAAGTCCTCGAATACGGACTTCAGACCGGTCAGGATTTTGACGGCGTCCTCGACGCTCGGCTCGACAACATCGATCTTGCGGAAGCGGCGCGACAGGGCGCGGTCCTTTTCGAAATGCTGTTTGTATTCCTTGAACGTGGTTGAGCCCATGCAGCGAACCTCGCCGCTTTGCAGGGCGGGTTTGAGCAGGTTGGAGGCATCCATTGCGCCGCCCGAGGTTGCGCCCGCGCCGATGATGGTGT
>CAYGKE010000055.1:0-17712 GCA_964350465.1 uncultured Hyphomonas sp.
TGTTAAGCCTGCCGCCAGCGTTCGTTCTGAGCCAGAATCAAACTCTCAGGTTGAGAATTGATTTCTGACGAAAACCCTCTTTATCCAATCAGCGAACCGACCAGATGACCGGGGAAAACCGGCCAGGATCTGCTATAAAGCAATTTACGTTTTGACGGGAAACCCTTGCACAAATTCACTGTTGACCAGAATCCAAAGATCCAGGCCAACACATCATTGTGAAGGTATTTCCTTGAAACGCATTCGTCATAGTCATTGTGGTCCATAAAGGACCGCAAGTCGCCTATGCCGCCTGCGTTTCTCTTCCTAATTCCTGCGATGTCAAACAGCTGAGCCGGAGCTCGTTTGGCCTCTGAAGCGCGGGCGCCCCGTCAGCCGGAATTGGCGGCTTATAAGGCCACCGGAACTTGCGTCAACACCCTTTCTCGACTTTCTGCAGAGGCCCCGAATTGCATCGGTTTCACCACAATTTTAAGCCGCAAAAGCCACCCTGCCGAGCCGTTTAACCGGCCCCGCCAGACGGAGAGGCATTTTCGCTGAAGGGCGGCATGTACGCACCGCACTCCTCCCCGTCAACACCTATAACCAGCCTTTATGCAGAAATGTCAGAAAACTGACATCTCCCTGCGTTTGGGCCGAGCCGATCCACTAGAGCCGAAATACTTCGGCCCCGTTAAGATCGAGGCGTTTTTGAAGGAACCGACCATATACATGTGCTTTGCCCCATTTGGCAAGCATTTATTTCACCTGGGAGCCGAATTTCTTGCCGCTCGTGACCGCTCGGCTTTAACCATAAATAATGAGCGATTGCCGCAGGCTCAGCCGCCCTTGATATAGGCCGTCATCGCCTCGGCTTCGGCTAGAACGCTATCGATCTTCCATTTGACCAGATCGCCAATGGAAATGATCCCGGTCAGCTGCCCATTCTCGACCACAGGCAGGTGCCGAATGCGCCGGTCGGTCATCCGCGTCAGGCAGCGGTCAATCGTTTCACCAGGACTGGCGGTAATAACACCGCGGGTCATCGCATCAGCGACGGTCATTTGCAGACCTGCGGCACCCTGGCGCGCGACCTGGCGCACGATATCCCGTTCGGACAAAACACCGGCAAGGCCCGAATCCGGACTGACGGCGACAACTGCGCCTATTCTTTTGCTGTCGAGCAAAAGCGCTGCTGCCGCCAATGTCTCTGACGAGTCAATCATTGTAACCTTGCCGCCCTTGTCCTTCAGGATCTCTTCAATCAGCATGCACGTCCTCCGTTCCTATCTGTTCGAAGGAACTCTAGCACAGCTTTATCCGTTCGGGGATTCGCCGTTGTAAAACGGACAAAATATTCACCGAATGAAGAACTGTAGCTATTTCAGAATGAACGTGACCTTCATGACCACGCGATATTCCTTGACCTCGCCCTTGTCGAGTATGACGCTCTGATCCTTGATCCAGGCCCCTTCGACATTTTTCAACGTCTTGTTGGCGCGGGCAATGCCCTTCTCAACTGCGTCCTGAAAGCTCTTTTTCGAGCCTGAAATTATTTCCGTCACCCGTGCGACAGCCATGGCGGTCTCCCTTAGTTTACCTGCGCCGGAACAGTCCCCGCACGCCGTAAGACCTTGCACCACTGGTGCTGTGCCTGACAAGGCAATGCGCGTCTCAGGCGAACTTATCGGAGTCTAGGCGGCCAGTTTTTCAGGCTCACCGGGTCCTTCAAGCGGCTGCGCTTCGACTGGCAACCAGCACACAACTTCTGTGCCTTCGCCAGGTTCAGACTTGATGCCGACATTGCCGCCATGCAGCTGCACAAAGTGTTTCACAAGCGACAGGCCAAGGCCGGCGCCGCGCTGATCGCTGGAGGTAAAGCTGTCGAAACGCGTCGCCTGATCGGCTGGCGCAATACCGCGCCCATTATCCTTGACGGTCAGCTTTGCCGTGTCGCCCATCCGCTCAGCAGAAACGGTGATCTGGCCGCCCGCTTCGGTAAAGCGCAAGGCATTCGAGACCAGATTGAACAGGATCTGCCGGATACGCTTCTCATCACCGCGTATCGTGCCGACATCTTTCGCGACATTGGCGATGACTTCAACTTCAGTATCGGCAGCATTGGTAACCCCGATACTGACAACATCTGTGACCACCGCGGACAGATCAACCTCGCCGAGATCCAGGTCCATCCGGCCCGCCTCGATCATCGCAAGCTCCAGGATATTGCCGATCAGGTCGTTGAGATGGTTAGAGGCTTCGCAAATCGCATTCACCTTGTCGGTCTGCGCCTCATTGAGATCGCCCAGCCGCTCGGTCTGCAGGAACTCACCATAGCCGAGAATGGTCTGCAGGGGTGAGCGCAACTGGTAACTGACATTCTTGACGAATTCGGTCTTCAGCTTGTCGGCGGTTTCAAACGCCTCGGCCCGCTCGCGCAGGGCCCCCTCAACCGAACGCTGCGCCGAGACATCTGCGAAAGCGACCAGCGTGTTCCCGTCCGGTAGCGGCTTGGTGACATAAGTCAGGATCGACCCGTCGGCGCGTTTCATCTCGCCGGTGGTGAGCTGCCGCGCAGAAGAAGACGGGTCGGTGATATGACCCTTGATCTGCTTCCAGGTCTCCTGATTGTGGAACAGTGGCACACAGGCCTCAGCCACGACATCATAGTCCGGCTGATCTTTCAGCATGTCCTCGTCAAGTGACCACAGCTCGGCAAACGCCTGGTTCGACAGTTTCAAACGCCCGTCACCGCCAAACACCGCCACCGCCTCATGCAGGCTGTCCAGCGTTTTACCCTGCGTCTTGATCATCGCATTATACTTGGTGCGCAGGTCCAGCTCGCTGGTAATGTCTTTGAACAGTAGCAGCAGCCCGCCCATGGGGTGGCGCTGACGGGTAACACTTAGCGTGCGGTCATCCGGCAGGTGCCATTCGTCTTCTTCAATGCCGCTAATATCCAGATAGTAGGACAGCTCATCTGCCCGCCATGCCGCATAGTCTGTGCGGGCTGGCAACCTGCGCCGTTCGCGCAGGCGGTCGAGCAACTGGCCATGTCCCGGCATATCCAGCAGGAAGCCCTCATCAAGATCCCACATCTTGGCAAAGGCGCGATTGTGGAAAGTCAGCTTGCGATCAGCGCTGAAAATGGCCACCGCATCAGCGACATGGTTGAGCGTCTCGTCATGCGCCTTGACGTGCTTATCTAACTCGTCGCGCGCCTTTTCCTGTTCGGTGACATCAAACGCCATGGCGCCAACACCGCCCGACAGAAGGAAAGACTGGACCCGCATCGCCCGGCGGTCACCATTAACATTGATATGGCGCATCTCGTCGATTTCTGTGCCCTCGCTGAGGGTCCGGCGAACTTGCTCGACGGCTTTCTCGTCGAGCATGATCTGGCGTTCCAGCACCTTGTCGAGACTGCCGCCTTCTACCGCTTCGACATAGGCCGCATTTGCCCATTGCAGACGGCCAACGCCCGAGACCCGCCAGGCCGGGAACGGGGCCTTGCCAAGCATATCAAGGAACGCCATCGGATCGCGTGCGATAACCTGATGCGCTTCCTCAACCCGGCCACGCGCCGAGCTTTCTTCCAGGCCCTTGATCGTTGAGTCCGTGATCCAGACCACAACCCGTGCGCCGGCTGTACGACCTACAGCCTCAAGAAACCGTCCAGCCGAGCCGATCAGCGTCAGCGAAAAGGGTTGGCCTTCTTCCGCCAGTTCGCGCAGGCGAATGCGCAGCGTCGTGTCGAGGCCGGAGGCATCGCGCGCCTCAAGATCGGCCAGGCCTTCGATAATCCTCACAGACGGCTCGATCGACACCGCGTCATCGGTGAACCGCAGCAGGCTGGCCAGCGCGACCGGCGAGCCATGGATTTCCGGCGGCGTAATGACTTCATTGCTGACATCGATATCGTCGCCCTGCCAGACCAGGATAACCCCCGGATGCGCGCCAAGCACAGACTTGATCTCCGCCAGCGAGGTTTCCGCCTCGCCCGCCTTGTCGCGGTAGCGTTTGGCGGCGCCGCGTGCGCCGTCTGATGTTCGCAGCGCCCAGAGAATGAAGGCTAGACCAAGCGCAAGCGCCCCAGCGGCAATAATGAACGGTACTTGTTCTGCGGTCAGCTGCATGGCGCACTCCACGGTCGGTCCGAATCGGGGAGACCCGGCCGGTTACACTGGTTAACCGATTGGCCCCTTTGCGTTAAGTCTGAGTTAACAACGAGGGACCATTTGTTAACTTAATTGCCAAGTCAGGGCGCGATTTTGGGCCCGTGGCAAGCCGCGAGCTGCAAGCTGACGCATTCGTCATGTAGCATTCATGTCGATTGCGCTTATAGTAGATAATAGACGCATACGGAGTTTCCCCTTGATCCGATCCCTGCTGACAGCAACCCTGATCGCCTGCGCGCCTTTGGCTGCGCCGACCGCTTTTGCCGAAGACGAAACACTCGTGCGCCTGCCTGGCCAGGGCGAGCTGCGTGACCGTCAGGAACGCGACAAGTTCAAGATCGACCGCCTGAAACCCGGCGGCGGCCTGTTTGTCAGCTTCGACAAGGACGGTGATGGCATTATCAGCTCGGCTGAAATCAATGCCGGTATTCCGATCGCCTTTACCGCCGCTGATGCCAATCAGGATGGTCAACTGACCGCTCTGGAGCAGCAATCCTGGGCTGAAAGTCTGCCGACACGCGATGACAGCCTCGCCAACCCTGTCCGTTTCGACCCCAATCTTGATCGACGTGTCAGCATTGAGGAATTCACCTCAGTCATTAATGAGCTTGGCCTTGCCTATGCCGACGAGGCGAGCGGGCTGATCACACTGACCTCCCTCCAGGCACCAGAGCCTGAGCAAACGCGCCGCGAGCGCGCCGCAGAAGACATGCTTGATCGCCGGAACCGCGCCGAGCGACAACGCACCGAGCGGCTGGAACGCCAGTAACCGCCTGCTACTTATCCGCTTCGGCGGCTGTATTGAAGCGGCTGATCGCCTCCATCATCGCTTTCATCTCCTGCCCGGTTTCAGGCAATTGCTCGCGCGGCATGTCGAGATGGTTGAGTGGAAATTCTTGCACATACTGATCCAGTACCGGCTTGGTCATTTCATAGGCAAAATTCGGAATCTTCCGCCCGTCTCGAAATGCGGCAATCGGGATTGCAGCCTCGATGATCCCGTCCTGATCCAGGGTGGGATCCTTGGCGAGAATCTTTCCGCTCGGGTCGACAATGATCGACTCGCCGGCCCGGTATCCGGCCTGTTCCGGAAAGGCGATATTTGACATGGTCGAATAGAAATTATTCGCCGCCGCTGTGGCCTGTACGTCATGATCGGCGAACAGGGTCGCGGTGCGGATCATGATCTCTGCCCCGCGCAGGGCAAAGGCAGCAAATACAAATGGATCTCTTTGCACGGTGCTAACCGCGATATTGCCATACTCGGTCTGCAGAACGGGAAACTCCTCTTCGGCACCATACATTGCACGATACCTGTCACGCACAGCTTCGATCGTCGTTGTCGTGATCTCGCGGTCCGGGTAGATGCGCTTGATATTGCGCGACTTCCAGAACACTTTTGCGACCTCGCCCTGGCGGTTGATCACGGCGTTGAGGCTGAGAATATGACCCGGCCAGTCCTTGTCGGTCGCATAGGAACCAAAAACCACATAGGTGTCGCAATCGCGAGCAATCTCACCCAGAAACTCCGTCTCCGGTCCCGGAATCTCGACCGTATATTTGAGTTTTTCGCTGCGCCCCCCGGATGAATACCCGGTCAGCGGAAACTCATGATAAAGCAGGAAGTCCGGCTTCATGCCGGTCGTGCAGGCCTCATCCGCCATGGCCTTCATATGCGCCAGATTATGCGCGAGGCCTTCTTCGACGGTTGGGAAATCCTGCAGCGAGTCGACCGTGGTCTGGATCACCTTGACGACCACCACATCCTTTTCCAGCGGAATGACCGGATAAGAGCCATCCGGCTGGACGAGCACCGGCTCGGCAGCAGGTGCCTCAACCCCCGCCAACGCACTTGCAGCCGGTTTTGACACTTCAGCCGGAAGCTGATTGGCGCAGGCGTTCGTCATGCCGACCACCGCAACAAGTCCGTACAGAAATCTCATCCCATCACCTCACCTGTTTGTTTCGATGAGGCACTATGTAAAAGATATATCTTTTGTGCAAGTCGGCGAAGATGACTGGCTATGCCCGTGCATAAGCCTCTGCGACCCAGGCTTTGACCTCGTCATCAAACTCAGCCGCGCTGGTCAGCTTGACCTTGTGCGTACACATGCCGCTCATCGCTTCCAGCCGCCTCGTCGGCGTTTCACCCTTCAGATTGATCCCAAGATCCACGCGCGTCTTCGTACTTGGCTGGATCAGTGCGAACTGCTTGCCACGGCGCAGACTGACACTGGTCTTCTTCGGCGCGATCTCGACATCCTTGCCGAGGGTTTGCGCGAAAGCGACAATTGCATCATGGATCGGCTTTAGCGCTTCCTTGCCCTTGTACTGATTGAAGACCAGGTCCTCCGGTGCGACATCCAGCGTCCCGACCGCTTTCAGCGCAATCAGGTTGGCAAAGCCATGCGTTACGCCATGCTCGCCCTTGAGCAGTTTCATGATCTCGCCATGCTTGGCTGCGCCGCTTGCCTTGATCAGCACCAGCCACTGATCCAGCGACTTGCCGGTCTTGTCTGGCAGGTTGTTGATCATGGTCTGCGCCGCATCGACCGGTGATTGCGCCATCTCACTTTCCTCCTTCGACAATTTTCAAATCCGGCTGAGCCGGTGCCAGCGGCCAGTTCTCGATCCGGCAAGCCTTGGGCGTCAAAGGGGCCATCAGACCAATCATCATCAGGATCATGCGTGTCCCGATAGACGGCTTTCCTTTTTCGACCAGGTCCTTCAGCGTGTTGACGATGAGTTTGCCACCACTCGCCATCGACTTTTCGGTCTTGGTACCAGCTGGCACGCCCTCGGTTATCAGCGAAAACTCGGTACCGTTAGGGATCTCTTTCAGCTCATAGATAACCGTGCAGGGCGCGTCGTCCCATTGGGTAAACCTCAGTGTATGGACATAACGATGCGGCGGGCTGAACTCGAGCACATCGCCGACCACGGAGGCATAACGCCGGTCCTTGGTAATCATCCGCATTGGCGCGCCCGGCTTCAGGCCATCTTCCGTGTCGCAGATCGCACCAAAGAAGAAAGGCAGGACCTCATCGGTCTTGATCAGCGTATTCCAGACGATCTCAATCGGTGCATCAATCGTCACGCGATAGACTGCACGCTCAGCAACCGTTTCATTCTGACTCATTGGATTTTCCCTTTTTCCTGGCCGTCTCTTCGGCAATTTCCTTGATACTTGTCAGGCGCTCCAGAAATGGCGCATCGATCGGATTGATCCAGCGATCGCGCACCTGCTGGATCGGCACGGTGTTGAGATAGAGGCAGCGCTTTCGGCCCGTTTTCTGGCTGACGATAAGTCCTGCTTCCTCAAGCACTTTCAGGTGGTTCATGATCGCGATCCGGCTGACGTCAAAAGCCTGGGCCAGTTCGCCAACGCCTTGACCCGGTTTCGCTTTCAGCAAATCCAGCATCTTTCGCCGCGTCGTATGCGCCAAGGCGTGAAAGACCTGATCCATATCCTTATTAGTAATCATGTAATTACATATTTACATAAATGATCATGAGTCAAGCCCGTTTGAGAAATTTCTTGACCGGTTCAGCCCGCCGACACCGATGATGATGGCGTGATCAGTGATGAAGAACGCGCGACCGACCGTGAAAGCTACGGGCAATGCCCACTCGGCCAACTGACTATCGGTTTCGCGTCAGGCCTAAATCAGCCCCCGCTTGATATCCCGCAAGATTTGCCGCCCCGGCGCGACAAGTCTCTGCGCCTCCCGCGCGAGCGGCATCGGCGCGCCGGTTAGCTCTGCCATCAAGGCATCTGCCGCCCACGGCGCCCAGGTAAAGCCGCGCGAACCGAAGCCGCCCGCGACATAGACGCCTTCGCTCACTGGCATCTCGGCCTCCACCGCCTGCCCTTTGCGCAAACTGGCAAAAACTTCCAGCGCCCGCTGATAGTCCGGTAGCGCGCCGATCAGCGGCAGGCGGTCCGGCGTCGTCGCCCGCACCCCGGCGCGCGACTGCACATCCGCCTTTCGCGCCTCGCCCTGCCAATAAGGCGACAGAGCCGCCAGCCCCTCGGCATTGGCTTGCCGCGCAGTCTCATCTGCCTCCGGCAAACCGCCCGCGTGATCCTGATAGCTCGCGCCCCACAGCCGCGCCCTCCCGCTCGCCAGCGCATAATGCCCGCTCGCCAGAGCCGAAGGTGGGGCCTCGATAGAGCTGTCATAATAGTCGACCTGCCCGGCCCGGCCCTTCAAACGTAGAAAAGGCAACGCCTCGGCCATATGCCAGCCGGTAGCCAAAATAATCGCATCGAAGGCCTCGCCATTGACCGTGCGGGCGGCAAGGTCGACCTCAGCCTCGGTATTGCAACGGACATCAAGATCGCGCGCCAGGGCTGGTAGCAACTCACCCGGACGGACAATCACCGCGCCTTTGTGCAGAACCCCGCCGCGTGTCGCTTCGAGCAGCTCCAGTCCGAGCGGTGGATCGGCCAGCAGCTTTGCAAACCGGCGCGCTTCGGCCTCGTCTTTCGGGCGGTGGTGAACGTCAACCTCCTCAGCGCCGGGCTGGCCGCGATAGAACTCCCGCGCCGACAAATAGGCATCAATCAACAGCCGCGCTTCCGGCGTATCGCCAGCATCAAGGCGCGGCATGACGAGCGCGAGCGGATTGCCGCTGGCACCCATAGCGGGTCCATCACTGACCTCAAACAGGGTTACACTGGCCCCTTTTTGAACCGCTTTTGACCCGCTTATCAGCCCTCCAATCCCACACCCTATCACCGCCAGTTTCAGTTGGATTGAAGACCGCCTGTCCGCCGATCTATCCTGCAACAGGGTCGCTTCAAGCCGTTGCCGCTTGCGGCCATGGCCGGGCATTCTGGCGACCTCGAAGCCGGCCGCTTCCAGCCCCCTGCGCACCGCGCCGGCCACGGTAAAAGTTGCTACTCGCGCGCCCGGCGCCGAGCGCTCCCTGACCAGTGGCCAGAGGCGCTCATCCCACATCGCCTGGTTCTTGGCAGGGCTGAACCCATCAAGGAACCAGGCGTCGGCGGTGAGGTCGGATTGCGGCAGGGTCTCGGCGACCTCGCCCAAATGCAGCACCAGTGACAGCCGCTCTTCCGGCCAGTCTATCTGGCGCACACCCTTGGCGCGGGCGGGCCATTTTTCGATAAGTTTTTGCGCAAGCGGCGCGAGTTCCGGCCAGGCTGACAAGGCTTTCGCAGCGTCCTCCCGATCGAGCGGGTAACCTTCAAAGCTGACAAAATGCAGCCAACCTTCCTTGTTCCCGGCCTGTCGCCAGAGCTGCCACAGGGCGAGGAAATTGAGGCCCGTCCCGAAGCCAAGCTCGGCAACGGTAAATTGCGCTCGCCCGTGCCAGCGCTGCGGCAGGCCGCAGCCTTGCAGGAACACCGCGCGTGTCTCTTCCAGGCCGTCTTCCCGGCTGAAATAGATATCGCCGACGCGGTCATCGACCGGCGTACCGTCATCCTTCCATGTCAGTTCAGGGCGAGGGGGTAATCTCATCCTGGCCGCTTAACCTGTTCAGGCACCGGCTTCCATAGCGCGCTGCTGATCGATCCAGTCCGGGTCGATGTCGAGCTTCTTGGCGATCTTGTCTGTCCCCGCCACAACCCGCCAGAAAGGACTGACCTTGCTCACCTGTTTGCCATCAGCAATGTCCTCCAGCGCGGCCTCAGCAACCATCCGCACAAAAATCGATGTCGAGAGCGGACAGGTCCCGTCGCAGGCGGCCTGCTTGGCCAAGGACGCGCGAAGCTCCGGTACAGTCGTTGTCTGACCGCTCGGAATGGTTCGAATGAAGGCATCAACCTCCTGCGGCGTCGAGACCAGCATTGTGTCACCAACCGCCATGCCGCCCCACGCCTTATCGAGCGTGACTTTCTTGATCTCTTTTTTCACGGCGAGTTTTTCGCGCGCTGTCTTTTTTGCCATCATCTGTCCTCCACCTTCGAATATGGCCCATATCACCATATTCGGAATAAGTGATTTTCCGAAACCCGCTCTAGGCCGGGCGGAGGTCTGCGCTACCTCTTCAACAGGAGACAAGGAGGCAGGTATGACCGAGATCACCATCACACGCGAAGACAGCGAAACGGGTGGACGCTATGTCACCGTGATCGATGGCCATGAGGCTGAAATGACCTATTCCCGCGCTGGCAAGACGCGGATCATTATCGACCATACTAGTGTGCCTAGAGAACTTGGCGGCATGGGCATTGGCAAGGCGCTCGTCTTTCGCGCCGTCGAGGACGCCCGCAAGGAAGGCTTCAAGATCATTCCGCTCTGCCCGTTTGCCAAGGCGGTGCTGGACAAGACTCCGGAATGGCAGGACGTCGTTCAATAGGCCTGACATTGCGCTCGCTCTGAAAATCGCCCAGTTTGTGTTGAGACGAGAAGGAGATTGCCATGAAATATGCCGGGGCTACGCTAGGCGCGATGCTTGTTCTCGGGGGTTGCTGGGGCGCACCGCCAAATGAGAAAATCCTGACACAGCAATGTACCACACTGTTTAGTGACCCCAGCATGGTGGATGAGATTGCCCGCGAACTGGAAGGCACAACAACGGAAGCGTTCTGCGCCTGCTATGCTTCAAAAGTGGTGACGCAAGACAATGTGGATGTTCACAAGGATGTGCTAAATGCGGTCAATGTTACGTTAGAAGAAACGGGCCTTGGCGTCGAACCGGCTGTCGAAAAGATCATCGCCGACATGAAGGCCGGTTCAGGCTTTGATACGTTCAGCGAGGCTGAGCTGATGTCAGTTGGTCAATATCTCGATGATCTGAGCGATAACATGGCCGATGCAGGCGGCACCTGCCCGGCCTAGGCCTCAATTTCCACCTCTGCATGTTTGGATGAACCACCGCCAATTGCGTCAGCGAACTCATGGTTGCGGTCGCGGTGACCGGCTTCGTCCTGCCGCACCTTGAGTACAACATCGCGCAAAGTGGCATCCGCGGGTAAGTTCCAATACTTTATGGCAATCTGCGGCGCCGGACCATTGTCCAACCGTCCGGCGTCAATCTCTTCCAGATAGTGTGTGTAGCTGACCACCGCTTCCTCTTCGAGATAACCGACGACGCGGTGCGCCGTGCGTGGCAGGAAGAGGTAGAGGAAGAAGTAGAAGTTATAAAAGATTGCCTGCGTGATCATGATCAGAACACGTTCAAACAGGTTGGGCTTCGCTACCTTGATGAAGGTCATCAAGTGCATGCGCTCATTCTCAGCTTCGTCAAGAAGCTCACGGATCCAGCCTCCATCATCGCGCATACGGCGCAGGGATTTGAGGTGCTGCAAGAGGCCGCCAACCATGCCTGGCACCGCAGCCACGGTTTCCAGAACAACGGCGCGGTGGCCATAGCGTTTCCTGAAAAACAGGTCAGCGAAGACGCGCAGGAATTTCACGAAACCTAATGCGAGACGGTCGCGAAACCCGCCTGGTTTATAGTGAACGCCCGTAACCTGGTTACTCGTGCTCATGCGCTGATCCTTTGCACCTCACTTAGTGTGATACGGTTCATGCTGAAGGGGACGTTCTGCCCCTGTGCGTTTTTGCGCAGCTAGCGAAGCGTGCCGCAGCGATCTTCATACATCGCAATGGCGCCCGGCATCCATTGCCGGAAATTGTTGGCCCGCGTTTCCGATGCCGGGTGGGTGCTCATCCATTCTGGCGGACGCTGCCCGCCGCCAAGCCGTCCCATCCGCTCCCACAGTTCCGGCGCCTCGCGCGGGTCATAGCAGGCGCGCACCAGCAGTTCGAGACCGATCTTGTCGGCCTGTGTTTCATGATCGCGAGAGAACGCATTGAGCCCGCCTTGCGCCGCCATGCCAAAGGCCTGACGCACCATCACCTGCTGATTGGCGCTCATATCGCCAAGTCCAACCGCGACAGCGACCGAGCCAAGTTGAGCCAGTTGACCATTGCTCATCCGCTTGGCGCCGTGATGTGCCATGGCATGGCCAATCTCATGCCCCATGACCACAGCGAGCTTATCGACATCCTGAATGTCCGCCAGCGTGACCTCTCCATCGGCATTGCCGGTCACATCGAGAATGCCGGTATAGACAGCAACATAGCCACCGGGCAGGCAGAACGCGTTTGGCTGTTCTGAAGCGATGACATTGAAGGTCCAGTCGAAATCGCGCGCCACTGGCGTGAAGTCCCAACCTTCCTGAATCAGCTCATTCTCATACTGGATCGCGGCAACGCGCAGGCGCTCGCCAATTTCGCGGACCGTTTCGACCACTTCCTGCTCGCGAGGCTCGCAGGACCGCGCTGCCTGACTGCACAGGACATTGCCGCCTTCCTGTTGCAGCATCTGCACATAGGACTGCGCCCCAAGCTTGGTCGCCTGTTCGATCGAGACCGTGTTGAACTCTTTCTCGCCCGTGAACGGGTTCACTTCCTGATTGGAGAAATAATAGATCGCAAGCCCGACCAGCGCGATAATGATAATCCCGAACCGTCCCCCTGGCATCGCGCCACCTCGTCTTCTCATCACCCGTGTCTCCTGACCTGTTAACCCCAGTCTAACCCGTGAACGCTGCGCAGGAAAGACGTTGACCCACCAGACGCTGCACGGCAACACTCAAGCCCATGAACGCTCCAACCGATACCGAAGCTACGCAAGAGGCCCGTGTCACACCGATCTGGGATGTCATGGCGGAGATGGCGCTCTACGTATCGGCAGCGCTGATCATCATGGGTATCACCATGCCGTCGATCTGGAAGCCGAACAATTTCGGCTTTGGCGGCAATGAGTACAACCTGTTTGGCATCGTCGAGACATTGTTCGAGTCCGGTCTCGCCCTGCTCGGCATCGTGGTGATCGTGTTTTCCGGCATCTTTCCGATTGCCAAAACGATCACCGCCGCAATCATTTTCCGGCAGGGCTCGCAGCCGAGCGCCAAACTCTCATTCCTGCTCAACATTCTCGGCAAATGGTCGATGCTGGACGTGTTTCTCGCCGCCATGCTGATCGGCCTGTCGCAAATCTCCATCTATATCGGCTTTGAAGCGCGTCTTGGCCTGTACCTGTTCACCGCCGGTGTGGTGCTGAACAATGTTGCGACCTTGCGCCTCAGCTTTTCAAGGGTCGGGAAAGACGCCATATAGCGGATCATGACAGAACAGACTTCCTCCCAGGCCAAGCTTGATATCCGCATTATTCCCGTGACGCCCTTGCAGCAGAATACCAGTCTGATCTGGGATACGGCGACCATGCAGGGCGTATTCGTTGATCCCGGCGGCGAGACCGACAAACTGATGGGCGCGGCCGAACAGTTCGGTGTCAAGATTGTCGCGGTCTGGCTGACCCACGGCCATCTCGACCATGCTGGCGCAGCGCAGGAGATTCGCGAGCGCACCGGCTGCCCGGTGATCGGCCCACATAAGGACGACCAGTGGCTGCTCGACGAGATCGAGGCGCAGGGTGCCAAATACGGTATTGCCGACGGCCGCAACGTCGTGCCTGACAAGTATCTTGATGAGGGCGACACGCTGACCCTGGCCGAGCATGAGTTCAAGGTCACCCATTGCCCCGGCCACACGCCCGGCCATGTCGTGATCTATAACGAGCCAGCCCAGTTCGCCTTTGTCGGCGACGTCCTGTTTCGCGGCAGCATTGGACGCACTGATTTTCCGCGTGGCAATCACCAGCAGCTTCTGGATAGTATCGTGAAGAATCTCTGGCCGCTTGGCCCGGATGTCCGCTTCGTGCCGGGTCATGGCCCGATGAGCACATTTGGTCAGGAACGCGCTGACAATCCGTTTGTCGGTGACCGCGTCCTGGGCGTCAGCTGAGCGATTATGTCCCAAAGCGGGGGCTATTTTCGTCCTTGAAAGCAAGGCCCTCGGCGCGTAAGCCACGCAGATGAGCAAAGTCTATGAGAGCGCAGCCGCAGCGCTGGAAGGCGTCCTGTTTGACGGCATGGTGATTGCCGCGGGTGGGTTTGGCCTGTGCGGCATTCCGGAGCTTTCGATTGCGGCGATCCGCGAGGCGGGCACCAAGGACCTGACCATCTATTCCAACAATGCCGGGGTGGATGATTTCGGGCTCGGCCTGCTTTTGCAAACCAAGCAAATCAAGAAGATGTGCTCGTCTTACGTGGGCGAGAATGACCTCTTCATGCAGCAATATCTTTCTGGCGAGCTGGAACTTGAGTTTAACCCGCAAGGCACACTGGCCGAGCGAATGCGCGCTGGCGGCGCGGGTATTCCCGGCTTCTACACCAAGACCGGTGTCGGCACGGTCATCGCCGAGGGCAAGGAGCACAAGGACTTCAAAGGCGAGACCTATATCATGGAGGAAGGTATCTTCGCTGACCTCGCCATTGTGAAAGCCTGGAAAGCCGACACGACAGGCAATGCAATCTTCCGCAAGACGGCATGCAACTTCAATGCGCCCGCCGCGACCTGCGGCAAGCTCTGCGTCATGGAAGTTGAAGAGATCGTACAGCCGGGTGAGTTGGACCCGGACGGTATCCACATACCGGGTATCTACGTGCATCGCCTCGTGCAGGGCGAGCATGAGAAACGGATTGAGCAGCGCACCGTGCGCAAGCGGGAGAATGCGTAATGCCCTGGGATCGTAATCAGATGGCGGCGCGCGCCGCGCAAGAGCTCGAAGACGGCATGTATGTCAATCTCGGCATTGGCATTCCGACGCTGGTGGCGAACCATATTCCAGACGGCATGGATGTGACCCTACAGTCAGAAAACGGCATGCTGGGCATGGGACCCTTCCCCTATGAGGGCGAGGAAGACGCTGACCTCATCAATGCCGGCAAACAGACGATTACAGAGCTGCGCCGCACCGCCTATTTCGATAGTGCCACCAGCTTCGGCATGATCCGCGGCGGCAAGATCGCCATGGCGATCCTCGGCGCGATGGAAGTCGCCGAGAATGGCGACCTCGCCAACTGGATGATCCCCGGTAAGCTGGTCAAAGGCATGGGCGGGGCGATGGATTTGGTCGCCGGTGTCGGCCGGGTCATCGTGATCACTGATCACAATAATAAGCGCGGCGATGCCAAACTGCTCAAGCAATGCACGCTGCCGCTCACCGGCCTTGGCGTGGTGGATCGTATCATAACTGACCTCGGTGTGTTCGACGTCGTCCCGGGCGGTCTGAAAGTGGTCGAGCTGGCCCCGGAAGTCACGATGGATGAAGTGAAAGCCAAGACCGAGGCGGCTTTGGTCGAGTGACCGCCCTACCCGCCTGCCCGCAATGCTCCAGCGCGTACACTTATGAAGACGGCGCCCTGCTGATCTGCCCTGAATGTGCACATGAATGGTCTGCTGATCCAAACCTCGATCCAAACGCAAAGACTTACAAAGATGCAAACGGCAACGCGCTTCAGGACGGCGACACGGTCACCGTGATCAAGGACCTGAAGGTCAAAGGTTCATCCCACGTCGTCAAAGTCGGCACCAAGGTCAGCAATATCCGCTTGATTGACGGCGATCATGATATTGACTGCAAGATCCCCGGTATCGGCCCAATGCAGCTCAAGACGCAGTTTGTGAAAAAGGCCTAGCCCTCATTATTGTAGACAATCTGTAGTTTTCCTGATTGCCATGACCGCGCTGACAGGCCAAAACCGCATCCCACACCAAGGATGTTGCCATGTTGAACACTGCCTTTAGCTTGACGCCCGGAGACATCGACAGGCTGAATACGGATGGCTTCATCCACCTGAAGGGCGTCTTCGATCCGGAAGCTTTACAGGCGATTGGGGCCCGTATCACAAAGCTGACGCTCGACCTCAACACCCAGAACGTGCCGCTGGAAGAGCGCTCAACCTATGACAAGGCCTTCCTGCAAATCTTCAATCTATGGCAGCATGACGCGGCGGTGCGCGCGTTCGTCCTGAACGCTGGTCTTGGCAAGATCGCTGCTGACCTACTCGGCGTGAAGAGCGCCCGCCTCTATCATGACCAGTCGCTCTATAAAGAGCCAAGCGGCGGCCATACGCCTGCCCATGCTGATCAGTATTACTGGCCGATCGATACCGACCGCACCATCACCGCCTGGATTCCGCTTCAGCCCGTACCACCGGAAATGGGGCCGCTGGCTTTCTATCGCGGTAGCCAAGGCGTGGAGTTTGGCCGTGACCTTGAAATATCTGACGATAGCGAGCGCGAAATCACCGCCCGAATGCAAGCCGAAGGGTTTGATTATGTCGATGAACCGTTCGCGCTGGGTGATGTCAGCTTCCACCTTGGCTGGACCTTCCACCGCGCCGGCCCAAACCAGACCGCGACGCCGCGCTCGGTCATGACTGTGATCTATATGGACGGTGAGGCGCGGCTCAGCCCGCTGACCGATGCGGCCAAGCGTGAGGACCGGGACAGATGGTGTCCTGGTATTGAGCCGGGGCAGCTGATCGATAGCCCGCTCAACCCGCTGATCTACCCGGCTTCCTAAAGTTTCTCGAAAATTACGCTGAGATTATTCGCGGGCATCTCGATCACTTCGGCGAGTCTCAGGCTGGCTAGCTTGGTCAGTGGCATGACTTGGACATCAAGATCACGCACGCCCCAGCTCGGGTCGCGGCGTTTTAGATCTTCGCTGAAACGCGCATTGCTGGGCGCGATCTCGCCATTCCGGGCAAACGGGCCGTAGAGAAACAACCGCCCACCTGGTGGCAGCAACCGCCCCACCCCAGCGATCAGACCCTCGGCCGCCTCAAATGGCGCAATATGGATCATGTTGGCGCAGAACATCGCGGCCCACGCGCGCTCTGCTTCGCCCCACTTTACAGCGGTGACATCGAGGTGCAGCGGGCCGTGAAGGCGATCATGCCCTTCATGCGCGGCCCAGGCGGCCTGGCTGGCATGCCCGCCCGGATCAATGTCGGAATAGGTCCAGTGCAGCTCTGGTGCCGCAGCAATAATATGCGCGCCGTGCTCACCGGTCCCGGAGGCAATTTCGAGGCAATGCCCGGTTTGTGGCATGGTCTGTAAGAACACTTTCCGAACCGCGTCCTTGTTGCGCCCGGTCGAGGGCGAGTACAGGCGGCCATCTAGGACAGCATCGCGCGCTTCCAGTGTCAGCGGTTTTCCCGAAGCACTTTTGTCGTAATCCTTGTCTTCGTCGCTCATCAGGCCGTTTCGAGTTTCACCGCCTCACGCATATGACCCAGAATAAGCCCCGTCACATCAGGCAGGAATTTCGGCGGAATATCGTGGCCCATGCCCTCGATCATCTCCAGCTTTGCGCCGCGCACATTGAGCGCGACATCCTTGCCGCCCTCAGGCGAGACAAGCGGATCAACCGAGCCATGAATGACAAGGGTTGGCGCCTTGATCTTCTTGGTGACAGACCGGAAGTCGCCGCTGGCAATGATCGCAGACAGCTGAACCGAAACGCCGCTCGGCTGAAAACTGCGGTCAAAGCTGCGTTTCAGGCGCGCGCCCATGCCATTGGTGGCGTGATCTTCGCCCGGCGTACCGACAAGTTTGAAGAAGGCAAGCGTATCTTCGAGCAGTTTTTCAGGTGGCATCGCAAACGTGCGGTCTCGCGCCCGCGCCTTGACCCCTTCCCTCCGCGGGCGTGGCACTGTCGGCGT
>CAYGKE010000056.1:0-16719 GCA_964350465.1 uncultured Hyphomonas sp.
ATCGACATGGTCCGTGGTGTAGAACCAGCCATGCCAGAACCAGTCGAGATCAACACCTGACGCCTCCTCCATGGTCCGGAAGAAGTCTGCCGGGGTTGGGCGCTTGAACTTCCAGCGCCTGGCATATTCCTTGAAGGCAAAATCAAACTGCTCGCGGCCAAGGATCGTCTCACGCAGGATGTGCAGCGCCGCAGACGGCTTGCCATAGGCATTCGGGCCAAGTTGCAGCACACTGTCAGCCTGCGTCATGATCGGCACCTGGTTCTCTGACACCATGTAGGCGATCAGATCGCGCGGCAGCGACCGCGTCCATGGCATGTCGGGATCCCACTCATACCCGGCAACACTGTCGAGAAAGCTGTTTACGCCCTCATCCATCCAGGCCCATTGCCGCTCATCGGAATTCACCGTCATCGGAAAATAGATGTGGCCGACCTCATGAATGACAATGCCGATCAGTGAGACCTTCTGTGACAGCGTATAGGTTCGCGAGCCGTCGGCCTGCAGGCGCGCGCGCGTGCCCGTAGCGGCCAGCATTGGGTATTCCATACCGCCAACCGGGCCGTTGACCGATTGCGAGGTCGGATAGGGATAGTCGAAGGAAAACCGCGAATAGACTTTCATCGTGTGGATGATTGCAGCGGTTGAATATTTCTCCCAGAGCGGACCGCCTTCCTTGGGCCAGAAGGACATGGCCATCACCAGGTCATGCTCTGCGCCAGGCTGACTGTGACCCTGCGCGTCCCAGATGAACTTGCGCGAACTGGCCCAGGCGAAGTCGCGGACATTTTCAGCTTCAAAGCGCCAGGTCTTTGTACCCTCTGGCACCGAGCTTTCATTGGCCAGCGCTTCTTGCGGCGTCACGATGAAGACTGGGCTGTCTGCTGACTTGGATTGAGCGAGGCGCTGGCGCTGCACGGCGCTCAACACACTGCGCGGATTGGCGAGTGCGCCCGTTGCCGAAACCACGTGATCGTCCGGGACCGTGATCGCGACCTCATAGTCACCAAATTCCAGCGTGAACTCGCCCTTGCCGAGGAATTCCTTGTTGTGCCAGCCCTCATAGTCGGAATAGGCAACCAGACGCGGAAACCATTGCGCCACGAGATAAAGGTCATTGCCACCCTCGCGTGCGTCGTCCGGGAAATGCTCATAGCCAGCCCGGCCGCCAACCGCATCCTGCTCGACCAGATTATAGGTCCAGTCAATCTCAAAAGACGTTGTTGCGCCGGGCTTTAGCGGTTGCGGCAGATCGATCCGCATCAGTGTCCCGACAATTGTATTCGCCAGGGCTCGCCCGCGCGGATCAGCAACACGGGTAATGTCATAGCCATAGTCGTGATCGGCCATCGATTGCTGCCGGCGCAGGTCGGCCATGCTGATCGCAGGCGAGCGTGTACTGCGAGCAGCGATAGACCCGCGCACTTTTTGGTCGAAGGTACGGGTCATCTCGGCAATCGAGTCCGAGCGGAACCGGTTCTGGTCGAGCTGTAACCAGATGTATCGCAGCGTGTCTGGCGAATTGTTTGTGTAGGTTACCGTTTGCGAGGCCGTAATACGCCGGTTCACCTCATCCAGGCTGGCCTTGATCTGATAGTCGGCCTCCTGCTGCCAGTATTCGTGGCCGGGCTCGCCAGCGGCGTTGCGATAAATGTTTGGTGTCGGCAGCACTTCGTCAAGCTGGCGAAACTTGTCGACAAAGTCGCCTTTGGTCTGCTGGATACCCTGACCGGTTGCAACGCCCGCCAGAGCGCCCGCACTCAAAGCGATCAGAAGCAATCGCATTTTACTCAACCTCGTAAACTCAGACCGTTGGAACAAGGGCCTCTATTAATAAAAAGCCATGATCTGTTTACGTATGGATTGGTTTAAAATCGCGTTAATGGTGGGCTAAGTCGTGGTTAATTTGTGCGCGGCGGATAGCCAGATTGCGACAGTGCGTCGATCACTTCCTGGGTGTGCTGGCTGTCACGCGTCTCGATCAGGATATCGAACTCGGCACCCTTGGCCGGAACATCCAGTGCGATGCGGTTATGCGCCACTTCCATTATGTTCGCACCAGCGTCGCCGATAACCTTTGAGACAAGCGCCAGCAGGCCGGGTCGATCATCACCGATGATGCGAATATTGACCAGGCGGTGCTCGCGCACCAGCGCTCTGGTCAGAACCGATGCAAGCAGGCGCGTATCGATATTGCCGCCGCACAGGATCAGCCCGACTTTCTTTCCGGCGAATTTGGCAGGATGCGCCAGTAGCGCCGCCAAACCGGCCGCACCCGCGCCCTCAGCCACCGTTTTCTCGACATTGACGTAAAGCGAGATGGCACGTTCCAGATGCTCTTCTTCGACCAGCACAATATCATTCACGAGGGCCTTGACGACACGCCGGGTCAGCTCACCTGGATATTTCACCGCAATGCCTTCAGCAATAGAGGCACCGCCGGGCGGCGCCGGGCGGTCATTCAACGCTGCGTGCATGCCAGCATACATTGAGGCCTGGACGCCAATGACTTTCATGTCCGGATTGAGCGCCTTGGCGACTGTGGCCATCCCGGAAATCAGGCCGCCGCCACCAATCGGCACGACCAGCATGTCGAGATCGGGCTCATCTTCAAGCATTTCCAGGGCGGCTGTCCCCTGCCCGGCCATGATCAGCGGGTCGTCAAATGGATGAATCCAGGCCAGCCCCTCCTTTTGGCGCACGGTCTCAGCGAAACTGTTGGCCTCATCAAATGTCTGGCCTTCCAGCAAGACCCGCGCACCGAAGGCCCGCGTATGCTCGACCTTGTTGAACGGCGTCGTCACCGGCATCACGATCGTCACCGGAATGCCGAGGCGGCGACCGTGATAGGCAACGCCCTGGGCATGATTGCCCGCCGATGCGGCGATCACGCCGCGTTGCTTTTCTTCATCCGTCAGCCGCGCGAGCTTGTTCAGCGCGCCGCGTTCCTTGAAGGCTGCGGTAAATTGCATGTTCTCGAACTTGACCCAGACATCCGCGCCTGTGATCTCGGACAGTGTGATGGATCGGCGCATAGGTGTGCGCACAATCTGGCCCGCAAGCAGCTCCGCTGCGGCCTTAACATCCTCTACCGAGATTGCGAGACTGTCCGTCATTGAACCCATTCCTTGTGCGACGCGCGCATTCCTAGACATGCGCGTGCGAAATTGAAACCTTCCATTCCCTCAAGGCTCGGTTTAGAGCGCTTGCCATGAGTTTGACAAAGCCTGATCTGATTGCAGTTGCGGCACTATTGGGCGCGCATGGCGTGCGCGGCGATGTTCGGGTGAAAAGCCTCACCGATGATCCTGCGACAATGTTCCATTTCGGACCGCTTCGCTCGCAGGACGGCAAATTGGTGCTCGAGCCAAAGTCCTACCGGCAGGCCAAGGACCATTTCATCGTCACGCCGAAAACCCCGCTTCAGAAAGAAGACTGGGATGCGCTGAAAGGCACTCGGCTTTATGTCGAACGGGCGCGCTTACCCGCGCCTGATATTGATGAATACTATGTTGAAGACCTGATTGGCCTCGCGGTGCTGGATGCAGACAGTCAGTCCATTGGCAGAGTGCGCGCCGTCTTCAATCATGGCGCGGGCGACCTGCTTGAAATTCAGCCGCACGGCGACGGACCGGTTGTTCTGGTACCCTTTACCGAAACCGATGTGCCTCAGTTAAATCTCGCCGAAGGCACCGTGACGATCACCAGCTTTGATATCTGGGCGGATCAGACCGGCTCACCAGAGCGCGATTAGTCCTTATCTAGAACGCCTTTAGCGCCGGCTTCGGCGAGGAAGTCTTCCAGACCGTCCGCTGATTTCAAACTGCCCAATGCGTTCAGCACCGACTGATAGGCGCGCGCCGCATAATGCTGGGTCACCTGCTCATAGGTCTTGCCATCCAGCTTGACCGAGCAGCGCTCCTGTTTGGCCCTGGCGGCTTCGAGATTGGCCGCAGCCCACGGCAAATAAGTCACCGCGACCTCATCCTTGAACAAGGCCAGCAGGGTTCCGTCATCTTCACTCAGGGCAGTGAATGGCCCGCCCGGCTTGGGCGCTTCCATGAACTCGCTCCAGGCCACGACAAAAGGCGCATTCGCGTTCAGCCATTCGGTTGGTGTCGGATCCATGAGCAGCTGTTGGACCTGTCCGGCAATGGCAAAATCAGCCGCAGATGGGCGTCCACCGAAAATAAACAGGCTCTTCTCCAGACGTGCATTGAGCAGCGTGAAAAAGCGCTCGAAACTCGGCTTGAGGATTTTCTCGTTCTTTTTCTCGATGCCGACCAGCGGCAGGCGATCACGCATCCGCTTGATGATCTGGTCACGGGTTTTCTTCTTGGCGCGCGGCAGCTTGCCATTCAGCAGCTGTTCCATTGTGCGGTCGCCAGCGACCTCGCGGTCGGGTTTAGCGCTCCAGCGATACAGGAACATCAGCTTGTTGAGCCACTCATCGGCATAGTCTTCGAGGATCAGCGCCAGCGCCGCGCAGGCCGGATCGTCCGGCACGGCGGACGGTTCAGCATGATCAGCTTCCAGCGTCGAAATGATACTGGTGGAATCCTGATTGGCGGCGCGTTTCGGCGACAGAAGAAGCGGCACGGTCGGTACTTTTGCCAGCGCCTGAAACTCTTCCTCGGTTGCCTGGCTGCGATCCACCCATTCGAAATCGACGCCCTTATATTTCAGGAAGGCGCGGACTTTGACAGAGTAAGGCGAGGTCTCGGCCCCGAACAGACGATAAGCAGACATACAGGTAACTTTCAATTTGAACTGGCTGATCTACGCGATGCAGCCAGCCCTGCCAAGCGATCTATCAGTACCGCCTTGTCTGTCCTAGCGAGAGCCGCGCTAGGCCGTCACAAGATCAGGAGAACCCCATGTCCCAATCACTTGCTGATATTGTCCCATTCGCCAAAACACTCGGCATCCATATTGTCGAGGCTTCGCCCGAAAAGGTTGTCGGCACATTGCTGGTTCGCCCCGAGCTTTGCACCACCCAAGCCACCCTGCATGGCGGCGCGATCATGTCCTTTGCTGACACACTGGGCGCGACCGGCGCCTATCTCGCTCTGCCAGACGGCGCCAAGGGCACCACTACGATTGAGAGCAAGACCAATTTCCTCAGCGCGCCAGCCGCTGGCACAACCGTGACCGGGACGGCCACACCGATCCGTATTGGCCGCCGCCTTTCGGTCTGGCAGACCGATATTCGCGGCGAAGACGGCAAACGCGTGGCGCTGATCACACAGGGGCAATTGGTTCTCTGACGGAAGTCAGATTGACCAGGCCATGCGCCTCGCCTAGTCACCGGGCATGACAGAGCCCCGCACAATTCTCGCCTATTGCGACAAGATGTTCACGCCCTCGGAGAGTTTCATACCGCGCGGCTATAGCGCCTTCTCACGCCTGAGGCCGGTCTATATTGGTCACACGATCAACGGCCCGGTTCCAGATGGCGCAACCGCCATGGACCTGACCCTGCTGCATGGCTTTTCCGGTACGGCGGGGTTCAAGCAGTTGGGCCATGTCAGCCCGATGCTGGAACGTACCCTGCGCGACCTGGACCCGGTCGCGATCCATGCCAGTTTCGGCAAGTCCGGCGCCTATGCCCTCCCCCTGGCGCGCAAGCTGGGCCTGCCACTGGCAGTGACCTATTATGGCGGCGATGCCACCAAGACTGCCAATACCAAGGACAGTTTCACCCGCGTCTATAATCGCCGGCGCCAGGCCCTTTGGGACCAAGCTGACCTGATCCTGCCCTGCTCTGATTTCATCCGCCGGGAGCTTTTGTCCAAGGGTGCCCCAGACGAGAAAATGGTCGTCCATCACAACACTGCCGACCCGGAAAAATTCCAGCCCGGCGAGAAACAGGACCTGATCGTTTTTGCCGGGCGCTGGTCGCCCAAGAAAGGCATCGACACGCTGATTGAGGCATTGTCCAAACTCGGACCGGCACTGGACGGTTGGACGGTGCGCCTGTGCGGCAACAAGCCAGACGGCGCGCGTTATGCATTCGAACAGGGCCTGCATGACAAGCTCGCTGGCTCAGGTCTCAAGGTAGAGCTGGCCGGCTGGGTGCCAGCCGACGAGATGCCAAAACACTGGGCCGAGGCCCGCATCGCCTGTATTCCGTCCAAGCGCGCACCCTCGGGCGATGCCGAGGGCCTGCCACTTGTTTGCATAGAGGCGATGCTGTCGGGCTGCGCCCTTGCGGCGACCCGCCATGCCGGGATCACCGAATGTGTGAAAGAAGGTGAGACCGGCTACCTCGTCGATGAAGGCGACGCTGACGGTCTTGCGGCGAACCTGCGCAAGATGCTGACTGACCGCGATGCCACGGCGCGCATGGGCGAGGCTGGCCGCGCCTTTGCGCTCGAGAGTTTCAACCTGCAAAAGCAGAGCCGCAAGCTGGAAGACCACTTGCTGGGGCTTGCCGGGCTGGGCGACTAAGGATCTTGCGCGGACATCTGCTTCAACGCCCAGAACGCTATTCAGAAATCCCTTTTTCACGCGGCGTTCTCGCCGGCAAGAAACGATCTATCCCCGCCATTGCCCCAGCTATTCCAGGCATATTGGCTTCAGTCATCCGACCGGGGGGTCGCTGACCCTATACTGAGCCTCAATTGACCCCTGATTGAGCCCGTCTGGACCACATGATCTTTGACCGCTTCCGTGACCTGTTTGAGGATTGCCCGCCGGTCTTCTGGCCGTGGCTATGGTTGCAGCTGGCCTTTCTGCTGGCGCTCAAGGACCAGGACGGCCGCGAACGACTGATCATGGTCTCGGCCTGGGGGCAGGTCATCGTGCTGGCACTGGGCGATGACCCGAACGCGCCGAAGGGATGGCGCGCGGAGGATTTACGCGGATATGTGCGGCCTCTGCATGAACGGCTCTTTAATCTCTCCGCAGATGCCCGCGCAGGCGGGTATCCAGGGACGGGTCTCGACCTCAGGGATGTGACCGGACTGTCGGTCCATGGGCACCCGTCTGCACGGGTGCCTGCGGCGGAAGTGACGTTCTGCCTCCCGCGGACCTCCGACCCGCCTCTGTCTCTCCCAAGCACAATTTGAACAAACCACCGACCAGTCTCCGACCGGGCGGTCGCAAGTGCTGGAAAACAGCCCTGAGCCCGGTTCATGGCCTGGCGCAGCCAGACCGGAACCCGCTTCGTGCTGCTGCGCCAAAGGCGCTCAGGGCAGCACAAAAAACAAAGCGCGGGCAAAGGTGCTGGCCTCTGACTAGATCCTGCAGCTTCGCGCAAAACAAAACCCCGACCAAGGGCCGGGGTTTCGCCATTCAGATTGCGTTCGGCCTAGGCCGCGTCGGCCTTTTTGCCTTCAATCACTTTCGGCTTGACGCGATTGCGCGCCGGTTTGCCAATCTCGATCTTGCGAGGTTTCTTGGCCTCTGGCAGCTCGCGCACGAGCTCGACGCGCAACAGGCCATTCTTCAGAGCCGCGCCAGTGACAACGACATGGTCGGCCAACTGGAAACGGCGCAGAAAGCCGCGCTCGGCAATGCCGCGATGCAGATATTGGCGCTCTTCGGTGTCTTCGCTCGGTGCCTTACGGCCGGCAACCGTCAACAGGCCATCATTGGTTTCGATTTCGAGCTCTTCCTCGCCAAAACCAGCAACAGCAATTTCGATCGCGAATTCATTATCAGCGACGCGCTCGATATTGTAAGGCGGGTAACCTTGCGCACCATCAAGACGGCTGGCGCTGTCAATCATGTTGGCCATGCGGTCAAAGCCAACCATGGTGCGATAAAGGGGGGTCAGATCAATAGTACTCATGTTGTTCAGTCCTCGTGTTAGCAACTGTAACCTTGCGCGGTCTGGAAGCGCTCGGTCATTCATGTTCGAAACCCAGTAGACCCAGCCCAATAATCGGCGCTGGCAGGAATTTCGGTAGCAACCCGCTTGGCAGCATCGCTACAACCTCTATGTGGATAGGAATAATCGCGTTTCAAGTGCTTTTATGGAGAGCTTAATATGACCCGTAATGGATTGTTCCTGGTAGCCTTTTTGGCGCTTGCGGCCTGTTCTGGAGAGGAGGCACCGGTCCCGGAGACTGAAACGCCGCCAGCACTGGCACCTGTTGAAGTAGCCGGCCCAGAAGTCGGCAGTCTGGATTGGGCTGTCGCTGGCGACTGGCGCAGCGACGAGGAGAAGGCCCGCGACGAATGGCGCAATCCGGCTGAGACGCTGGCTTTTCTGGAGGTCGCAAATAACGAAACCGTGGTTGAGATCTGGCCGGGCGACGGCTGGTACAGCAATATTCTGGCACCTTATCTGAACTCTGGCGGTGGTACATTGATCGCGGCGAGCTTCGATCCGGATGCGTTCGAAGGTGAACGCCGAACTGGTATTGAAGAGCGTATCGAGGCCTATCGCGACGTCTATGCCAGCAATCCAATGCGCTATGGCACGGTCGTGATCTCCGAGTTTTCGGCGATTTCCGGCGGTTTCGCCGAGCCTGAAAGCGTTGATACCGTTCTAACTTTCCGCAATGTCCATAACTGGATGAGCGGTGACTATTCCCAGAAATTCTTTGATGATGCCTTTGCCGCCCTGAAACCCGGCGGCGTCCTTGGCGTCGTCGAACACAGACTGCCCTCCAGTTCAGAGCAAGACCCAAGCGCTTCAACCGGCTATGTGCATGAGGATTTCGTCAAGGCACTGGCTGCGGCATCCGGTTTTGCGTTTGTTGAAGCAAGCGAGATTAACGCAAATCCGGCCGATACAGCAGATCACCCCTTCGGTGTCTGGACCCTGCCGCCGCGCAGCCGCACCGCAGACCGCGACGGCAATACGATCGAAGGCTTCGATCCAGCAACCTATGCGGCAATTGGTGAAAGCGATCGAATGACCCTGAAATTCGTGAAACCGGTGCCGGGCAGTGTGACAGAATCAGAACCGGTCGAGTAAGCGCTCGAGATAGTCGCGCTCTTCCTCATCCGGCGTCGCGCCATAGCGCCTGCGAAGTTCATCCAGAATATCGCGGGCGCGCTGGCGTTCGATCTGATCCGGGATGTCGACACTATTGCTGTCATCAATGCCGCCGGTGGTAGAACGCCCGAACGGATCGGTTGATCCTTGCAGTCCCTCATCGCCTTCGCCGAGGCGCTGGGCGCGGCGCTCGTCAAGTTCATCCGCAAGTCCCTCGGCAAGTTCGCGCAATTGCCGCGTCGCCTGCTCCTGATTGCGAAGCGCGCGCATTTCATTGCCCTCTTCCAAGGCGCGTCCAGCCCGGCGTTGGGCCCGTTCAATTGCATCAAGCGTATCCGCGTCAAGCAGGCCGCCACCTTCACCCTCTTCGCCTGTTTCTCCGCCGCCGTCGCCTTGCCTGCGTGCGAGCTCCTCGACCAAATCGCCAAGCCGCAATTGACGCTCAACAAGAGAACGACCGGTCTGACCATCGGCCTGTCCTGGTGCGTTCTCGCCCTCTTGCTCCTGACCGGAGCGGCCTTGCTCGCCCTGATCTGATGGATCGCCGCCCGGCTGGTTCTCGCCAGAGCGCTCGCCGCGCTGCTGTGCCAGGGTTTCGTCATTCAGTTCGCGCTGCTGCGCCAGCAATTCGGAAAGCTCCCGCATTGTGTCAGACAGCTCTCGTTCTTTTTCCGGCATGTCTTCATCGGACTCGCCTTGCTCACCCGGCATGCCTGGGAATCCATCACCCGAGCCCTGACCTTGCTGGAATTCAAGATTTTCCAGCATGTTCGTGATATCAGCCAGCAATTGCCGGGCCTGATCGGTTGCACCCGTCTGGGTCAGATCCTCTAACGCATCAAGCATATCGGCAAAGTCTGACCCACCGAGGCCCTGACCGCCAGCCTGGCCGCTATCGGTATCAGAGGGCGGCGCATCCAGCCCGTTTGCCAGAGCCTCAGCCATGCGCGCTGCAACATAGTTCTGCGCCGCCTGTTTGAACGCCTCCATCAGCCGGGCAATTTCTTCCTCGCTCGCACCATCGCGTAGTGCCTCTTCAAGAGCAGCGCGCGCGGCCAGGAGCCGTGCCAAAGCGTCAGCTGCAGAGCCATACTCGGCCCGCAGGGCGAGCCCCCAAAGCAGAGGCTCAGTCGTCTTTGCCTCGTCCAGGGCAGAAGAAACTTCAAGCGTGCGAAGCGCTGAACGCAGGCCAGAATAGATTAGGATATCCTCAAAATAGCGTTCAGCCTCGAAGGTGATGGCATCCAGCATCAAGGCCGCACGGACAATACCGCCAGGCGCATTCTGGATGCGCTGCGTAGCGGTCAGATAAAGTTCACCCGGCAACACTGCATCCTCAGCCGGACCTGTTTCGGTATAAGCCTCGTCTTCCCGCAGGATCGTGACCCGAACATCCTGGATCGCCTTGGCAAGCGGTTGCAGGAGGAGTTTCTCCGGCAGGATAAAGACATGCGGTTCACTCATGCCTTCCTGGCCAGCGCCATCGGTGGCGATGAGGCGCGCTTCAACACGCAGACCGGCATAGCGATGGCGGGTCAGTTCCAGCGCCGCGTCATCCTCAGCCTCGGTCGGTGAGACCGCACCGAGATCAACAGGCTCGCGGTCATAATCCCCATCACTTCCCTCCGGACGAAAGGCAAGTTCAAGCTGGCTCACGCCGTAATCGTCTGTGACCTTCCAGGAAAAACTGGCACGGTCGCTCTCGTCCATCACCGGCATCTCGACAAAGATCGCCGTTGGTGGATCATCTGGCGAGGCGAGGATTGTCCAGGTCCGGCGCTCGCCCCACCAGCGCACCGAAATTTCTGTATCGGCCTGGATCGTGGTTTCCACCTGATAAGCCTGATCAGGGGTTTCGAGGAAATTCTCAGTCCGGCGGTCACCCCCGGATATCGTGCGCAGCTTTGGTGCTGACGGCGCCTGAACGCGCAGCGTCATGACAGAACCAGCGGGCACGCGGGCCTCGCTCTGATCAGGTTTGAACAGGACCGGTGCGCGGCCGGTATGCGGCGGCGGCGTAATCCAGGCCTCAATCGTGATGGTCTCAGCCCCCATCAGGCTGCCATAATCGGGATTGAGCGCCTGCATCAGCCGGCTTGGTCCATTCACACCGGCGAACAGCACCGCTGCGAACACGGCAATTGGCAGGATCAGGCGCAGGACGACAGGATCAGCTGCGTGCCACCTGTCGCGGAAGCCGGGTACGTTCAGGCGGCGGGCAGCATCGGTCAGGCGGGTCTCATGCGCGCGCCAGAGTGCAACGCCTTCGCTGTCAGGACGAGCTGGACGGTCACGCAGCGAAGACAGTGGGCGTAGATCACTTTGTTGGTCGAGTGCAGCAATCGCATCAGCCTTGTCGGGCGAGCGATAGCGCCGCCAACCGCGCAGCAGGCTGATTACAGTCCCGGTAAAGAAAACCAGTGCAGCAAAAGCTGCGGTCTGGTCCGATACGCGCTCGAACAGACCCAGCATGGCAATGATCGAAAAGACAGCGACAATGGCAAACAATGGCGCAAAGGCCTGCCAAATCTCCAGACTCCGCAAGCCCCGCAGGGTGCGGGCGATGCGGGATTTTACCCCTGGAATGCGGTTCAGCTCAGCCAATCGGGCATTTGCTCCAATGAAATCATCTCTTCAAAGTTCGGACGCCTTCTGATGATGGCATAGCGGTCGCCATCGACCAAGACTTCCGGAACCAGCGGCCGCGCATTGTACTGGCTGGAGAGCACGGCGCCATAGGCGCCAGATGACATAAAGGCAACGCGCGCGCCTGGTGCAAGAACCGGAAGTTCGCGCTTCTCGGCAAACTTGTCGGTCGACTCGCAAATCGGCCCAACCAGATCATAAGGGGTCAATTGTGGGTCAGCACCGGGATCGTCGAGTGGCAGGATATCATGATGCGCCTGATACAGTGCCGGACGGATCAGATCATTCATACCGGCGTCGAGGATCAGGAACCGCCGGTCCGGTGCTGGTTTCTGGTACAAGATCTCTGTGATCATCACGCCGGCATTGCCGACAATCACCCGGCCCGGCTCCAGGATCACCTGCACGCCAAGGCCCTCCGTAACCTCGCGGATCATTTGCGCATAGGCGGCAGGAGATGCCGGATCATCACCAGACTGATATGGAATGCCAAGCCCGCCGCCAAGATCGATCCTTGTCAGGTCATGCCCGGCCTGGCGCAGGAACTTGACCAGGCCAACCGTCTTCTCAAAGGCGGCTCGCATCGGAGCGAGGTCGCCGATCTGTGAACCGATATGAACATCCACACCAACCGCCTCGACCCCAGGCAGGGCCTTGATCTGGTGGTAGAGCTCCGGCGCTTCGGCCCAGGGTACGCCGAACTTGTCACCTGCCTTGCCGGTTGAGATGTTCGGATGACCACCAGCCGCGACATCCGGATTAACGCGCACAGCGACCGGGGCTGTCAGGCCGATCTTCATGGCGACTTGCGAGAGTGCAATCAGTTCCTCACCGCTTTCGACATTGAACTGGTGGATGCCCTGACGAAGGCCAAGCTCCATCTCGTCGCGGGTCTTGCCGACACCGGAAAACACGATCTTGCTGGCCGGAATACCTGCCCGCATGGCCCGGCGCAGTTCGCCGCCGCTAACGACATCCGCGCCGCACCCTTCAGCGGCGAGTGTTTTCAGCACAGCCAGATTGCCATTGGCTTTGACCGAATAGGCGATCAGGCAATCCATGCCCTCAAACGCGCCTGCAATGACCTTGGCATGACGGCGCAGTGTGGCTGATGAATAGACATAGACCGGGGTCCCGACCGCATCCGCAATCATGCCCAGATCGACGTCCTCGCAGTGCAGGCGTCCGTCTTTATAGGAAAAATGGTGCAAGAGATCGCGTCAGCCTGGGCTGACCTCCTCCATCTGCTCCTCATTCACATCAATGTCGGGGGCTGGCTTGGGGATTTCACCGCCAATGGCGTTGAAATAGGTCGTGTCGCGCACCTCTTTGGCGGCATATTGTACCGGCACATCGGCCGGAACCATCAGTGCTTCATCACTTGGAGGGTCGGAGAAAATCGGCGGCGGGCGTTCCAGGTCGCCGCGAAGACCACAGGCCGAAAGGCTGGCAAGCGCCGTCATGGCAAGGATCGTTTTCGTCAAAGATTTCATAAGGCTAACCTCTGTTTCCATTGCGCGACCTGTTCGGCGACCCGAACCGGCGATGTCCCACCATAGCTTTGACGGCTATTAGCAGACGCCTCAACAGTCAGCACGGAAAAAACGACATCTGTAAGGCGCGGTTCGACGCTTTGCATGTCTTTCAGGCTGAGTGCGGACAGATCAACGCCTTTGGCTTCGGCTTTGGCGACAATCTGCCCGGTGGCATGATGGGCATCGCGAAATGGCAACTTAAGCTCCCGCACGAGAAAATCAGCCAAGTCCGTCGCGGTTGAGAAACCATGCCCGGCAGCGGTTTTCATCGCCTCTGTATTGAAGCTGATTGTTGCCATCATTCCTGTCATTGCCTGCGCGCAAAGTCCGAATGTATCGAACGCGGCGAATGTGAGCTGCTTGTCATCCTGCAAATCCTTGGCATAGGCCAGCGGCAACGCTTTTACCGCGCCTTGCAGCGCCGCAAACTGGCCAGTGATTAGCGCCGCCTTGCCGCGCACCAGCTCGGCAGCGTCCGGATTGCGCTTCTGCGGCATGATGGAAGAGCCGGTCGACCATGCGTCCGAGAGCCTGGCAAAACCGAACTGCGCGCTGGTCCAGAGCACAAGCTCCTCGGCGAGACGCGAGAGATGTGTGGCGCCGATCGACAGCGCCGCCAGCGCCTCCAGCGCAAAGTCGCGCGCCGATACGGCATCGAGCGAATTGGCCATGGGACGGGCAAAACCAAGAGCCTCTGAGGTGGCGTCCCGGTCAATCGGGAACCCAGTGCCTGCCAGAGCTGCCGCGCCGAGCGGGCATTCATTCAATCGCCGGGCGCAATCGACAAAGCGCGAACAATCGCGGTCGAACATCTCGACATAGGCCAGCAAGTGATGTCCGAGCGTCACGGGCTGCGCCGTCTGCAAATGCGTAAAGCCCGGCATCACCGACCCAGAATGCGTCTCCGCCAATGTGACCAGAGTACGCTGCAGGTTGCGCAGGCCCCTCTGCGCCTCGGTCAAAGCACCGCGCGTCCACAACCGAAAATCGGTTACCACCTGATCATTGCGTGAGCGCGCGGTGTGAAGGCGACCAGCCGGCTCGCCGATCAGCTCCTTCAGGCGCGCCTCGACGTTCATGTGAATGTCTTCCAGCTCGGCGCGGTAGGGGAAAGTTCCGGCGATCACTTCCTGGCTGATCTGGTCCAAGCCATCTTGTATGGCCTGATTGTCCTCAGCTGAAATGATCTCCTGCTCGGCCAGCATATCAGCATGGGCGCGGCTGCCAGCAATGTCTTCGCGCGCCATGCGCCGATCAATATCGATCGAGGCATTGATCGACTGCATGATGTCAGACGGCTGTGCGGCGAAGCGTCCGCCCCACATCTGCTGGCCTTTGGTTTCTTCCGTCGCCATATCGCGCTACACCTTCGCCTATCTCAGGAGCAGATGCCCCATGCCGAAATTCAGCCGCTATGCCATCCCGGCCATGTTTGCCGGACTGATCCTTGCGGCCCTCTACGCGCTCTTTAGCGCGTCCTCCAATGGGAGCAACACCGACCCGGTCATCAAATTCGCTACAGGGACACTGGCTGACCTCGATACGACAGAACGCAGCGACCCGGCACCCACGGCGAAATTTGTTGGCGAAGACGGGGCGAGCGTGTCCTTGCAGGACTTTGAGGGTGAACTTTTGCTGGTCAATTTCTGGGCGACCTGGTGCGCGCCGTGCGAACGCGAAATGCCGTCATTGGCAGCGCTGCAAACCGCACGCGAGGATAAAGGTGTTCGCGTGCTGGCGATCAGCGTCGACCAGCCCGAGGACCGCGATTATGCCCGGCAAAGGCTGCGCGAGCTAAGCGGCGGAGTGCTGGAATTCTATACCATCCTGCCAGAGCCGGATGGCTGGAACATCGTCTATGACAGCGGCGCGGATGGCGGTTTTCCGACGACGATCCTCTATGCCCGCAGTGGAGCCAAGATCGCGCAACTCGCCGGGGAGGCCGACTGGGCGAGCTATGAGGCCATTGGCCTGATCGACGCGTTGCTGAAAGAATAAGGTTTGGTGGGCCCGGAGGGATTTGAACCCCCGACCAGACCGTTATGAGCGGTCCGCTCTAACCAACTGAGCTACAGGCCCAAACCAAGCTCTGAACATGATATTTATCTGCCAGCCTTGATCTCGTCGCAATGGCGCAATTCAATAAAGTGTGCAAGTGTTTCAAAGCTGTGGAGACGCGACAATGACTTTTAAAAGACCTCGTTTTGCCCTTGGCCTGTCAGGCCTTGCGCTGATCACTCTTGCTGCTTGCGGCGGCGATTCGCAGTCCAGTGACAGTCAGCCCACGGAGGACCCCATTGTGACTTTTGCCTCTGAGCCAACCATCACGCCCAATGCCGACCCGATCGAAAGCGCGCATCCCAACTCGATCCAGCCGGAAACCACGCTATCCATCTCGGCGACGGGTAGTGTCGACGTCGAGCCGGATATCGCTTTCATTACCGCCGGGGTGAGCAGTGAAGCCGATACCGCGGCGAAGGCGATGCAGGATAATTCTGCGGCGATGAACGGTGTCTTCAGTGCGCTGGAGCGCGCCAGTGTTGCCAAGCGCGACATGCAAACGTCGAATTTCTCGCTGCAACCGCGCTATGACTATTCCAACCGGGACGGCAACCCGCCCAGACTGATCGGCTATACCGCCTCAAACCAGTTGACCGTCCGGGTTAGCGATCTTGATAATCTCGGTAAGACCATGGACGCGCTGGTTGAGGCTGGTGGCAATACGTTTTCAGGCCTGCGCTTTGCCCTCGACGATGATCGCAATGCCCGCAATCAGGCACGCAGCCTGGCCATGCGCGATGCCATTGCAAGAGCTGAGCTCTATGCCAATGCGTCGGGCTACAATGTTGCGCGCATCGTGACGATTTCAGAGAGCGGCGACTTCTCACCGCAGCCCGTGCAGATGGCGCAGGCGCGCGGCATGGTTGCCGAATCGACACCGATTGCGGCTGGTGAAGTCGGCTATTCTGTCACGGTCAACGTGACGTTCGAACTTAGAAAATAGACTATCGCTGAGGCGCTTAGTAGGGCGCGCTCGGCGACTTGACGTTATTGTTCTCGTCCAGAAGCGCAACCATCGGTTTGTGCTGGCGCGCCAATTCAGCTTCCATCTGAACAAAAGCTGCAATCACCACCCGGTCACCCAGGGCAAACTTTCGGGCAGCGCCGCCATTCACACCGATTGTGCGAGAGCCGCGCGGCGCCTCGATCGCATAGGTCGAGATCCGTTCGCCATTGGTGATGTTCCAGATATCTACACGTTCATGCGGCAGGATACCGGCTGCATCGAGAAGATCCTGGTCGATTGACACAGATCCCTCATAGTAAACGTCGCACTGCGTTACAGTGGCCGCGTGTAGTTTCCCCTTCAGCATGTTGACCAGCAAAGGCTTGCCCTCCCAACGGAATTCTTCGTCTGCAATCTCAATTGCCATGCATATATGGGGCCGGTTCCGATGTGGTTAAAGGCTTTATATGCAGTGCAGCATACGGCTTAAAGCACAATCTTGTGATCGGTTAAAGGGTGGTGGTTCGGGGGAGACTTGAACTCCCGACCTCACGATTATGAGTCGTGCGCTCTAACCAGCT
>CAYGKE010000057.1:0-16038 GCA_964350465.1 uncultured Hyphomonas sp.
CGCCAACCTCCTCGACCGAGCGGATCCTTCGTCGCGGCCATTTCTCTGCCCTCGATCCTTAAGTTTTTTATTGGCGCCGTCGTTGATCGCTATGCCTTTCTGCCCATGGGAAGGCGGCGCGCTTGGCTCGTAGCAGCGCAAACCTGCCTGATCATTTCGCTGATCGCCTTCGCCATTCGAAGTCCATTGCCGAGTGAGCTCGCAACCATCATCATCTTTGGCACGGCCTTATCGGCGATGACTGCGGTTCAAGACGTGGCGCTGGACGCGATGATTATCGACCTGACCCCCAAGAACGAACTTGGAAAGATCAATGCTTTCATGCTTGGCGGGAAGTCGGCGGGCTTAGCCGGCGGCGCAGCATTAGTCGCCTATTTCCTCGAGTATCAGAGCTTTGCAGCCGCGATGATCGCAACCGCCTTCCTGTTCGCGATACCTGCATTTGCCGCGATCCTGATCCGGGAACGCCCGGGCGAAAAACTCTTTCCATGGAATGAAGGTGAGACGTCGATACAGAGCCGCGATGCGAAACCAGACGCCTGGTGGCCGGTGCTGCGCGAAACCCTCCGCATCTTGCTCCGGCGCGACCCACTATTGATCATCGGGCTCTGCATTTTCTACGGCATGCACCAAGGCATCATCGAAGCGACAATGCCGGCCTTCGCGGCCCAGGAGATGCAGTGGGGTGAGACGCGATATGCGTCCTTGGCAGGGATAGGATATCTCATCTCTGGCGCCGCTGGATTTTTGGTTGGCGGCTGGGCAACCGACAAATTGGGACCGGCGACCCTTGGATATTGGACCTCGGGCATAGCCGCCTGCATCATCGCAATATTCATTTTTGTGGCACTCGATTCGACAACTGACTTGTTTTTCTCAAGTTGGTATTTGTTCTACGGGACGATCGTGTTTGGATTTTACCTCTGCATGGTCACGCTGGGAATGCGCGTCTGCGAAGAACACGTGGCTGCCACCTCGTATGCTTTAATGATGGGTTCGATGGCGCTGGGCATGATGCTCGGCGCGGGCAGCGCTGGATATCTGGACCAAATCGGTGGGTATGCAGCCCTGCTGACCGCTACGATTGTCATGATTTTGGCGTCGGCCGCCATGGGCTTGGGGCTTAGCCGAGCGACGGGTGGACCAGCTACGCCCGAACCAGCGCTGTAAAAATTGGACACATAACAACAGAAGAAAATGCAAAGCGGCAGAATGAAGTTCAGACCTACGCGCGCGCCTTGGAAGGATCCAAATGAAACCGAAACTCATACAAGCCGTTCTGGTCGCCACAGCACTTGCTGCCTGCCAGTCTTCTCCGACCGCTCTCACCGAAGAGCAACGTGAGACGATCAAAGCATCATCGAAGAATTGGGTTGAAACCTACAACCAAAATGATTGGGAAGCGCTTGCCAACTTGTTCACGCCTGACGCGATCATGATGCCACCGAATGGATTGGCTGTACAAGGTCGCGCGGCAATTGCTGAATGGGAACAGGCGAACGAAACAGATTTTCGCATCGCGTTTTACCTCGAAGCCATCGAAGGTAACAGTGAAACCGCTTATGTCCGCGGCCGCTCGTGCGTGTTCATTCCCGACGGGGCTGGCGGGTATGGCGTCGATGTCGGCAAGTTTCTCGAAGTTCGTAAGCGGCAGTCCGACGGAGCATGGCTCATAGAAGCCGACATTTTTAACTCAGACTTGAGCGCGGGAGCCGATCTTCTTGATGCCTGTCCTCTTGATGCTCCGCAGATGCCGAACCAATGATCCTACGCCGCATCACAAAACACGTCAGAACGCAAAACTGGTTCGCGGTGGCGTTGGACTTTTTCATCGTCATTGTGGGCATTCTTATCGCGTTCCAGATTACCAATTGTAGCGTTTCCCGGGAAGACCGTCGCGTCTATGATGAAGCGTTTGAACGGGTCATTGTGGAGATGAACCGCAATCTTGATATGCAGGCGAGGGTCCGCGAGAATATTGCGATAGAATTGCCCATTATCCAAACTGCGCTGCAGGATTTGCGGGCCTGCCGGACAGATGAAGATGCGCTGGCTAATGTCCAAACGGCGATTGTGCCATTAAACGCGCCCTATATTATGCTGCTGGAAATCGAAGCTTTAAAGCAGTTTCTAAGCAATGACGCGTTCTTGCAATATCAGGTGCCTGAAGCGCGAGAAGAGCTGACAGAATTTTTGCGTGTCGCTAGTCTTCTGCTTGAGAATGATCGCGCGCGGCGCGTCCAACAGCACATGACAAGTGCATCCATGCCAAACGCACTGTCTCCTGGGCCGCTAGCGGTCAGCGGGCCTGATGAGATATTGGCAGTGATGTTGAGCGATAGTCCGCTTAGCCCGCCGCTCTATCGCGAACCAGTGATCGCTATACCGCTTGAGGAGGCCTGTCAGGACAAAGCCTTTGCCGGGATGTTCTATGATTGGGAGGCTGACGCTTTTCGCATCGCTATAGCGGCAGGCATGTTGCAGCCACGCCTTCGCGCTGCGCTTGAAATCCTGGGGCGGCCTGTCATGGATGAGGAAGACGCGTCATGATCCTGCGCCGCGTTACCAAGCATGTGAAAGACCAAAACTGGTTCGCCGTTGGACTCGACTTCGTGATTGTCGTCGTCGGTATTCTGATCGCGTTTCAGATCACAAATTGGAGCGAAGCGAGGGGCGATAAAGCGGATGCGCGCATCGCATTGGAACAGCTCGAGCAGGACTTTGAGCAGATTCTCGACCGAACGGACCGAAGCATCGCCGCACATACCCGCTATGTGGCGGCCGCAGGTCGCATCATTCGCGGGATTCGGAGCGGTGATTTTGTCGAGGAAACTCTATTCCTTGACATGGGAGAGGCCACAAGTTTTTCCCCTCCGCCTGGTTTGTCCGCCACTTTTACGGAGCTTGTTTCAGCTGGGCGCCTGGACCTGATCGAGAGCCAATCCTTAAGGCGGTCGCTCATTGCTTATGATGAGTATGCGAGTTTAAACCGCGATCAAATTTCTATCTTTGAGCGTCCGGTCACAGAGTCAAAACCCGTGATTTTCCGAGCGATGACCCTCGAAACCACAGGCATCCCGAAAACTAAATTTGGCGATCTTGAAGCACTCTTGAGCGTCGACCGAGACATGCTTCAGAACGATCCAGAGATTTTGACGGCTCTTCAGATCGTATATGCGACGCAGGACAATATCCATGTCGTTCTGTTTTCTATTCGGGGCTCCATTCTGGATCTTCTCGACCAAATCAAAGCCGAGCAAGCCGCGCTCCGATGATCCTGCTTTTGGTTGGGCGCAGCAAAAAGATCAAACCAGAGGCTTAAATTCGCCCCAAAAAGGACGCTCGCAACGGTCTATTTCAACCCAACGCCTTGCTATATTCGGTGCTCTGCTCGCGACGATTTTCGTCGCGGCAAACCAAACGCCGCGCCGAGGCTCAAGAAAAGCATCTAATCATCAAACTGATAAACTGGCGCGAACCCGCCGCCGCTGGTGCGAAAATTCGTCGTCTGTCCCTGATAAACGCGCGCAGCGAGTAGAAGTGTTTTTCCAGCATAGGTGTAGAGGCGAACATCATATTTTAGCGTGACTTGTTCTTCATCAACGGTCACGGCGCGAACTGTGGGCGGGATCAAGGCTTGCGCAATATAATCGCCTTCCAAAATTGCTGACCAGACCCGTTTCGTCAACTTGGCGCCGCGATAAGTGGCGCGGCCACCAAAGCCCGCAGCGGGTTTAAAAAAGTATCCCCGCCGAGCGCCCCATAGTTCATCGGCATTGTCTGCTGTGACGCGGCGCGTTTCGGGAATTTTCGCAAGTTCAGCGCGGTCTGCTTCAGTAACACCCCACGACTCGAGCAAATCTGGATCGCTCAGCCAGACAAGATTTCGTTTGTTGGCATAGACGGCGTGCTGGCGCGGCGCCGGACTGATAACCACCGCATCGTCCAAGAGTGCCGCGCGCAGATGAGCATGACCCGGTTCAGACAGATCGAAATCCGTCATCCGATTATAGATCATGTCGATAGCCCCCCCACTACTGGTAAGAACGCCATTCTTGTAGGTCAGCGCCTCGGGGCCCAGGATCAGAGTTTCGATTCCGTTGCGTGCCAACAAGTCTCTGCCGAGCAACATGTCTGGAAAGAGATACTGCTCAGACGCCTCCTGATCGACAATAGCCAGTCTCGCTGGACGGCCTTCCCGTCCGGCGGCCCGCCACTCTGAGATGAAGCTTTCGACCAGGAGCTTATCTATCGTATCTGGGTTTGTGAGACGCGCAGTTGCGCAAACCTCGGCGTGTTTTGCCGCAGCGCGCTGGAGCGCGCTAACCAGGAAAGCGCCGCCAGCATTTGTATTAATCTCGATCAGTTTAGGGCCGTGCTCGGAAATGTGAAAATCGTATCCCATAAAGAGACCGCGCGTACCCGCCTGAGCACCGATGACCTTATCTTCTGTTCGTGCCAACGCGGCGTCTTGATACGGTGCAAGTTCTGCCACTGCTTCAATTGCAGAAACCTGAGCTTGCATTGCCTTCAGATCGCTGGGCGAAACAAAAACGGCTGTGGCGGCAAACAGGTTTGGGCGCGAGGCCAGCACCCCGGAAAGCTGATGATTTCTGGCATAGTCCAAAATGGTTTCATCTAGATCAACCCTGCGAAGGGTCATACAAAAGCAGGACTTATTGAGAGCAATCAAGTCGCTCGCACCAGACAGTTCGCAGGTCGTTTCGCACGTCATCGAAAACCCTTTCTGAGCGATACTGAGCCTTTATGGAGATCGCCGATCTTCTGCTTATAGGCAGCGTTTTTAGGGAGCGAAAGCTAGGCTCAATCCACGCAATTCTGGTCCTAAGGGTTTAGCCGTCACGCGCCGTATCAACACTGCTTACCTCATTTAGATGCGCGAACTGGCAAGGGAAGATCGGCGACCATGACAGAACATTGGACAAGCGGATATGGTGTAATCATCCATAACAATGAGACGCAGCAGCGCCTGCAAAGTATCTTGCAGGACGCCGACCGCGGGCTTTTGGCGCTTACTGGGTCCGAGGCCTCAAATCTATTCGAGGCGACAGATAGACTCGCGAATGCGGCAATGTGGCTCATCGCGCACATGTCGTATGCGCGCCGCGTTGACCTGTCCGGTGCCTCGCTCGGGAGAAACGATTTCAAACCCACGCCAGAGGGCCACATGGGCGGATCACTCAACATGGCGATTGCCTTTGCAGGTTATCTCGCCGCCAATGCGTTGACCGGCAATACCCGCGCCTGGTCCCTCGGACAGGGCCACTGTGTCGCCGCAATCGAGGCGATTAACGTTCTGACGGGCGATGTCTCAGCGTCGCAGCGAGACCGTTATGATCGCACCGAAGCCGGTCTCTCCCGGCTCGTTAGCGACTTTTACAGCTATGCGATTACCCCTGATGGTCGCCCCGGCGTTCCGCTCGGCAGCCACGTCAATCCGAACACCGCAGGCGGGCTGTCGGAAGGCGGGTATCTTGGATTCGCCAGCCTGCAATACATCCACATGCCGTTGCCAGGCGAGCGCCTCGTCGCCTTTTTAAGTGATGGGGCATTCGAAGAACAGCGCGGGTCTGACTGGGCGCCGCGCTGGTGGCGCGCCAGCGATAGCGGTTTCGCGGTGCCGGTTATGGTGTTGAACGGTCGGCGCATCGAACAGCGCACGCAAATCAGCCAGGAAGGCGGGCTTGATTGGCTGGTCAATCATCTGACTTTAAGCGGGTTTGATCCAATCATTATTGATGGTCATGACCCCTTATCCTATGCTTGGGGCATATTAGAGGCTGAGACTCGGCTCTCAAAATTGGGCGACACAGACGGCCCCTACCCTGCACACCTGCCTTATCTAATTGCGCCTTGCATCAAAGGGTTTGGATTTCCAGGCGCCGGGAGCAATAGCGCGCACAATCTCCCACTGGACGGTAATCCGTATAATGACACTGACGCGCGCGCGCGTTTCAACAAAGGTGTGCAAGCGCTCTACACGCCGCCCAAAACTATTGATGAGGCGGTCCGGGCCCTAAATGTCCACAAAAGCCAACACCGTATGCTTGAAAGCGCCAACCCGCTCGCGGCTCGCAAGGTCTCTAGCCCCATAATACCTGCGTCCGAAGCAGTATCGAACCACTCGCCTGCCCCAAAATGCGCTATGGATGCCATCGACCAGTGTTTCACTGAAATCGTACGCGCCAATCCACACTTGCGGGTTCGTGTGGGAAACCCGGATGAGCTGCGCAGCAACCACATGCCGCTGACGCTTGAAATGCTCAAGCACCGGGTCAACGTCCCCGAGCCTGGCACGCCTGAATCTGTAGATGGCAGCGTCATCACAGCCCTGAATGAAGAGGCTGTTATCGCTGCGGCCCTTGGCAATAAAGGCGGGCTAAACCTCGCCGTAAGCTACGAGGCCTTCGCTATGAAGATGCTCGGCGCGTTGCGCCAGGAGATTATCTTCGCGCGGCGCCAGAAAGAACTCGATCAGGCTCCAGGCTGGATCAGCGTTCCACTCATTGCAACGTCGCACACCTGGGAGAACTCCAAAAATGAGCAATCCCACCAGGACCCAACATTGCCCGAAGCCTTGCTGGGAGAAATGTCGGAGACCTCCCGTGTGATCTTCCCGGTAGATGCGGCGAGTGCCGCCGCAGCCCTACGCACCGTGTATCGCGGGCATGGCGAGATAGCCTGTCTCGTGACGCCGAAACGAGCCGTCCCAAACCTATTATCTGAAGAACAAGCAGAAAAAGCGCTCGACATCGGCGCGTTTCACATCGCCGGCAACGTCACAGATGCAGACATTCAACTTGTCGCGATCGGCGCCTATCAGGCGCATGAAGCGCTCGCTGCCTTCCTGCGCCTCACCGAGCGCGGCCTATCATGCTGTGTCACCCTGATCCTTGAACCAGGCAAATTTCGCGTTGGGCGCGATCCGCTTGAAAAAGCTTTCACAGCACGCAAAGACAGGCTTCAATCTCTTTTCCCGCCGGAAACACCGAGAGTCCTGCTAACCCATACCCGTCCCGAACCAATGGTGGGCTTGTTGAGACGCCTGGATGGCGGCCCGGATCATTTGCGCGCACTGGGCTATATCTCTCGCGGCGGAACATTTGATGTGCCAGGCATGCTGTTCGCCAATCGCTGCACATGGGCTCATGCCGTCGATGCCGCCATGACCCTGCTGCGGGAAACGGCTCCTGATTTTCTGTCGGCAGATGAACGGCGCGCCATTGAGGGTCAGGGCGACCCATCCGTGCTCACCCGATCAAAACCTGTCGCGCTTGCGGAGCCTGTGTCATGAGCCTCACCTTGACCAGCCTTGGCGGCGCAGGAACCGTGACCGGTTCGCGCCATCTCCTCGAATATGAAGGCCAGCGCTTATTGATCGATTGCGGTCTCTTTCAAGGCTATAAAGCGCTACGCGAGCGCAATTGGGCCCCCTTCCCGATTGATCCAAAGTCGATTGATGCCATCATCATCACACACGCCCATATTGATCATAGCGGATATTTGCCCAAACTTGTCAGGGAGGGTTATAGCGGTCCGATATATTGCTCGAGCGCAACAAAAGACCTCTGCGAAATCCTCCTGCGCGATAGCGCGTATATTTCAGAACGAGACGCTCAGCGGGCCAATCGGCTTCGCTATACCCGCCATAAGCCTGCTCATCCGCTCTATACAATTGCCGATGCAGAAGCGGCAATTGATCAACTCACTCCAATCGATTTTCACCAAGACATTCATCTCGCCATTGGCGCGGATATCTATCTGCGCCGCGCAGGCCATATTCTTGGCGCATCGACCGTGGAGGTACGCTGGAGCGGCAAGACCATCGTCTTCTCCGGTGACCTTGGTCGCTACGACGATCCGTTCATGTTTGACCCCGAGCCGGTGCAAAATGCTGATTATGTCGTCATAGAGTCGACCTATGGGGATCGCACTCACCCCAAACTCGACCCCATGGAACAATTGGGCGATGTTATAGGACGCACAGTCAGACGCGGCGGCACTGTGGTTATTCCCGCCTTCGCCGTGGGACGCACACAACTCATTCTCTATCATATCTGGATGCTCAAAAAAGCAGGCCGGCTCCAGAATGTTGCAATCTATCTCGATAGCCCGATGGCGATCAACGCAACAGAACTCCTCTGCTCGCATCTCGACGATCACAGGTTTTCGGCTCAGGTTTGTGAGGAAACTTGCGCGATTGCCTCTTATGCGCGGGACGTCGACGCATCAAAAGCTATAACAAATGACATCATGCCAAAGGTTGTGATCGCCGCGAGCGGCATGATCACAGGCGGGAGGGTCCTGCACCACATTCAAGCCTTCGGCGGCGACCGAAAGAGTACGATCCTGTTTGCAGGATATCAGGCGGGCGATACGCGCGGTGACAAGATCCTCAAAGGCGCGAGCAAAGTCAAAATGTTCGGCCACGACGTTCATATCGGCGCCGAGATTGCCAGCCTGCCCGCCCTATCAGCGCATGCCGACGCAGACGAACTGATGACCTGGCTAGGCGGCTTTCAATCGCGGCCCACAAAAGCCTTTGTCGTCCACGGCGAACCAGCGGCATCAGAGGCGCTCTCCAAGCGTATGCATGATGAGCTCGGCTGGCACAGTAATGTCGTCGCAGTAAACGAGACCTATGAGCTTGGAGGCAACGAATAATGGCGAAAGACACCGGTTCTCACGCCGCCGCGGAACTGACCGCTCGAAGGCTCAGATGGCATGCTCAGGATGATGCGATCGTCCTGATGCGGACCGATTGCCCCGTCTGCCGCTCGGAAGGCCTAACCTCGCGCGCGCGCGTTTTAGTCAGCTGCGGCGAACAGGACGTGGTCGCGACACTGCATCAGATCGACGATGAATGGCTCGCCCTGACTGAAGCTGGCCTCTCGGAGGCTGCCTGGATCCGGCTTGGTGCAGAACCGGGCGCAGACCTCAAAATCAGCCATGCACCGACCCTTCCATCGCTGTCCGATGTGCGTCAACGGATGACCGGAAAACGGTTGGGCAGCGATGGTTTTCAGCGCATCATCACGGATATTGCCGCCGGACTTTATTCTGATGTGCATCTGGCCGCTTTTGTCTCAGCCTGCTCAACGCTGAGCCTCGATATCGATGAGATGACGTCACTGACCGGGGCCATGGTGCAAGTTGGCGAACAGCTCGACTGGGCCAGCGACATGGTCGTCGATAAACACTGTATTGGAGGTCTACCGGGAAATCGCACAACGCCTATTGTCGTTGCGATCCTAGCCAGCCTGGGCTTGACGATTCCCAAGACCTCATCGCGCGCCATAACCTCGCCGGCCGGAACTGCCGATACGATGGAAACGCTCACGCCGGTTGATCTATCATTGGCAGATATCAGACGAGTGGTTGGAGCAGAAGGTGGATGCCTCGTCTGGGGCGGCGCAGTCCAACTCAGTCCGGCAGACGATATTCTGATCCGTATTGAGCGAGCCCTCGACATCGACGCAGAAGGTCAGTTGATCGCATCGGTCTTGTCAAAAAAGATTGCTGCAGGCGCGACCCATGTTGTACTGGACCTGCCAGTAGGACCAACCGCAAAAGTTCGCAGTTCGAGCGGTGCCCGCTCCCTCGCACAGCACATGACTATTGTTGCTCGCGGGTTTGGGATGAAGACCCAATGCGTGTTCAGCGACGGACTTCAACCCGTCGGGCGCGGCATCGGACCAGCGCTTGAAGCCTGGGACGTATTACGGGTTCTGCAAAGAAGCAAAAGTGCACCTGCAGACCTGCGCGAACGCGCGCTATCGCTGGCAGCTGCGGCGCTTGAACTGGCGGGCAAGGCCAAGCCGGACACCGGAGTGGAAATGGCCCGCGATGCCCTCGACAGTGGTTCCGCCTGGACGAAGTTCCAAGCCATATGCGCTGCTCAAGGCGGTCTTCGCGAGCCGCCACGTGCACCGCAAACCGCACCTGTCACGGCAGTTCGATCGGGAATATTGAAAGCGATTGATAATCGGAAGCTATCGAGGCTCGCAAAACTTGCGGGCGCTCCGCAACGCCCTGCTGCCGGTCTGACCTTGCACAAGCGCTTGGGCGAGAAGGTCGCGATCGGCGAGCCGCTTGTTACGATCCATGCTGAGGCGTCTGGCGAGCTTGACTATGCAATGAGCTACGCCGTCTCCAACTCCAACCTGTTTACCATCAAGGGTTGACCCATGACAATTTACATCCCCCTTCCCGGCAATGAAGCGATGGCCTCTGAGCTCGCAGAAATCACAAATTCTGAACTCGGCAGCCTGAAACATCGCCGATTTCCAGACGACGAGACTTATGTCCGCATCACTTCCGATGTCGCCGGAAAAGCCGTCGAGCTAGTGTGCACGCTCGCACGGCCCGATCCACAACTGCCAGGACTGCTGTTCACCGCCTATACAGCGCGCGAGCTAGGCGCCACATCAGTCGGACTGATTGCTCCCTACCTTGCCTACATGCGCCAGGATAAGCGGTTCTCAGATGGCGAATCTGTGTCATCAGGACATTTCGCCAGATTGCTATCTGGCGCCTTCGATCGCATCGTAACCGTTGATCCACACTTACACCGAATCCACAGTCTGGATGAGGTCTTTTCTATCAATACAAAGGTTGTTCATGCCGCCCCGGCTCTGGCCGAGTGGATCAAGGCGCATGTCGACAAGCCGCTTATTATCGGCCCGGATTCTGAGAGTGAACAATGGGTGTCTGACGTAGCTGAACGGGCTGACGCGCGGCATATGGTGCTCTCCAAAATCCGCCATGGTGACCGCAATGTAGAAGTCACAGCGCCTGGGCTTGAAAACTGGACCGGCTTCCAGCCTGTTCTCGTTGACGACATCGCTTCATCCGGACGGACCATGATAGAGGCGGCCCGCCACTTCGAGGCCGCTGGATTTGCCAAACCCATCTGCGTCGTTGTCCATCCACTTTTTGCCGCTGAGGCCTATGAGAACCTCAAGGCTGTCTCGTCGAGAGTGGTGTCTACCAATGCGGTCCAACATCCCTCAACTGAGATTTCTATCACGCCATTGCTGATTGCATAGACCTGCTAATCAATCAAAAAGTAGTTTGTCTAACAGCGCCCAACGCAGATTACACTGCGCCTGGCCCGGTCAGAGTTGTCGCCGCAGCGATGAGCAACAAAATACCAAAAAATAGCATAATGTCTGCTCCAAGCGAACGCTTCAAACTGGATACCCCTTGCTCAGCATTCTCTCTTAACAACCGCGTTATCCGCAATTTATTCCAAGCACCGATCGCCAGCGCCAGACTGGCGAGCAGCAGTTTTGCAAGCAGAATCTGTCCGTACGAACTGGCAATTACCGCGCTGGGAGGTCCAGACAGGCGAAGCATCAACCATATCCCGGAAACAAAAAGGAGCGGGACCACCCACAGAGCTATAGCGCTAAATCGCTCCATTCGGGCATGGACTAGCTCGATGTCTAAATCCGTCCGAGGCCAAAGTGTAAACGGCGCGGCAATCCAAAACCCCGCGATTAGAGCATGCAGCCCCGCGAGCCATGGGGCCAGGCCCGGCGCATCAAGACCCTGACTATGGCCGCCAAACCCAAAACCGGAAGCAATCAGGATGGCCGCAGGAAGTGTTAGAAATCTCAGACGAGCTAAGCTTGAAGCCGCCATCAGGCCAGCACCGCCCATTAACGCCATCGCCTGCAAGCGATTGGCGGGCCAAATCCAGCTAAACGTGTCCGGCGATAATGCTCCGGTCAGGCCGCCCGCCAATTGCGCATTTAAAAGGATAAGTCGGAGCGAGATGGCAAAAAGCAGACTTACCCCCAGTATGAGCAGCCAGCGCCGCGACGTCGTGATTGCTGCTGCGCTGTGCAACAATAGGCCGATACCCATCAGCGCTGCGATATAGAGGCCGAATTTTGAAAAGAAGACGAGTAGCGTCAGCATTTGGGCCGTTTAGCCGGTAATGGTGAATGAGACTTCACCTTTCATGACGTGCCCATCTTTCGCCACCGCCCGCCATTTCAAAACGTATACGTTTTTGAGGAGAGGCGGCAACGCAACAAAAAAGTCCTTCTGCATGTCCCGGGGCAGGTCGAAGCTCATCTCAACCGCTTTCCCGGCCGCTGTCTCAAGCTCGAGCGCGGCGAGCCCGACGGCGCTGCCGAAGCTGAACTCAAATGCCGGTGGCGCTTCGGTCAATGTCGCGCCATTTTCGATATTGGCTGTCTGTATCGCCGTGTGGGCCAATGCCGGCGCGGCAAAGAGCGTCGCTGCCATCGCAGCGATAGCAAAGATTTTTCTACGAAGGTTCATGTCGGTGCTGGTCCTCATTAATCCTGAATCCAATACACTCATACGGCGGAGATGGAGCGTTCCCTCATTCAAAAATATTAGTCCCATTTCAAAAACGAGTCATTTATGGAATTCTGCCTCGATCTTGACGCGGCGAGGGCTTTCATCATTATACCCCTGAGAGGTATTTGCAATGAAACAGGTTACGCGTACAAATGTCACACGCCGCCTTTCCCGGATCGAGGGACAGGTTCGCGGCGTCGCCAAAATGGTCGATGAGGATCGCTATTGCGTCGACATTGTCCGTCAGGTTCAGGCGATCAAGGCCGCGCTCTCCAGCCTTGAGGCAGTGATGCTGGACGATCATCTGGATAACTGTGTTGAAAGCGCCTTGAAAGGCGACGATCTGAAAGCGCGGCGAGAGAAAGTCGAAGAGCTGGTCGCTGTTCTGGGTGGACGCCGTAAATAGCAGCGCTCTCGGAGTGCATGCCTGTGTGAAGTATTTGTTTCTTTAGATATTTCGGTTATAGCCAAGCCAATGATGTCAATTGCCCGTTTTTTTTCTATCTTTGCGATAGTCGCGATGATCAGCGCCCCGGCAATGGCCTGCTGCCTTTCAGGCCATACTGATTCAGCTCATGTAGACATCAGCGTACATCACGACGCCGCGGCAGCGGCCAGCAATGATGACTGCCATGATAATATGGCTGGAATGGCAACCAATCCCTCGCCCACTGCTCCAGACGATCCTGATTGTACCGGATGCGTAGATTGCGAAACAACGCTTGCGAGCGCTGACGAAGTGCTCCAGCCCGCCCCAGTTACCGGAAACCAGACCCCCGATCTGATAACCTCTATTACGATCCGATTTTCAGGTTTCGACACGCCTCGCCTCATTCAGGCGACAGGTCCGCCCAGGTTGGACCAAGTCGCCAAACCAACGCTCATACAGCTAAAGCAAATCCTCCTGATCTGATTGACGTGAACACGTCTCGCCGCACGGTCGTAGACCGATTGCGGTTTTTTTGTTGTTCGCTCGCCTCCTTGGATTGGAGATCAGGATGTCTAATTCCCCAATATATTCCCTTCGCTTTGCGCTAACCGCGCTCTCGCTGACTTCGCTTGGCCCTGTGGCCATCGCCCAGAGCATGGACGAACTTGAAGCGCGGTTATTTGATCACCCTGCGCTGGACGCCATGCGCTACGGTTCAGATGCGTCACGTGAACGCGCTCAAGCCGCGACGGGACTGCCTGACCCGGTTGTCTCGCTTGGGATCAATAATTTCCCAATCTTTGATCCCGCTTTTGATTCATTCCTGCCGACAAACAAGGCGATCGGCATCCGCCAACAAATCCCAAACAGGGCGGGTCGCAACGCGCGATCGGCCGAAGCGCTGCGGCGCGCCCTACAGAATGATGCAGCAACAGATATGCGATTTTCGGAGTTGCGGGCCCGATTGCATATTGCGCTCATCGAGAAACGACGGATAGAGGCCCAGCGCGTTTTGGCAGAAGAGCGAGACGCGAAATACGCCGAACTCGAAGCCATCGTCCAAACGGAAATCGATTCAGGACGGCCGGTTGTCTTTCGCTTGGCCGAAATTGATGTCGAAAGGGCTGAGGTTGCTCGAACTCTGGCCGAACTGGAGGGACAACTGAGCCAGGTTGACGCTCAACTCATCGATTATGTGGGTTTGGTGCCGGCAACGCCAGCGCCTGAACTGTCCGCCTTGGACTGGACTGGGGACGCACGAGCGTTCCATCTGGTTCGAGTCTCCGACAAGGCCGTCCATGTCGCCGATGCGGGCGTTGATCAGGCAAAAGCTGAATATAAGCCAAATTGGGGCGCACAGTTGACGTATCAGCAACGCGACCAGGGCAGCGGCGGACCGGGGTCGACCTTTGATGGCGACGATTGGGTATCTGGAGCGGTGACATTCACAATCCCGCTCTGGGCTGAAAACCGACAGGCCCCAGCGTTGCGGGCTGCAAAAGCCGAGCGGGAAGCGGCGCGGGCGCGTTACATGGCCGCCTCAAGAACCGCCGCGGCGCAATATGCAGCTTATGACGCAACCCGCCGCGCAGCCGATAAGAGTATCGCGGTTTTCCAGCAAAAAATCGCCGCCATCGCCGAGCAGGTCGCAGCGCAGCTGACAACATATGAGTCCGGCGTTGGCGACTATTCTCCAATCATTGACGGCGAAATCGCCGCCATCTCCCTTCGCGCGCAAATCGCACTTGAACAATCCCGCCGCGATAGCGCTATCGCTCGGATGAACGCCCTACTGGTGACACCATGAAACAGACCCTTCTCCTCGGCGCCTCCGCGCTTGTTATTCTACTCTCTGCCTGTAGCGGTGAGCAGGCGCTTCCCAGCGGCCAAACCGGGGCAGCCCCAGCAAAAATGCAGTCCGCGCAAGCGGAGCAATATACTTGCCCGATGCACCCTCATTACATTTCGACCGATCCTGATGGATCTTGTCCGATATGCGGTATGGACCTCGTTCCTGCCTCTCCTGCAGCTTTCGAAGGAGAGCGGGAAATTCTCTTCTACAAGCATCCCATGGGCCAGCCTGACACGTCTCCTGTACCTAAAAAGGACTCCATGGGTATGGACTATATTCCTGTGTATGCTGAGGAAACCGTACAATCTGGCGTGGTGGTCGCACCTGAAATGATCCAGACAATGGGCGTTCGGGTCGCCGTCGCAGAAACGGCCTCCTTCGGACAAACCGTTCGCGCCTTTGGGTCCGTGGAATCCGATGAACGGCTGGAATCTGTATCTGCTTCACGGCTTGAAGGGTGGATCGAAAACCTCACCGTGCGCGCCGAAGGCGATACGGTTCGACCTGGCGCTCTGCTTTACCGCATTTACAGCCCGGAACTTATCGCAGCCCAGAAAGACTATGTCGCCTCGCTCGAAATCGGCAACGACAACCGGATCGCGGCGGTGCGCCAGCGTCTGCGGTCCATCGGCATGCAGAACGCGACGATTAACCGTCTTACCGAGACCCGAGAAGCGCTTGAGCGGGTTCCCGTCTATGCTGAAGCTGGCGGCACGGTCGACAAGTTGCAGGTGCGCGAGGGTGACTATGTAAAACCCGGCACGCCGATCTTGAAGCTTCAGTCCTATGCTGATGTTTGGGTTATTGCGTCCATTCCTGAACAGGATCTAGCACTTATCGACACCGGCATGCCCGTCTCGCTCGACTTTCCCAGCGCGCCTGATGCGCCCGCGACAGGCCGGGTGGACTACATATATCCAACTATCAACTCGCAAACGCGAACCGGCGATGTCCGCATCGAGATCGACAACTCGCAGGGATATCTGCGCCCTGGTGCTTATGCCGACATCCGGTTCGATCTTGGCGGCGAAACGCGTCTGGGAGTGCCGACCGAGGCGATCCTGCGCGATAGCCGCGGGGCCCATGTCATTATGGCGCTCGGCAATGGCAGGTTTGCCGGGCGCGCCGTACGCACCGGCATCTCCTCAAGTGGCTTAACCGAGATTCTGTCGGGATTGGTGCCTGGAGAACAGGTCGTCGCGAGCGGGCAATTCATGCTCGATAGCGAAGTCAACTTACGCGAGGGGTTTTCAAAACTTCAGGCACCGCCTGCTTTCGCTGCGGGTCCGGATACACCGCTCTCCCAGCTCCCGGTGGATGCAACCACGCTCGCAGAGATCGATCACTTTACCGACATGGCGCTCTATTTTCATGAAGCCCTCACCGATCGCTATAAGAT
>CAYGKE010000058.1:0-15947 GCA_964350465.1 uncultured Hyphomonas sp.
ATTTCGGTGCCTTGATATCAACGCCGCTATGCCAGATTTGCTTGTCCGCATCGGGACCGTGGACCTTGCCGAAACGGTAGGAAATTTTGGCGTGATCATCGACAATCACGGCATGGGTGAAGACGCTTGAAGTTGCTGTAGACAGGCCTTGAGCCAAGGCCATGGGCGCTGCGATCAGGCCCATGACAAAGGCGGCGACAGCCAGCACACGGCGCGGTTTTTGCGGGTCCGACTCAAGCAATTGTGTCAGCCGCTTCTTTAGGGTCTCCCGGCGCGGCAGAATGAATGCGGCAACCGGCAGTGCGCGGACAGGTGACGGACGAACCAGGCGCGCCGTACTGGCTAGCGCGCGCGCATATCCGACCTGATCGCCGGTCAATGCGGCAGTTTGCTGATCGCACGCGGCTTCGCGCCAATAATCGAGTTGCCGGCGCATCATCCAGCTGAACGGCGAGAACCAGAATATATCTGCGACAAGGCGTTCGAGCGGCCGCGTGATCAGATCGCCGCGGGCGATGTGCGTGCACTCATGTGCGAAAATAACCGAGGCGTCAGCAGGATCAGTGACAGCTTCCGGCAGGTAAATTGTGCGCGTGCTGATCCCAGCCAAAAACGGCGAGCCAGACGGAATCCGGCGAACGTCCGGAATATCCCGCATCTTCAATCGGTGCGCCCAGTTGGCTGCTGACAATCCAGTTTCAGGCAGTGAGCGCGATTTGATCGCTTGCAGACGGACCTGCCGAAGCACGGTGACGGCCAGCCGCGTCGCCCATCCAGCCGCCAGGATGGCCCAGAAAATCATACCCCAGGCGGGGCTTGCGGCTGTTTCAACCATGACCTGAACCGCCGGTGTCGTGGCAAGGACGGCAGTGGCCTCGCCGATATAAGGCATGTCGGGAATAGGGGCCGCCATGGTCTTTGGCAGAACCATATAGACAAGCGCAATGATCCATGGGGCGACACTCAGGATCGCGGCGCCGCGCCAGATCGTGTGGGCAAAGCGCGCCGGAACGGGGTCGCGTGACAGCCAGAAGGCACCGCCGGAGAGCAGCGCAGTCCAGAACAGGACAAAGCCGATGAAGAAGATCGCGGTCATGACTTGTCGCTTTCGGTTTTGGCTTCCTTGGCTTCAGCCGCGTTGATGATGGCATCCAGTTCGCTGAGCTCTTCGTCAGACAGGTGCGGGCTCTCGGCAAACAGGGCAGCCGGGATCGGCCCATCCATATCGAGGACTTTGCGCGCCAATGTGCGGACAAGACCGCCAAGTGTCTCAACCCGGTCGAGCAAGGGTTCGAAGGTCACCGGATCGACGTCGCCATTGCGGGTCACCCACCCCTTGGCTTCCATCCGGCCAAGCACTGTCCTTGTCGTGGAGAGTTGCCAGCCTTGTCCCGGACCAACCGCTTCATGCAGTTCGCGGGCAGTTTGGGGGCCGGTCCCCCAGAGATGCTTGAGCAAGACAAGCTCGGAAGGATTAGGATTTGTCATGATAGGTTCCCTGAAGCGCTACACTTGTGACGTTACAGCTGTCGCGGCGCAAAAGTCAAGATTAGGGCGGGCGCTCTGAACCTCGCGGTTGCGCTGCAACACCGCTTCAGTTATAGCCCACGCCTTATTGAAAGGACGGCGCGAGGCCGGACCTGTCAGGCTGTTACCCGCGATGATGCGGGCGGACTTCAGGGCGAAAAGGAAACATCATGTCAGACCAGATTATTCTTAACGTCACTGTGCGTGAGCGCATTGGCAAGGGCGGCGCTCGCGAAGCTCGCCGCATGGGCCTTATCCCCGGCGTCCTTTATGGCGGCGACGACGCGCCAGTCGCGATCAGTCTCAAGAAGAACGAAGTCCTCAAAGCGATCAATACGGGCCAGTTTCTCGCCTCCACTGCGACCCTGGTTCATGACGGCAAGAAACAACTGGTCGTGCCACAGGCGATCCAGATGCACCCTGTGACCGACCAGCCGGAACATGTCGATCTTTACCGTGTCACCGCGAACCAGGTCATTACAGTCGAGGTTGCTGTTCACTTCATCAATGAAGAAGCGTCGCCGGGCATCAAGAAAGGCGCCGCGCTTAACATTGTGCGCCACGCGGTTGAGCTTAACGTTCGCGCGGACAGCATTCCTGACTCGCTTGAGGCGGATCTTACCGGCCTCGACATTGGTGATAATGTCAAAATCTCTGACATCACCCTGCCAGAGGGCGCCGAGCCGACCATCACCGACCGTGACTTCACCATTGCGTCCATCGTTGGCCGCGGTATCGCTGCTGAAGAAGACGAGGCGGCAGAAGGCGAAGAGGCACCAGAAGCTGACGAGGTTGAAGCGATCAACCAGTCAAGCGACGACGAAGATTGATCTTCAAACTGTTTCAATCGATGGCGGGATGGTTTTCGAGCCGTTCCGCCATTATTGTATCTGACGGTAGCGAGGATGGGGCCGTCATGCAGATTCTGGTCGGACAAGGAAATCCAGGACTGAAATATGCCCGCAACCGGCACAATTTCGGATTCATGATCATGGATGCGATTGCTGATGAATATGACTTTTCACCATGGCGGGAGAAGTTCTCCAGCCTGATATCACGGGGAACAATTGGCGCTGAAAAAGTCCTGCTGATCAAGCCGCAGACCTTCTATAATGAGACCGGCAAGACAGCACGCGCCGCAACCGATTTTTACAAATTGGACCCGGACGCCGTTACCGTTTTCCATGACGAGATCGACCTCGCGCCGGGGCGGCTTCGCGTCAAGTTTGGCGGCGGTCATTCAGGTAATAATGGCATCCGCTCGGTGAGCGCGCATCTTGGCGCTGATTTTCGCCGGGTTCGTTTGGGGGTTGGACATCCGGGCGACCGATCAAAGGTTATGCCCTATGTGCTATCCGATTTTGCCAAGGCGGACGAAGACTGGCGCGATAGCCTGATCCGCGCCTGTGTAAAGTCTCTCCCACTGCTATTCTCCGATGGCGATGAGCGCTACCAGACGGAAGTGATGCGACTGGCGCCGGCGCCAAAGCACGATCCCAAACAGCAAAAATAGCTCTGGGTTTAAGGCATCGCCTCGCCGCGATAGGCTTCGATCACCGAATAGAAGTCGCGCGCTGAGAGTTGCAGATCTGCGGCCGAGGCAGAGTCCTGGATTCGCGCCGGTGTTTGCGTGCCAATAATCGGGATGACGCTTGCCTGGTGCCGCATCAGGAAGGCAAGGCAGACTTGTGTGCGTGTGGCCTCTTCGGCTTTCGCGATCCGGTCAATCTCTGACAGGACAGGCGCAAGCCGCTCATGTTCACCGCGGCCGGTCGCCAGCATCCCCCCGGCAAGCGGTGACCAGCAAAGGCTGCTCGCGCCAGTTTCCGAGCACCAATCCAATGTACCATCGGTGATCGGGTCTTGTTTGAGGGCCGAGAATTCCGGCTGGGTTGTGATCAGCGGGGCTTTTAGATGCGCTTGCAGCGCGCGCTTCTGGGCAACGGTGAAATTGGACACGCCAACATAGCGCGTCTTTCCAGCCGCGATCATATCGTCGAGGGCCCGCGCCGTTTCCTCAATGGGCGCCAGCAGGTCAGGGCGGTGAATCTGGTAGAGGTCAACCTGCTCAACGCCCAGTCGCTCAATCGAGGCGTCGATCGCCCCCATCAGGTAATCATAGCTGGAATCATACGGTCTTGGCGGAATGATGCCGCCTTTGGTTGCCAGCACCATACGCTTGCGAAGACCAGTATCGAGCCGCATCGCCTCGCCAAGCAGCCGCTCACAACCGCCAAACTTGATGGGCGTGCCGAGGCCATAGATATCCGCCGTGTCGATCAGGTTCAGCCCGGCGTCCAGCGCGCATTGGATCAGCTCTAGTGCGCCTGCTGCATCCGTACCGTCGAGCCGCCAGCAGCCATAGGCAAGCGCGCCAACGTCCAGATCCGATTGTCCAAGTATTACGGTATGCACAAAAGCGCTCCCAAACAGATTGTCTGGAGTCCCTAGGCGCTACTCTTCGGTGTCGTCAATGATCTCGCCATGCGCCAGCGGATCGAGCAGGCCAGCCGGGATTTGCCCCGGCGGGCATTGCTGGGTCAGGACCGGGCCGGCATTGGCAATACCGGGCAAGCCGGATGGGGTCGAGCGCGACAGGTAGCTGAACAGGAACAAGACGGCGATGCCAGCGGAGATCGCCCCGATCATGATCTGTCCTGAACTGATCTCGCGCTCAATATAGGTCGGTGGTACCGGCGGCTTCAGCCTCAATGGCGCGGGTTTGGGTCGTACGGTGCGCGAGCTTTTGGTCACTTCAGGCAGCGGCATGGACTTGGCTGTGCCTGGCGCCGTAGCTGCCGTCGCTGCTTTCTTGGCCGCGGCTTTTCGCTTGCGCTTTTCAGCCTCGGCAATGGCCAGCGGGTCCCGGCGATGAGCTTTCAGCCAGGCAGCTTTCTCGTCTTTCTGGCGGGCTGTGAAGCTCAGCCATTGATCAAGGTCGGTCCGCTTTGTTTTTTCGCCGATGGCCACAGCCACATCCCGGAAACCCTTGACCACTTTGCGCGGCTCCAGACCGATAAAGCTGGCACGCATGTCCTGGTCGAACGGTTCGTCCGGCTTGGCGCGGTCCAGACCCGCCTGTAGCAGGACATCTGGCCGCGCGCGGGCCTGGTGCGCCATGGCATGAACCCAGTCGCTGTCCGGCAGTGTCGTGTCGCAGGCCGTTTTGGACCACAGCACGAGCACGCTCTTGCTGTCATTGGCGTCCTTGACGTCTTTCGGGGTGGCAATTGTGTGTTCGCGCTTCTTGTCAAAGCGGACCTTGAATTTCAGGGCGCGCAGGCGCCGGGCAACCATCTCGGCCTTTTCTAGGTCGGCGATCGCAGATACCAGGAACACGTCATACTTCATGTTCAACTCCCAATTGATGCTGCTTTTGTAGCAAGTACGGGGCCAGCTACCAACGGATTCACTGTACGGGCGACAATTAAAGCCTGTTCAAGTGGCAAAAATGCGCTAATCGGCCCCCTCGGACCTGTTTGTGGAGCAATTTTATGGGTTTCAAGTGCGGTATTGTTGGCTTGCCCAATGTCGGTAAATCAACGCTATTTAACGCTCTGACACAGACAGCGGCGGCGCAGGCGGCAAACTATCCGTTCTGTACGATTGAGCCGAATGTCGGCGAAGTGGCCGTGCCTGAGCCTCGGCTTGCCAAACTGGCACAGATCGCTGGCTCAAAAGAGATCATCCCGGCACGCATGAATTTCGTTGATATTGCCGGTCTGGTCGAAGGCGCGTCAAAGGGCGAGGGTCTTGGCAACCAGTTTCTCGCCAATATCCGCGAGACCGACGCGATCATCTATGTCCTTCGCTGTTTCGAAGATGACGATATCACCCATGTCTCCGGCAAGATCGATCCGCTGGCTGACCTCGACATTGTTGAAACCGAGCTGATGCTGGCGGATCTCGAAAGCCTCGACAAACGCCGCGCCAACTGGATCAAGAAAGCCAATTCGGGCGACAAGGAAGCAAAGGCCAATGTTGCGCTGATCGACCTCGCGCTCGAACAACTCAATGCTGGCAAACCGGCGCGCCGTGCCGAGGTTTCAGACGATGACCAGAAAGCCTGGACCATGTTGCAGCTGCTGACGGCCAAACCCGTCCTCTATGTCGCCAATGTCGATGAGGACAGCGCTGCTTACGGCAATGCCTATTCGCAGAAAGTGCTTGATTATGCCGCCGAAGAAGGCGCGCAGGCGGTTGTCATCTCTGCCCAGATCGAAGCGGAAATCTCGCAACTGGACAATGATGAGCGGGTTGAATTCCTCGAAACGCTTGGCCTTGAAGAGCCGGGTCTCAACCGCCTGATCCATTCCGGTTACAAGCTACTTGGCCTGCAAACCTATTTCACTGCAGGCCCCAAAGAGGCACGCGCCTGGACCATCCATAAAGGCAATACCGCGCCGCAGGCTGCTGGTGTCATCCATGGTGACTTTGAAAAGGGCTTCATCCGGGCCGAAACCATCGCCTTTGACGATTATGTCGCTCATGACGGTGAGACAGGTGCCAAGGATGCCGGCAAGATGCGGGCTGAAGGCAAAGACTATGTGGTGAAAGACGGCGACGTCCTGCACTTCCGCTTCAACGTCTGACCTGCCCACAATATCGACAAAGTTCCGTATATGTTCTAGATCGAATCGTGTAAGGATTCGATGATGGACCCACTCATTCAGATCGGCCAGGTTGGCCTTGACCTCATTCACGTCATCACTGGCGTGATCGCGCTTGGCCTCGGTGCTGCACTGTACCGCCTGAACGAGCAGTTTTCGCGCGAAAAAGAGACCCGTCAGGAGGCCGATGCCGATCTGGCGGCGACCGAGCAGGAGTTGAAGACACAAAGCGCCATGGCTGAGCAGGCCCGGCTTGAACTGGCCGAGCTACGTGGTCAGTCGGCCAAGGACAAGGAACAGTTTGGCGAGATTGCGCGCGGGGTGATGGCACAGGCGCAAAAGCAATTCCTCGATCTCGCCAATGAGACCTTTTCCAAGCACAAGGAAGGTGCCAAAGGCGACCTTGAAAAACTGATCGAGCCGATCGGCAAGAATTTTACCGAATTCAAACAACGCGTCGAGAAAATCGAAAAGGTTCGCGCTGAGGACAAGTCGGCGATCCAGGAACAGGTCAAGGCGATTGGCGAAAGCCTGCACCTCACCCGCGCTGAAACGGGTAAGCTGGTCAATGCCCTGACGGCGCCGAAGGGCGGTGGGCGCTGGGGTGAGATGACCCTGCGCAATGTCATGGAACAGGCCGGCCTGTCGGCTCATTGCGACTTTGACGAACAGGTCCATGACCATACTGAGGATGGTGCGCAGCGCCCGGATGCTGTCATCCATCTACCCGGTGGGCGTCAGATCGTCGTCGATTCCAAAGTCTCCCTCGAGGCCTATATGGCGGCCAATAATGCCGATGATCCAACGCAGAAATCTGCGCATTTGAAAGCCCATGCCCAGAGCGTCGCACGTCACGTCACCACGCTGGCGTCCAAGGGCTATCAGTCGAATCTCGATGAGCGGGTCGATTTTGTCGCGATGTTCATACCGGGCGAGAATTTCTTTGCCGCCGCGCTGGAACACGCGCCTGACCTTCTCGAAAAAGCCTATTCGAAGAATGTCATTATCACCACGCCATCGACCCTGATCGGCCTTGCCAAGACGGTGTCCTATGTCTGGCGCCAGGAGAAGATGACCGAGAATGCCCGCGAGGCGGCCTTGCTCGGTCAGCAGCTATATGAGCGGATAGCCACCATGGCGGCGCATATCGAAAAGCTCGGCAAGTCGCTCAACGGGGCCGTCGACAATTATAACAAGATGAATTCATCGCTCGATAAACGCGTCCTGCCGACCATGCGCAAGTTCGAACAGCTTTCCATCGCGCCGCCCGACAAGACGATCCCGGAAACCAAGCGCATCGAGGTGACGGCCGATACGAGCAAGAAAACCGGCGAGCTGGATTTTGCCGAATAGACCAGCAATGGCCTTTGGATATTGACCTTCGCGCCTCGGCTACATACTTGAGACCTATGGCTATTCGAGAGATCCTCACTGTTCCAGATCCGCGCCTCAAAGAGGTGTCAAAGCCCGTTGAGGGCGGTGTTACGGACGACATCCGCGCTTTGATGGATGACATGTTGGAGACGATGTATGACGCGCCGGGCATTGGCCTGGCGGCGATACAGATCGGCGTGCCGCTGCGCGTCATCGTCATGGACCTTGCCAAGGAAGACGAGGAACCGGCCCCGCGCTATTTCGTCAATCCGGAAATCCTGCCGCTGACCGAGGACAAAGCGCCTTATGAAGAGGGCTGCCTTTCCGTCCCCGAGGTCTTCGAGGAAGTTGAACGCCCGACCGAGTGCCGTATCAAATACCTGGATTATGACGGCAACCCGGTCGAAGAGATCGCCACAGACATGTATGCCGTCTGCATTCAGCATGAGATGGACCATCTCGAAGGCACGCTGTTCATTGACTATCTCTCGCGCCTGAAACGCCAGCGCGCCGTCGACAAGGTCAAGAAAGCCAAGCGGCAAGCTGCTCGCGAAGACGCGTAGGCTGTTGCAGGCTTTATTCCCGCGGGTAATCCCCCTACACGAACGCGCATGACCAAACCGCTTCGTATCGCCTTCATGGGTAGTCCTGAATTTGCCGTACCTGTGCTCGAAGCGCTGATCGAGGCGGGGCACGAGGTGGCTTGTGTCTATTCACAGCCGCCGCGCCGAGCAGGTCGAGGCAAGAAACTGCGTCCGACACCTGTCCATGCCTATGCCGAAGCGCAGGGGCTGGAGGTGCGCACGCCAAAATCGCTTAAGAAAGTGCCGGAACAGGCGGCGTTTGAGGCGCTCAACCTCGATGCCGCCGTGGTGGTCGCCTATGGCCTTATCCTGCCACAGGTTGTGCTCGATGCGCCGCGTCTTGGCTGCCTCAACATGCACGCCTCGCTTCTGCCACGCTGGCGCGGGGCCGCGCCAATCCAGCGCGCCATCATGGCGGGTGATGAGATGACCGGGGTTGAGGCAATGATGATGGAGGCCGGGCTTGATACCGGGCCCATTCTCGCGTCTGAGCAGACCCGTATCTTCCCCTTCGACACAGCTGAAACGGTCCACGACCGGCTAGCAGCTCTTGCCGCAGAACTTGCGCTGCGCGCGCTTGCGGGTCTTGCCGATGGCTCGCTCAAACCACAGCCACAAGTCGAAGACGGTGTCCTCTATGCCCACAAATTGAGCGCCGAAGACCAGCGCATTGATTGGTCCAGACCAGCCTCCGAGGTTGATTGCCAGATCAGGGGGCTTTCGCCCTTTCCGGGGGCCTGGTTCTACTACCAGCCGGAAGGCGAGCCAGAACCCATGCGTATGAAGGCCCTGATGAGCCGGTGCGAACATGGGGCCGAAGACGCCGCCCCCGGTGAACTGCTCGATAATGAGTTGCTGGTCCAGTGCGGCGATGGCGCAGCTATACGCCTCCTGCGCGCCCAGAAACCGGGCTCCAAAGCCATGTCAGCCGGGGACTTGCTGCGCGGTCTGCCCGTTCCGGCCGGGAGCCTGTTTACATGAAGGATATCTGGATCAGGCAAGTCCGCGAAGATGATGCCGAAGCGGTCGCGGCGCTGAACACGGCGGCGTTTGGCGGCCCGGAGGAAGCCAGCATTGTCGAAGCGCTTGCCGCGTCCGGCGACGGCATACTCTCTCTTGTTGCGCATGATGATCGCCAGATCCTCGGTCATATCCAGTTTTTCCAGATAGCGATTGACGGGGAAAAAGGCGCCGCTGGACTGGGGCCGATGTCGGTGCATCCGGATCACCAGAAAAAGGGCATTGGCGGCGGGCTCGCCCGCTTTGGCCTGACCCTGATGGAGGGCGCGGGCCTGCCTCTGGTCTTTGTGCTTGGTCACCCTGACTACTATCCGCGCTTCGGGTTTTCGCCCGATACTGCCGCCAGTTTCACGGCACCGTGGAGCGGCCCGGCCTTTATGGCGCTGCGATTTGGCCAAGGCGGGCCAGAAACCGGCACCCTGATTTACCCTCCGGCATTTGGGACCTGATGCCATGCAGCGCGTCAAACTGACTGTCGAATATCATGGCGCGCCATTCGCGGGGTGGCAGCGCCAGCCCAATGTCATGACGGTGCAGCAAGCGCTTGAAGAGGCGGCGGCCCAGCTTGATGGCGCCCCGGTTCAGGTGCGCGGCGCCGGGCGCACCGATGCTGGCGTTCATGCCAGCGGGCAGGTTGCCGATATGGACCTGTCTGTCACCCGTCCAATCCGCAAGATTGCGGATGCGATGAACCATTATCTACGTCCGCACCCTGTTGCGGTGCTGAAGGCTGAAGCGGTCGCAGGAGATTTCAGCGCCCGCTTTGACGCCACGGCGCGCGCCTATCGCTACATCATCATCAATCGCCGCGCGGATCTGGCACTGCAGCAGGGACTGGCCTGGCGCATGCCCATGGCACTGGATGCCGAAGCGATGCAGCAGGCAGCGAAGGCCCTGATTGGAGCACATGACTTCACGACATTTCGTGACCTTGCCTGTCAGGCCACAAGTCCGATGCGCACGCTCGATCGGCTCGATGTCTCGCGGCAGGGCGATATTATCCATGTCACCGCGCAGGCGCGCAGCTTCCTGCACCGCCAGGTCCGCTCAATCGTTGGCAGTCTGGTTGATGTCGGCCGCGGCAAACAGACTGTCGCCTGGATGGCTGACATTCTGCAGGCCCGTGACCGCAAGCTGTGCGGGCAGGTCGCGCCAGCAGAAGGCCTCTATCTTGAGCGTGTCGATTACGCTTAGGCCGAGCACTTCGCCTTTTGCGGCGCTGTGCTACGGTGACGCCTGACACAGCGCGGAGCTTCAGCATGAAACAGAGAGTCACCGGCCTGATGGCCAGCCTGCTGGTTAGCAGCGCCTGCGCCATGACCGGGTCAAACAGCGCCGGTTGTACCGATCAGGTCATCACGCCGCTTGTGACTGAGACAGCGCGCGAACAGATCATCGTGCAGCCGGAAACTGTGGAGATCGTCGCCATACCGGGCGTGTTCAGCTCCGAGACCAGACGCGTGCTTGTGCATGACGCTTATATCGAAAACCCGGCTCAGCCAGCAGTATTCAAAACGGTGACTGAAGAGATACTGGTGCGTGAGGAGAGCCAGGAACTGGTCTCCACTCCAGCCGTCTTCGAGACCGTCACTGAGCAAGTACTGGTGCGCGATGAGACCCGGATCTGGCAATACCAGACGGAACCGTGCGAGGGCGGTCTGGCGCATGCCAGCGCGCCCGGTGCAGCCTATTTCTGCCCTGTCCTGGTGCCGGCCCAATATGAGACCATTGAGACGCGCCATGTCGTGTCACCTGCCAGTGTTGATTATCGCACCTATCCGGCCAAGTATGAGACGATCACAAGGCAGGTGCTTGAGACGCCTCAACAGAAGACCGGAACCGAGGTCCCCGCGGTCTATCGCAATATTACTGTCCATACTGTTCGCCGCCCCGCCGTGCATGTCGAGCGCACTGTCCGACCTGTTACCAGGGCCATTGATCGCGAGGTCGTAGTGGGAGGTGGCAGGGTTGAAACACGTTCAGTGCTTTGCACCGCCCGGTTGACCCCGGACGCCATTTCGCGCCTGCAGGCGGCGTTAACCGGATCGGCCTCAACGGGTGTACTGGATGCAGAGACCCTTGCGGCCCTTGACGCCTATCAATCCGCCAAGGGTCTGGCGCGCGGGGCGCTCACGCTGGAAACACTGGATGCGCTCGGCCTGTCGGACCTTGCCGGCTAGCTGTCCAGTTCAACATCCCAGTAGAGGTAATCCATCCAGGTCTCGTGCAGGTGATGCGGCGGGAATTTACGCCCGATTTCCTGCAATTGGTGGTTCGACGGCCGGGCTGGCTTGATCGCAGGGTGCATTTGCGCCTGTTTCGGCATCCGGCCACCTTTGCGCAAATTACAGGGCGAACAGGCCGCTACGATATTTTCCCAGCTTGTGCGCCCACCTTTGGAGCGCGGGATGACATGATCGAAGGTCAGATCCTGCGTCGAGTGACAGTAAACACACTGGAATCCGTCGCGCAGGAAGACATTGAACCGCGTAAACGCCGGCGTACGGTCCTGACGCACATAATCGCGCAGCGCGATGACGGATGGCAGGCGCATCTCGAAACTTGGGCTACGCACATAGCTGTCATATTCAGCGATGATATCGACGCGGTCGAGAAACACAGCTTTTACAACGTCCTGCCATGGCCACAGCGACAGCGGATAATAGGAAAGCGGGCGATAATCCGCGTTCAAGACCAGTGCAGGTCGCCCATTGGGCGGCGCCGTGAGGACCTCAGCCATGACGGAATGCCTCCATCATGAGGGTCTCAGGATGTCGTACTTTCGTCTTGAGAGCTGATCTCCTTCTGATTCGAGCGCATCATTACTGATTCGCCATAACGAAAGTATGACAGAATTGGCGAATGTCCATCCACGGATTCTATCACGCGTTTCGCATCATGTTGAGCCAGCCATAGAGCAAATGCGCCGCGACACCGCGATAGGGACGCCAAGCTTCCGCCAGACTTGAAAATGCCTTGAGATCATGGCGTTTTTCCGACCCTGAAAGCTGGCGATGGGCTTCGATCAGGCCAATATCGCCATGCGGAAACGCGTCCAACTTGCCGATGGCATTCATCAGGAAGACATCTGCCGTCCATGTACCGATGCCCGTCACGGCGAGCAATTCCGTGCGTGCCTCCCCTATATCAGCCGCCTGCAGCCGGTCAAAGCACAGCGTGCCGGTCTCCACCGCTTCGGCTATGGTCTTGAAATATCTGACTTTCGGGCGTGACAGGCCGCAGGCCTGCAGCGTCTCATCGCCGGTTGCAAGCACCGGCCCAGCGCAAACGCTGCCACTGAACTGATCGACCACACGGTGCCAGATCGTGCTCGCTGCCTTGGTTGATATCTGTTGGTAGGTAATGGCGCGTGCCAGCGTTTCGTAGCTTGGGTCAGCTGTGCGCCAGACCGGCCGCCCAATCGCCGCATATGCCGCCGCCAGGACCGGATCGCGGGTAGCCAGAGCAGCACAAGCCTGATCCAGTGCCTGATCGTCCGGCGCCGCCATGCCTAAAGGTCGGCGCGGGTGCGGCCCTGCGCCTTCAGGCCTTCATCCAGCAATCGGTCGCTGGCCGCTTCGATCTCGCGCTCCAGACGCTCCAGCATCTCCTTATGACCAAGGCCAGGTTCGATCACCGGCAGGGCTTCGTAGACGACATGGCCGGGGCGCCGCGTGATGCCGCGCGCCTTCCAGCACAGGCCTGAATTGGTCGCCACTGGCAGCAGCGGCAGGTTCAGCGCCTTGTAGAAGGCCCGCGTTCCGGCGGGGTGATATTCTGTTTTTTCACCTGGCGCGCCGCGCGTGCCTTCCGGGAAAATGACGAGTTGGCGCCCTTTGCCTTCGTGGATGCGCACTTTGGCCTGTGCAACCATTTTCTTGACGGTTCTCGCAGTGCCGCCGCGCTGTATTGCGATCATCTTTGAGCGCAGTGCATACCAACCAAGCCCCGGATACCACAGCAATTCTTCTTTCATGACCATCAGGGCATCCTGGAACATGATTATCGGAATAAACACGTCCAGCATCGCCTGATGCTTGCCAGCGACCAGAACTGCGCCGCTGGGAATATGTTCTCGTCCGCGAATCTCAACGGTGATGCCCATGATCCAGCGCAGGCCGAACAGCACGCTGCGCGAATAGGCCCTCATGCCGGCGCGTGCCCCGGCCCGCGATACCAGCATGACGGGCAGGCAGACCAGGGCATAGATCGTCATCATGCCATACAGCCAAAGGAAGAAAATGACGGAACGTATTGTATTCACAAGTATTCTTTCAAGGATCGCATGACCGTTACCCGCGCTGCAATGCGGGCGGCTGCGCCGGCCGCCAGCGGCGTCACCAAAAGGATCACCAGGTCCCAAAAATCAAGACTTAATCGCGGTAAAAGTTCAGCGCCGGAATTGGACGCCGAGAACACGATCATCGCGGTTGCGCCGAGCGCCGCCACAGATCCGGCAAATCCGGCCTTCAAGGCCAGTATCCAGAACCGTCGCTCGAACAGGCTCGCAATGAACCGGTCCTCCGCGCCTGAGAGATGCAGGACTTCAACAATATCCCGGCGCGCCAATAGGGCGGCATGTGTGGCGAAAGCGATCACCGCGATGGCCGTGGCCGCCAAAAGCACCACCATGCCAAATCCGGACAAGCGCAGAATTCCCAGCGCGCGCTGGACATCGCCGGCAAAGCCTGAATGCGCGCTGACTTCGCCCTTGATGCCGCGCTCCTCCAGGATCGCCTCAATGGCCGGACTCTGGTCTTCCGTTTCGGCATCGCTCTGCACCGCCATCAGCAGCGGCAAAGGCAGACCACTTGGCATACCGCCAGGCCCAAAGCTCGGCTCGAGCAGGTCTTCCAGCTCTTCGCGGCTGAGCACGCGGGCATCGACCACACCGGCCAGCTGTGAAATCGCGTCGGCGGCAGCTTCAGCAGCGCGGCGATCCGTCTCCTCCATCAGGACCGTTATCTCGCCCTCAACCTGATCGCCCCAGGCCTGCGCAGCGGTATAGGTTCCGCGTGACACAAGTGCGGCCAGTGCAGCAAGGAAACACAGCGCTCCAACGACGAAGAAAAGCGCCGCTTCCCGCGCGTCACTGACCGGCAGAAGCGGGGTTTCGCGGTTCATGAGGCGGCTCCAAACTCGACATCGCGGACCAGTAGACCATCGCTTATTCGCAACACCGGCACGTCAAATTCGCGAATAAGGTCAAGGTCATGTGTCGCAATCAGCACGGTCGTGCCGACGCGTTTATTAAGCTCGGAGAACAGCCGCATGATCCGCATACCCATTTCAGGATCGACATTGCCGGTCGGCTCATCTGCAATCAACAGGTCGGGCTTGTTTATCAGCGCGCGGGCAATAGCGACCCGCTGCTGTTCGCCGCCCGATAAGGACGGTGTCAGGGCGTCGATGCGCTCGCCGAGGCCGACCCAGCGCAGCAGATCAGTCACCTCATTGCGATATGACCCGACCTTGCGGCCCGCAACACGCAGCGGCAACGCGACATTCTCGAAGGCCGTCAGGTGATCGAGCAGGCGAAATTCCTGAAACACGACCCCGATCCGCCGCCGCAGGGCCGATAATTGCTTGCGTTTCAGGCCATGCGTTGTCTGGCCGAACAGACGTATCCCGCCGCTGCTCGGGGCATGCGCGAGATAAAGCAGTTTGAGCAGGCTCGACTTGCCTGCGCCGGATGGCCCGGTCAGGAAAGTGAACGACCCGGCCTTAAGCAAAAGGTCAATTTCGCTTAACACTTCGCCAGTACGATCATAGCGCAATGAGACACCATCAAGTCTGACGTCGGGTTCACCGCTAATATCAGGACCTATTCGAACCATGTACTTGCCCTTGAATCACGTCATCAAACCCATCGACTATTCCAGTGAATTGCGAGAATGTCCAAACCATGATCCTCACATGTCCTGAATGCGAGACTCAGTATTTCGCAGAAGACTCAACAATTGGTGACAGTGGACGCACCGTAAAATGTGCGGCTTGCGCGCATTCATGGTTCGTGGGCCCAGAGGGCTTCAATCGTCCGGGGCCTACGGCGACCGGCGCGCACGAGGCTTACCGTCTGAAAGTCAGAGAGCGTCGGCGCCGCAAAAGCCGCTCGGTTGCCCTGACGGCTTGGCTGACAACTGCCGCCACAGCCGCTGCACTGATTGCAGGGAGTGTTCTGTTTCGCGATTCAGTAGCGCGCGTATGGCCGCAATCAGCCAGCGCTTTTGCCGCTGTCGGGCTTGATGTGAACCGATTTGGTCTGGAATTTCTCGAAACCAATGCCGAGCGTTTCTTTGATGGCACAACGCCTATCCTTGAAGTGACCGGCACCGTCCGAAACCTCTCCAACGCGTCGGTCAAAGCCCCACAGGTGCGGGTTCTCCTGCTTGCGGATGATGGCAGCGAGGTGGCCCGTTTCTTCGCCGCTGTGACCCCGTCCAGCATTCCGGGAGAGGCTGAAGCACGCTTTTCCGGTCGCCTCGAAAACCCCCCGTTTGAGGCATTCGAGCTTGAAATTGCCTTCGTTCCCGCAGATACGGCAGAGCTTGCAACCGGACCTGCCAGCCAATGAGCCTGCCCGAATTTGATACTGTGCTCAGCGAGGCTGACCTGATGGCCAGTATCGAGGAGCTGGCTGACCGCCTTGCGCCCCATCTCCAGGGGGAGTGGACAGCGATCAATATTCTGATCGGGGCGACGCCGTTTACCAGCGACCTGATGAAGGCGCTGGCGCGCCGCGACATTCATCCTGTGCTGGATGCGCTCTGGCTGGAACGCTACCGCGACAGGCGCGAAAGCTCTGGCCGGGTTGTCGTTCGTGCGGATATTG
>CAYGKE010000059.1:0-8330 GCA_964350465.1 uncultured Hyphomonas sp.
ATCTATCAATTCACATGGTCAAAGTTCTGCGACTGGTATCTGGAGCTTATCAAGCCGGTTTTCGCCGAAGGATCGGACCCCGATGCCCTGCCCGCAAAGGAAACCCGCGAGGTTGCCGGATGGGCGCTCGATCAGATCCTCGTCATCCATATCGGTGCCACCAAAGGTGAACTCCGATCGACGCGGAACGGCAAATTTCTCTTTAACTTCAGTTAGTTCACCGCGAATGATATCAAGCACGCGGGGCCGTGAACGCAGAATGTCGAGATAGTCGGCAATCTTCTCGGCTAGCCCTTTCGCCTCATTGCCGATCTCATCCCGGCCAAGCCCCGTCAGGCGAGAAAGTTGCAGCGCCAGGATCGCTCTAGCCTGCTCATCGGAGAGAAAAATTGTGTCCCCCTCACCAGACCGGGTGCGCCGATCGGCAATGAGTTCAAGAAGTGGACCCATGTCCATGATTGGCCAGGCCTTGGCCAGCAATTGCTCGCGTGCCGCATTCGGATCTGGCGCGTGCCGAATGATGCGAATGATCTCGTCAATATTGGCAACGGCGAGAGCAAGACCGACCAAGACGTGCGCCCGGTCGCGCGCTTTGTTCAGCTCGAACTTGGTCCGGCGCGCCACAACCTCTTCCCGGAAGCGAATAAACGCTTGCAGGATCTGGCGCAGGTTCAACTGCTCTGGGCGTCCGCCATTCAGCGCAAGAATATTTGCCGGGAAACTGGTGCGCAGCTGCGAGTAGCGATGCAGCTGGTTGAGCACAACATCGGCGCTGGCATCTTTCTTGATCTCGATGACAACGCGAATCCCGTGCCGGTCGGATTCATCGCGCAGGTCAGCGATACCTTCAATGCGTTTTTCGCGCACCATCAGGGCGATCTTCTCAACCAGAGAAGCCTTGTTCACCTGAAACGGGATTTCAGTGACAACGATGGCCTGACGGCCATTACGCATCTCTTCAAACTCCGAGCGCGCCTGCATCAGGACTGACCCACGCCCCTCAAGCAGGGCCTTGCGCGATCCGGCATGGCCGAGGATCAGGCCGCCGGTGGGAAAATCCGGTCCCGGCACAATCTCCAGCAACTCTTCATCATCAATCGCCGGATTGTCGATCATGGCAAGGGTTGCATCAACCACCTCGCCAAGATTGTGCGGCGGAATGTTCGTCGCCATCCCGACCGCAATGCCGCCCGCACCATTGACCAATAGGTTTGGATACTGCGCCGGCAGAACCATAGGTTCCTGCTGTGAGCCATCATACGTATCCTGAAAGTCGACCGTATCCTTGTCGATATCTGCGAGCAGGAACTGCGCCGCCTTGGTCATGCGGCTTTCAGTGTAACGCATCGCAGCTGGTGGATCATTGTCGATCGAGCCGAAATTGCCCTGTCCATCGACCAGCGGCAGGCTCATCGAGAATGGCTGCGCCATCCGCACCAAAGCGTCATAGATCGCGCTGTCGCCATGCGGGTGGAAATTACCCATCACGGCACCGACAATGTTCGCAGACTTCTTGTACGGCTTGTCGGGTGTGTTGCCGTTGACCTGCATCGCATACAGGATGCGCCGGTGCACTGGCTTAAGCCCGTCGCGAACATCCGGCAGAGCACGCGAGACGATCACGCTCATCGCATAATCGAGATAGGAACGCTTCAGTTCGGTCTCGATATTGATCGGATCGATGCCATGTTCTGGCGCAAATTCAGGGGTTTCCGGGTCTTCCGGAGGGGTGTTTTCGTCGCTCAAGGGAAAGCTCGCCTCTTGGTCGCAGCGCAGGCACCGAATCGCCTGCTTTTCTTGAGAAAATACTAGCAGTCTGACGCCAAAGGTTCAAATGCTGGAGGCAGGCTTTATGGTGGATAAATGGACCCAAAACGAACGGAGCTGAAAGCGGTGACAAAGATGACACAGACAGATCCGACACGGCGCCATCTGCTACAGCTTATGGCAGGCTCGGCGCTTGTGTCCTGCACCGCTCCGGAGCCGCCCAAAGCGCAAACCCAAAACACCGAAAGAGTAGCAAATTCAAGTGCTTGGCGAACAGGCGTCGCCCTACCTTTTGCCGTGCAGGAAATCTATCCCTGCCTACATAATGGCCGTATTCATCTCGCCGGTGGTCTTTATGCTCCTGCTGGCCCGATCATTGGGGCGACCGACCGGCATATCTCGTGGGCACCCGGTGAGCTTGAGTGGCACGAGGAAACGCCCCTCCCCTTGCCCCTGCACCATCCACAGCTCATCAGCTATCAGGGCAGCCTGATCCTGTTAGGCGGCTTTGCCCGTGAGCAAGATGCCGGATGGATCATGCAGTCCGCCTGTTTCAAGCTCGTCGACCTGGAGGCAAACGATAGGCCAGTTGAGATGCAGTCACGAGCACTGCAGTCGCCTCAAGTCTCATCCCTGAAAGCCTGGTCGCCGCTCGCCGATCTGCCGCAACCGAATGGCGAGAGTGTCACAGCCGTGTTGGAAAACAGGCTCCATGTCTGCAGTGGGCGGATCCCGACGGGATCACGAAATGCGACGTGGCAGGATCACACAGACACAGATGCTCATTTCGTTCTGACCGGTCTGGGAGGCGATTGGCAGACCGCTGCGCCTGTACCAACCGCGCGCAATAGCGCGGCTGCCGCCATCATTGACGGCCATTGGCATGTGGTCGGTGGGCGAACCGTTGCGGACGGGAATACGCCTGCACATGAGGTCTACGATGCCAGAGAAGATCGCTGGCGCAAGGCGGCCCCCATGCCGCAAGGCCAGGGCGGACTCGCTGCTGCGTCTGTTGGCGGCAAGCTTTATGCCTTTGGCGGTGAGTATTTCAACAATGGCGGCGGGGTTTACAAGGAAAGCTGGGTCTATGACCCGGCTTCAGATGCCTGGACCGCCATCGCCAACATGCCGAACCCTCGACACGGCCTTGGCGCCGTCGCCATCGAAAACGACATCTATGTGATTGGCGGTGCTCTGAAAGCGGGCGGCAGCGAAACCTCAAACCTGGTAGAGGTTTTCACGCCATAAACAGCGTTTGACGTGTCTACTCAATGGTGATCGAGTTGCTCTCAAAGGGAGAGGCATTTTATGAAACACTTTATCCTGAGCGTAATTGTGTCTGGGCTCATGTTCGGGACGCAAGCACTGGCGCAAGACGGGACTCAAAACACCATCATTGTCACCGGCACCCGGATCGACGCCGATGATCTCAAGGATGCCCCTAATGTCACCATGCGGGTACAAGCTGATTTCGTACTCTTCGAGGTCGGATTTGTGAATGCCTCGCTTGAACGGTCTGACAGGCTGCGCGACCTTGAGCGAGCCTTCAAACGCATAGCGTCAGATGCCGACAAACGTGACGATATTGCGCTCAGCGTCGGCAGCGCGGAAGAGGCCTCCCCGATTGAGACCGTCACGTTCGAGGAAGCGCATTACGACAACGGTCAGCGCGCAAGCTTTAATCTTGTGGTGAAAGTCTATACCCGGCAAGACGATAGTTTCGACAAGGTCAGAGCACGGGTCGAAGCCTTCATCGCTGGCGTGCCGGAATATGGACGCACGCAATCCTACATCGATGATGAACAGTATCTCGGTATCACTGATCTAGATCGCTATCGTCCCGACTTGGTCGCAGCAATTAGCCAGGAAGTCGATCTCCTGATCGACACATTTCTCGCGTCTGAAGTATCTGTCTCAGGACTGGAAGAACAAACCATCACCCAGACAGTCGGCCCGATGGAATTGGAAATCTACATTCCCTACACGATCAACCTTGTGTCCGAGCGCGACTAGAGCATCAGCCCCGTCACGCAAGGCCCGGTCCCGTCATCAAAACGGGATTTCGTCGTCAAAGTCCTGGCTGAAATCCTGCGCCGGGCCGTCCATCTGGCGCGGTCCGCCGCTGCTGCTCTGATCATATCCCGCACTGCGGCCGCCACCATCGCCATTGCGACTATCCAGCATGGTCAGCGTCGCGCCAAAGCCGCGCAAAACGACTTCGGTAGAATAGCGGTCAGCGCCATTCTGGTCCTGCCACTTACGGGTTTCCAGCTGACCCTCAATATACAGTTTTGAGCCTTTTTTGACATAGCTCTGGATCACACGGATCAGGCCTTCACTGAACACAGAGATACGGTGCCACTCGGTTTTTTCCCGGCGTTCACCCGTATTCTTGTCTTTCCAGTTTTCTGAGGTTGCCAGCGAGAATGAGCAGACCTGGCCGCCATTCTGAAACTGTCTGACTTCTGGGTCCTGGCCAACATTACCGACCAAAATGACCTTGTTTACTGATCCTGCCATCTTCCGTTCTCCGTTTCTGGCTTCCGATTCCAAAACGCTTACAGCCACTCAAAGGCGCTGTCGCGTCATCATCGGATGTATCCACAACGGATCACCGTGTCAAGATTTTGTTCTGCAATTGTTCTAAGTGATCAAGCGGCGTTGCGCGAGACCAGACGCCGAACCATGCCGCCCCATTGCTTGAAAGGGAACCAAAGAAGCTGGAGGAAATTCTCACCCGGACTGCCGGCAAACCCCAGTGGTGCAGTACAGGTTCCGGGGCAATAATATGTTCCGAACAGGCGGTCCCAAAGCGGCATAATGTTAGAAAAATTCTTGTCCCAGGCCTCGGGATGATCGGCATGATGCCAGCGATGGAAGCGCGGCGAGGCCAGAAACAGCCCAAGCCGGCCATGCGTCCAGTCAACATTCATATGGCAGTATTGCTGGTGGAAAGCGCGGAAGATGACCACACCTGCAACCGCCGCCGGCGACGCCCCTAACCAGGTCGCGAGAACGAGATATCCCCCCTGAATGACCACGATCTCGATAATGTGTGCTCTGTACCAGGACAGGTAGTGCATCTGCGTATCGGAATGGTGCACGGCATGCATCGGCCAGAGCACGCTCGTATGGCGAATGCGATGGCTCCAATAATCCACAAAATCGGCAACAATGACCGCCACAATCGCAGGCACAATGGCCGGCGCGAACAGCCAGAAGTCCGGTGACACAGTCGGAATGCCCGACGACTCAAACGCCGCATTCAGGCCTTGCACCGCAAACAGGGCGACCGGGGCCAGCAAGCCATTGAACACGATGAACGCCCAATTGACCCGCGCGCTCTTGAGCAGATTTGGGGACCAGCGCAGCGCATCGCCTTTGCGGGCGATGAAGGCCAGAAGCGTAAACAGCGTAAACTGGATCAGGTACACTGTCGCCAGCGCCTTACCTGCTTCGGCATCGATTTGCAGCCCAAGAATTTCCACGCGCATCACCCCGCTTGCTTTCGTCGATTTGAAACCGCTCTTCTTGCGCAAAATGCTTAAGTTTCGCTTGAAGCAGGAAATGTTCTCATATTGTTCTTGTGATGAAAATCGACTCACGCGACACATTCGCCGTTGACCCCAGCCCGTTGAGGACAAACATACCGCCGATGGCTGCTTCCCTAGAATCTCCGTATATTCGCGTGCGCGGTGCCAAAGAGCACAATCTGAAGAATGTCGATGTCGATATTCCGCGCAACCAGCTTGTCGTGGTCACCGGCCTGTCCGGCTCAGGCAAGTCATCGCTCGCCTTCGACACCATCTATGCCGAGGGTCAGCGACGCTATGTCGAAAGCCTGAGCGCTTACGCCCGCCAGTTCCTCGAGCTGATGCAAAAGCCAGATGTCGAGAGCATTGAGGGCCTTTCTCCCGCCATCTCGATTGAGCAGAAAACGACCAGCCGAAACCCGCGCTCGACCGTCGGCACCGTGACCGAGATTTATGACTATATGCGCCTGCTTTGGGCCCGGGTCGGCATCCCTTATTCGCCAGCCACGGGTCTACCGATCGAGAGCATGACGATCAGCCAGATGGTCGACCAGACCATGGCGCTGGAGGAAGGCACCAGGCTCTACCTGCTGGCGCCTATGATCCGTGGCCGCAAGGGCGAGTACCGCAAGGAATTCGCCGAACTGCTGAAAAACGGCTTCCAGCGCGTCAAGGTCGATGGCGAGTTCTACGATCTTGAAACGCCGCCAACCCTCGACAAGAAGTACAAGCACGATATCGATGTGGTCGTAGCCCGGATTGTCGTTCGCGAAGGCATGGAACCGCGCCTGGCCGAGAGTTTCGAAACCGCCCTGCCCCTCGCCAGCGGGATCGCCATTGCCGAATATGCCGATATTGCCGAGGGCGAGACTGAGCCGAAGCGCATCACCTATTCGGCAAATTTCGCTTGCCCGGTCTCCGGCTTCACCATTCCGGAAATCGAACCGCGCCTGTTCTCGTTCAACAATCCGTTTGGCGCCTGTCCAACCTGCGACGGCCTCGGCCAGCAGCTCAAGATTGACCCGCGTATGGTGGTTCCGGACAAGGATCTGACGCTGATGAATGGCGCCATCGCGCCGTGGGCGAAGCAGGCCAGTCCCTATCAGACCCAAACCCTGCAGGCCCTCGCAGACCATTATGATTTCAAACTGACCACCGTCTGGAACAAGCTGCCCGCAAAAGTCCAGGACATCATCCTCAATGGCACCGGCGAGGAAGAAATCGATTTCGTCTATGATGATGGCCTGCGCCGTTACGAAGTGAAGAAAACTTTTGAAGGCGTCATCCCAAATCTCGACCGACGCTTTCGGGAGACAGACAGCCAATGGGCGCGCGACGAGATCGCCAAGTTCCAGTCCGCTGCCGCTTGCCCGACCTGTCTTGGCAAGCGCCTGCGCCCCGAAGCCCTCGCCGTGCGTATCGCCGGGCTCGACATTTCTGATGCATCAGGTTTCTCAATCAAGGAAGCCGGTGACTGGTTCGGCAAGGTCAATGACACGCTGACCGACCAATCGAAGGAGATTGCCAGCCGCATCCTGAAAGAGATCAATGATCGACTGATTTTCCTGAACTCGGTTGGCCTGGATTATCTTTCCATGTCGCGTTCGTCCGGCACGCTGTCGGGCGGCGAGAGCCAACGCATTCGCCTCGCCAGCCAGATCGGTTCGGGTCTGACGGGTGTGCTTTATGTCTTGGATGAACCCAGTATCGGGCTCCACCAACGCGATAATGAGCGTCTTCTGGAGACATTGAAACGCCTGCGCGACCTTGGCAATTCGGTCATTGTGGTCGAGCATGACGAAGACGCGATCCTGACCGCCGACCATGTCATCGATATGGGGCCGCGCGCCGGCGTGCATGGCGGCACCGTGGTGAGCCAGGGCACCGCCAAACAGGTCATTGCCGACAAGCAGTCCCTCACCGGCGCTTATCTCTCCGGCCGCGAAGAGATCGCCATCCCGGCGCAGCGGCGCGCGCCCAAAAAGCCCAAGAAACTGACCATCAAAGGCGCGACCGGCAACAATTTGCAGAACGTCACCGCCACCATCCCGCTTGGTACTTTCACCGCCATCACCGGCGTCTCCGGCGGCGGCAAGTCGACCCTGATCATCGAAACCCTTTACAAGGCGCTGGCGCGCAAACTCAACAAGGCTGGCACCAGCCCGGCGCCCTATGAAGGCCTTGAGGGCCTGCACTTTCTCGACAAGGTCATCGATATTGACCAAAGCCCGATTGGCCGTACGCCGCGCTCCAACCCGGCGACTTATACGGGCGCGTTCGGCCCCATCCGCGACTGGTTCGCGGGTCTGCCGGAATCAAAACAGCGCGGCTACAAGCCGGGCCGGTTCAGCTTCAATGTCAAAGGCGGGCGCTGCGAAGCCTGCCAGGGCGACGGTGTCATCAAGATCGAGATGCACTTCCTGCCGGATGTCTATGTCACCTGCGAGACCTGTGACGGCAAACGCTACAATCGCGAAACGCTGGAAGTCCTTTATAAAGGCAAATCCATCGCTGATGTGCTCGACATGACGGTCGAGGAGGCGCAGGCCTTCTTCGCTGCGGTGCCATCCATCAAGACCAAGATGGATACGCTGGCGCGTGTCGGTCTGACCTATATCAAGGTCGGCCAATCGGCGACAACACTTTCCGGCGGTGAGGCACAGCGCGTGAAGCTCTCAAAAGAACTTTCAAAACGCGCGACCGGCAAGACACTCTATATCCTTGATGAGCCAACCACAGGTCTGCATTTCGAGGATGTCCGCAAACTTCTGGAAGTGCTGCATGAACTGGTCGAAACCGGCAATACAGTGGTCGTGATCGAGCACAATCTCGACGTCATCAAGACTGCCGATCATGTCATCGATCTTGGCCCCGAAGGCGGCGATGGCGGCGGCAAGATTGTCGCGACCGGCACGCCCGAAGAGGTCGCCCAGGTCAAAGCCAGCTGGACCGGAAAATTCCTCGCTGAGACGTTCAAACGGCACAAGGAACGCAAGACCAACGCAGCCAAGCCAGCGGCCAGGAAACCTG
>CAYGKE010000059.1:8340-15272 GCA_964350465.1 uncultured Hyphomonas sp.
GCACCTGCAAAACGCAAGAAGAAAGCTGACGCCTGATGGATATTGCGCCAAGTTTGGCTTTCCCAAGTGAGGAAACCGGCCCGCTCATCTTCGGCTTTGAGTTTACCGAGAATGGTATCGCCGTTCCACTGAACTGGAAGAGTGTCGTCAGCAAGAAAGCCCTGCCCACAGCGACCCGGCGCTGGCTGCACCTAAATAGATTGGACAGCGATGCGCAGGCCTGGCTGCGCGGAAAAAGCGGGCTTGATCCGATTGTATGTCAGGCCCTTTTGCAGGAAGAAACCAGACCGCGCAGTGTTCGCCATGGCGATGGCCTCCTATTCAATTTTCGCGCCGTCAATCTCAATGAGGGCGCCGAGGCCGAGAATATGATTGCCCTGCGCGGTTGGGCAACCAGGGATCTTGTGATCACCCTGCGTGCGTTCCCGATCCGTGCCGTGCATGATCTGCGCAATGCCATCATCTCTGGTCATGTTCCGGTCAGTACAGGTGACCTGATAGCCGAAATCGTTCGCGGCATTGTCCGACAGATCGAGCCCGTTGTGCACGACCTGGAGGAGCAAGCAGACGCGATCGAAGAGAATATCCTTGGCGGCGAAACCCATCTCATCAAATCAAGGATCGCTGGTCATCGCCACAAAGTCCTGGACCTTCGCCGCTATATAATTCCGCAGCGCGAAGCCCTCGCCCAAACCATTCGCGAAGGTAATGATATTTTTGCCGAGGATCAGGCTCTGCTATTGCGAGAAATTGCTGATCAGGTAACCCGCGTCGGTGAGGAACTCGATGCCATCCGAGATCGCCTTGTCGTGCTTCAGGAACAGGTGATCGAAGAACGCGCAGAGCGCATGAACCAGCGCCTTTTCGTATTGGCCATTCTATCCGCGATATTCCTGCCGCTGTCTTTCGTGACCGGTTTGTTTGGCGTCAATATCGGCGGCATGCCGGGCGTCGAGAGCCCAATGGCGTTTGCCATCCTGTGCCTGTCCATGCTCGGCCTGACAGGCCTGCTGATCTGGATCCTGCGCCGCATGAACTGGCTTTAGCGATTGCCGAACCGGCCGCGCTGCAGGTCATCCGACAGACGAATGTCTTCCGGCTGGCCACTCAGGCGGTGGCGGTAGACTTGCGTATTTTCAAGCACGCGCTGGACATAGTTACGCGTCTCGCTGAACGGAATGAACTCGACCCAGTCGACCGGATCAACCTCACCAGCTCGCGGATCGCCATAATCTTCAATCCAACGCCTGGGGCGCGAAGCACCTGCATTATAGGCCGCCGCAGTCATGATATAGCTGCCATTGAACTGGTCGAGCAGCGTATCAAGATGCGCGCCGCCGAGGGTCATATTGTACCCTGGATCATCCGTCAGCCAGCTTGTCCGGTAAGGAAGCCCACGCTTCACCGCTTCGGTCTGCGCTGTTCTCGGCACAAACTGCATCAGGCCGCGCGCATTGGCATGGCTGATCGCGCCCGGATTCATCTCACTCTCCTGGCGTGACAGAGCCAGCATCAGAGAGCGTTCAACCCGCGGCTCGCGCAGCAAGGGATACTCAACCACCGGATAAGCTGCGTCAGGCGCGACCACGCCGCGCGCCAGACCTGCCTTGGCGCCGCGTACACCAATGTCGGAATAGTGGTATTCCCGGCCAAGCTCCGCCAGCAATTCAAAATCCTGCGAGCGCTCCAACTGGTCATCAAGGTGATAGGCAAATTTGCGGAATGAGGCATCCCAGCCATTCTCGGCAAAGATTTTCATGGCCTTGATCATTGGTCGTTCGGAAAACGCATCGCGGTCCGACTGCGTCACCATTGCGGGGGCGGCCAGATCAATCGTGCGTATCAGTGTTTTGTCAGCGGCAAGCTGACCATAATAGGTGAACGGATAGGCCGCCGCTTCGGCATAGGCCGCCTTGGCGCCGTCTGCATCGTTCAGGGCATCCTTGCTGCGCCCAATCCAGTAATACGCGCGCGACAGGCTGATTGGCGTGCCAACGCCGTCCCGCATTGTCTCAAAATGCGTCAGGCCGCGTTCCGGTCGCTCCAGATGGCGCAATGCAATCCAGCCCGACACCCATTCCGCTTCGGCAAATGATGATCCAGTGCTGAGGCCATGCGAAGCTGCAAGATCATAGGCCAGTGTGTAATTTGCCTCTGTCAGCGCTGTACGCATGGCGAGATTGCGCTCGCTCCACAGACGGCTACGACCGGCCGGAGGGATTTCGTTGCCATCAATCTGGCGCAGCAGGCCTGCAACATCGCTGGTCAGGCCGCGTTTGCGGCGCCAGTAAGCGCGGTCAAAAATCAGGCCCGGATCATCTTGCAGGCTCGCCGGAACCGCATCAATTGCACTATCAACGCCGCGTTGGCGTCCGATCAGACGGATCCGCGCCTCGACAAGTGCCCGCCAGTCTGGTGTCAAAAGCGGCTTCAGCCGCGACGCCGCTGAAGTCTGCCGCGTCCAGAGCAGAAAGTCGGCACGCGCCTGGTGATCGGCCTGCGTCAGTTGACTGCCGAAATCTGCCATTGTGCGGCGACTTAAATCGTCCGACAGCGAGCGCCCGTGCCAGACATTACGCAAGGCAACCAGTGCTTCGTCTGCCCGGCCAAGTTGGCTCAGAGCCTTGGCCAGCGCCAGGCCACCTGCCCCGCTTTTTGGACCATCATGACTGGCAAACCAGTCCACACGCTGCTGTGCTGTCAGCGCAGAATCGTCAATCTTCTCTTCGGCGCGTGACCGAAGGGTCGAAAGCTCCGGCCAGTCAGACAGCTTTTCCAGCGCCTGGTTGATCCGGTCAAAGGTCATGGCCGGGTCACGGCGGGCGCGGTACCAGGTCAGAATATCTTTTGCTGTCTCGTCATAAACTTGGCCTTCGAGCCGTCGAACCTTGAACCAGTCACCCGAATCAACCGCCTCAAGCGCCTCGCGCATCAAGTCAGCATCGTGTGTGGAAATCACCTCCGATGCCGCTTTCAAGGCCGGCTTCAAGCTCGGCGCGGTTGGCGTTTTTGCCGCTGCAGCTGGTTGACTTGCTACAGCGCCAAAGGCCAAAGCCATCAAAAATCCTGAAACCAAGCGATGCATCCGTGTTTCCCATTTAAGCATTCTGGAGGGTGGTGTCGTCTGATATAGCGCGTATATGTCCAAACTCTGGCGGTTTTCGCCGCGCTTTCAACTCTTTGTGTCTGATTTTACCAATGTTTCATGGCTCCATTCCAGCACTGATTACCCCATTCAAGAACGGGGCCATTGACCGCGACGCACTCGCCAATCTGATCGAAATCCAGATTGATGGCGGCTCTGGCGCACTTGTGCCCTGTGGCACAACCGGTGAATCTGCTACCCTGTCGCATGCCGAACACCGGGAAGTCGTAGAACTCTGCGTCAGCGTCGCCGCGGGCCGTGTCCCGGTCATTGCCGGCGCTGGGTCCAACGCGACCAGCGAGGCGATCGAGCTGGTGGCGCATGCCAAACAGGTTGGTGCCGACGCCGCACTGGTGATCTGCCCCTATTACAATCGCCCGGACCAGGCCGGCCTCGAAGCACATTTCCGCGCGATCAATGATGCAGTCTCGCTGCCCGTCATCATGTACAATGTGCCCAGCCGCACGGCCTGCGACCTGCTGCCCGAAACGGTTGGCCGCCTGGCACACCTGCCGAATATTGTCGGTATCAAGGACGCGACCGGCGACCTTGGGCGTGTCTCCCGGCATACCGCCTTGACCGAAGGCCAGCAGTTCATCCAGCTCTCTGGCGATGATCCATCATCTCTTGGCCATTTCGGCATGGGCGGGACAGGCTGCATTTCCGTGACGGCCAATGTCGCACCGAAACTGTGCGCTTCAATGCAGGCGCATGCAGCCGCAGGCGATCTCGCAGCTGCGCAGGCGCTGCAGGCCCGGCTGATCGACCTTCACTATGCAATGTTTGCCAGCCCCTCGCCCGGCCCTGCCAAGTATATTCTGGCCAAGGCAGGTCTCTGCCAGCCAGATGTTCGCCTGCCCATCGTGGCCCCAGATGCCGCGGCCCTGACGGCCATCGAAATAGCTATGACCCGCGCAGGATTGAGCTGAGCCAATGGCCAGGAAATCCCAGACCAAAGGCCGCTCAGACGGCTTGGTGGCAGAGAATCGCCGCGCCCGCTTCGACTATGCGGTCGAGGATACGCTGGAAGCTGGCCTCATGCTGGTCGGTTCAGAGGTCAAATCTCTGCGCCAGGGCAAGGCCAATATTGCTGAATCCTATGCCAGTATGGAAGAGGGTGAGCTGTGGCTGATCAATGCCGATATCCCGACCTATCCAGGCGCCAACCGGTTCAATCATGAGCCGCGCCGCAAGCGCAAACTCCTGGTGTCTCGCCGCGAGCGAACCAAGCTGGCGCAGGCCACCGAACGCGCCGGGCGCACGATTGTCCCACTCAAACTTTATTTCAATGAGCGCGGCCTGGCCAAACTCCTGATTGGTGTGGCGACCGGCAAGAAACGTCACGACAAACGCGAAACCGAGGCGAAACGCGACTGGGCACGTGACAAGGCCCGGATCATGAAGGATCACTGATCGTTCAGGATTGCCGCGAACACGTCCGGATCAACATTGCCGCCGGTCAGCACCACACCGACGGATGTCCCTCTCGCCTCACCCGGCAAAGCGAAGAGTACCGCCGCCAAAGCCGCAGCGCCGCCCGGCTCGACCACCAGATCCAGATGCATGTGCGCAAGCCGCATCGCCTCGCGAACCTGATCATCTGAAACCACACAGCCACCGGATAACAGCCGTGATCCAACCGCCCAGGTCAGCGCGCCAGGCGCGGGTGTCAGGATAGCGTCACAGATTGAGCGCGTCCCAGGTGGGTTGCCAAGCACCTCGCCGGCAGCCAGCGACCGCGCCCAGTCATCATGGCCTTCGGGCTCTGCTGTCCAGATTCTTGTCACCGCGCTGACGCCCTCCAGTGCCAGCGCAATGCCGGAGATCAGACCGCCGCCACCCGTACAGCAGATCAGGTGATCAAGCTTGCCGCCAGCCGCGCCAACCTGCTCGGCAAACTCCAAGCCAACTGTGCCCTGCCCGGCAATGATCATCGGGTCATCGAAGCTCGGCACCAGGACCGCGCCGCGTTCTGCCGCAATCCCCGCCGCGATGTCTTCGCGGCTTTCGGTGTCGCGGTCGTAGAGCCGAATTTCAGCGCCATCGGCGCGAACACCGGCAATCTTCACGTCCGGGGCATCGCTCGGCATCACGATTAGAGCCGACATGCCCAACCGCTTTGCTGCCCGCGAAACACCTTGCGCATGATTACCTGATGAGAACGCAACCACACCTGCTGCGCGCTGATCCTTCGGTATCTGCAACAAGCGATTGCTTGCCCCGCGTAATTTGAAACTTCCCGTTTCCTGTAGACACTCGGCCTTGATCCAGAGCTTCGCCCCGGCCAGCGCATCCAGGGCATCATTGCGCAGCACTGGCGTGCACTGCACCTGCCCGCGAACCCGCGCCGCGGCGTCTACGACATCTGCATGTGTTGGAATCTGCATGATTCCGGCCTAGTTGGCGCCCAGTTGAACGTCAATTGCCTTGTCTAGCCCAGCAAGTCTTTCGCCAAAGTGCGTGCTTTGTCGCCGATCTCCGGATGATCAATCGCGTGCGCCATGACCGCTTCGAAATAACCGAGCTTTGAGCCGCAATCGTAGGGCACACCTTCAAACTCGTAGGCATAGAAACTCTGCATATCCATCAGGCGGTGCATTGCATCGGTGAGCTGGATTTCGCCGCCCGCGCCGGTTTCCTGATTTTCCAGCAGGCCAAAGATTTCCGGCTGCAGGATGTAGCGCCCAGTGATCGCCAGGTTTGACGGCGCGTCTTCACGCGGCGGCTTTTCCACCATGCCGCTCATCTCAATCAGGCGGCCATCGCGCTCACCTTTTGGCGCAATCACGCCGTAAGAGGATACCCGCTCTTCCGGCACCGGGTCGACCGCAATGACATTGCCGCCAACTCGATCGAACGCATCGACCATCTGTTTGGTGCAGGACACTTCCGCCTTCACAATCACATCTGGAAGCAGGATCGCGAACGGCTCATTGCCGATGACATCCTTGGCGCACCAGATCGCGTGCCCTAGGCCAAGCGGTTGCTGCTGGCGAACAAAGCTCGCGGCGCCGGCTGGCAGCCGGGTCTTGTGGACCTCTTCAAGGATCGCCGCCTTGCTGGCCTTGGAAGCGAGGCTGGCCTCAAGCTCATAGGCATGGTCAAAATAATCCTCGATCGCCCCTTTGTTGCGGCCCGTGACAAACACGATGTGCTCAATCCCTGCTGCCATCGCTTCATCAACGACATATTGAAGCGCCGGGCGATCTACGACCGGCAGCAGCTCTTTTGGGATGGCCTTGGTAGCGGGCAGGACACGTGTCCCAAACCCGGCGACTGGCATCACGGCTTTTTTGATCGGCATGCGTTCGTATCCCCTCGCGCTTTGCGACCGTACTAGCTCAATTATCGATTTTGAACAGTAGGCCAATTAGACCGTCAGATATGCCGAATTGGATGCAAACCCTATACCAGCCAAGGTAAATACGATGGCCAGCGTGACGAAGCGGGAGGTAAAATCAAACGCTTGCGGGCTCAGCTGCCTGTGCAACCTTGCTTGCAGCGCCAGTGCTGGCGATCCACTTGCCTCTCCGGCAGAGGGCATAGCCCCTGGGTCAAGCGGCTTCGCGCCCGGGTCATTCGCCGGAACGGGGCGGACCATGTTTGGACCGGTTGGTTTCTTTTTCGCAGCCATCAGATCAGGTCTTTCGATTAGTCATCGAAGCATGCGCGCAAAACGGCTAATAGGCTCCTAATGGAACTGAAAAACTTAGCTATTTCCGGAATGGCAGGGTCGCCATACGCCACAGCACCCAGATCGGCATGACGATGCCCGCGCCCGCCCGGG
>CAYGKE010000060.1:0-15070 GCA_964350465.1 uncultured Hyphomonas sp.
CGTAGGGCATCAACCCGTACGCCTCTTGGTGCCTGCGGGGCACGAGCACCGTATCGTCACAAGTGGCGGGACCGCCGCCTGGTCAGAATTGGCGCTTTATCTGGTGGCGAGGTTCTGCGGCGAGGACGAGGCGAGGCGGATTGCCAAACTGTATCTGTTCGGCGATCTGCGGGATGGGCAACTGCCGTTCGCAGTAATGGCACGCCCGAAACAGCATGACGACGCCATTATTGCAGGCTGCCAAAGCTGGATCGCAGACAATTATCCCATAGCCAATCCTGTCTCCCGGATGGCGGAGCACTCTGGACTGGCAGCGCGTACTTTCAAGCGCAGGTTTGCAAAGGCGACGGGATATGCGCCGCTAGACTATGTCCAGTCACTGCGCATCGAAGAAGCCAAACAGATGCTCGAAACGACCGATCAACAAGTGGATGAAATCGCGGCGGCGGTTGGCTACGAGGAACCCAACTCCTTCCGCCGCCTTTTCAAACGCACAGCAGGCATCACCCCGCATCAGTATCGAGTGCGATTTCAGTCAATGATCAATGCCTGAGTGGCTTTCTTTTGAATGAAATAGGTCATTTGTCCGCAGTGCCTCGACTGTCCCAAATGGGCCAATTCGACACGGATTGATCAAAAATCCTTATGTCCGCAATTGCGCGCAAAACAGAATGCCACTCCGAACGAGTTTGAACCAAACCTGTATCTGGTCCGACTATGCTACTAAGACGTGGCCAGTGCGGCGATAATATAGGGCGATTGATGCGAACAGAACCCACTTCAGACGATGTCATTCAGGTGAAGGATCTCGCGTATGCCTATCCAGGCGCGCCTGCTCCGACCGTGCGAGAGATTGCATTCAATGTTCCGAAAGGCACGATATTTGGCTTGTTGGGGCCGTCTGGGGCCGGCAAAAGTACGATCCAGCGTATCCTGACCCGGCAGATTCGGCGCATTGATGCTGGATCGGTGAACGTCTTCGGGAGAGACATCGGCAACTGGGGTCACGACTTATATGAACGCGTGGGAGTCGGATTTGAATTACCCAATCACTATCCGAAACTGACCGCGCTGGAAAATCTGCATTTCTTCGCCTCGCTGTACAAATCACAGACGCAAGATTTGCGCATGCTCTTGTGCCAAGTCGGCCTTGAAGGGACGGAGGCTCAGCGCGTCAGTGACTATTCGAAAGGCATGCAGGTGCGTCTCAATTTCGCTCGCGCCATCCTGCACGATCCTGAATTGCTGTTCCTCGATGAGCCGACCACGGGACTGGATCCGACCACCGCTGAGCGCGTGCGATCTCTCATCGAAGACCTGCGCGCCGCCGGCAAGACCATCGTACTGACGACCCATAATATGCACGATGCCGAAAGGCTGTGCGACCAGGTTGGATTTCTCGCCAATGGACGAATGGTGGCGATGGACAGTCCGGACGCGTTCAAACAGAAATTTGGTGTGCGCGAAGTTTGCGTCACCCTTTCCGGTGCCGATGGACCAATGTCTCGGCAGTTCCCGCTGGAGAATCTCGGAGAAAATGCTGAGTTTCTGAACTATATAAAGCGCGGGACGGTTCAGATGATTCACAGTCAGGAAGCGAACTTGGATTCGGTGTTCCAGATCGTCACCGGCGAAACCCTGACTGGCGAGGGGGCCTAGAGATGCAGATCGCCCTTAACTTGGTCCGCTGGGACATTCAGCTACAATTCCGAAGCCACCTCTATTCTGCAACGGTTTTGACCACACTCGCATTCTGCCTTGCGGTCTTCCTGCTGCGCCCCTTCGATCTGTCCAGCCGCGTCCTGTCCTTCCTTCTGCTCACGGACCCCGCGGTCATCGGATTGACCTTTGTCGGCGCCTTTATCCTGATGGAGCGCGGTGGCGGAACGCTGCCGGCTTTGGCCGTGTCACCAATGCCGGGGTGGACGTATGTATTCGGAAAGATCGTCTCTTTCTCTATTCTCGGCACGCTTTCCGGCGCCATAGTCGCGGTGGCGGCGTCGATTGGACAACTGAATTATGGCGCAATGGCCTTGTCGCTCGTTCTGACCAATGCGCTGGCAGTCCTGCTCGGCTTCGTGATCGCAGCGCCAGCGAAGTCGGTGAACAACTTTCTAGTGCGCATGGCATTGGCAATGACTGTCGTCATGTTGCCGAGCCTGCCCTTTCTGGGACTGACCCCGGGGGTGGCGCCCATGATTTTGGCGATCATTCCAACCTACAGCATGTTGGTCACCCTCGAGGCCGGGTTCGCAGATAACTCAGTCTCAGCATTTGAGTATGCTGGGCACTGTTTCTATCTGCTGGCTTGGATCGCCGTGGGCTGGTTTTGGTCCCTCCGACAATACGACCGTTTCTTACGCACGACCGGGGCCTAGCTCGATATGAAAAGCTCCAGTGCTGCGATCCTCCTATTCGATTTCAGAGCGCTGATGCGCGATCAGTTTCTGTTCGTCGTTGCCGGCATCACTGGACTGTTTCTGATCGTGATTGCAGCCGTTGGGTTGAATCGTGATGCTTTGGAAGTGGCGCATTGGCAGCCCTGGATTGCTTATGTCCTGATCATGTTTCTGATCACCAACGTCAGCACCTATGGCATGCTGTTCGGGCTTATCTTTGTCGAGGAGGTCGAGACTAGAGCCCGCGCTGCCCTGATGGTTGCCCCAATTGCGCCAGCGAGGCTGACCCTCTTGCGCACGAGTAGCGTCGTGATCTGGCTCGTCTTTCAGCCATTCCTGTTCGCGGGGCTGATTGCGGCGGCGTGGCAGGCAGTGCCATTCGGCCTGATTGGATGGTTTTTAATCTGCCTCTCGCTGGCGCCGCTAGGCGCTGTGTTCATGATCGTTTTGTCCACGTTCGCTTCAAATCGAGTGGAGGCGCTTGCGTTGGGCAAATTCTTTTCGATCGCAACAACGCCGCCTATGTTGCTATATTTGTTGCCGCCTGATGCATGGTATCGGCACATACTCCTGATCTTTCCGACCACCCCAGCTGTGCATGGGTTTGAAGAATTTCGTGCCGGAGAGCCTGGTGGCGGGCTGGTCTGGCTGGCCTGGGGATTTGTTTATGCTCTGGCGCTGGTAGTGATCGTCTTACGCCGTTTCGTTCGAAGATCGTATCAAGTCGATGCCTAGGCATAGTTGGCCAGCATCATCAACGCCATTCGTCAGACTAGCCCAGCACCTGATCGAAGAAACCGTATGTCTCCTAATGCTCGCGAAACTGACATTCCGACAGCCTGATAAATCGATCTTCCTCGCATCATTTGCTTTGAGGGTTGCACAGCTTTTGCGAACTTAGTACATAACAAGAACGGATCTCGTTCGCGAGCTCTATGAAGACAGACAATTTATATGAAACCCGTCTACTTCATTGGAGTACCAAATGACGAATACGATCCGCGACCTAACGGTCCAAAACATCAATACTGCAGCGCTGTCGGCGTATGCAAACAACCCGCGCACCCATTCCAAGGCGCAGGTTAAACAGCTCGCCGACAGCATCAAAGCCTTTGGCTGGACCAATCCGATCCTGGTCGATGACCAGGATAGAGTGATTGCCGGACATGGCCGGCTCGATGCAGCGAAATTGCTTGGGCTGATTGAGGTGCCGGTCATCCGTCTGACGGATATGACCGACGGCCAGCGACGTGCTTACATCATCGCTGACAACAAGCTCGCTGAAAATGCCGGATGGGATGATAACCTCCTGCGACTTGAGCTTGGTGCCCTCGAAATCGAATGCCCAGAGCTGAAGCTTGAGAGTATCGGCTTTTCCGTCGGTGAGCTGGACGTTATCCTGAACAGCGCCCATGACACCCCCGTTGCACCACCGTCCGAACCGAAACCCGGGCCAGCTGTGTCACGGCCCGGTGATCTCTGGCATCTGGGCGAGCATCGCCTGTATTGTGGCAGCGCGCTCGACCCTGAAGCCTACGCCTCTTTGCTGGATGGCGAGCGTGCGAGCGCCATGTTCACCGACCCGCCTTACAATGTACCCGTCGACGGTCATGTCTGCGGCAAAGGCAGCGTGCGGCACGACGAATTCGTCATGGCTTCAGGGGAAATGTCTGGCGATGAGTTCCGGCAGTTTCTGAAAACCTTCTGTCAAAACGCCAGGTCGGCTCTCACGCCTGGCGCGGTTGCATTTGTCTGTATGGACTGGCGTCATATCCGCGACCTTATTGAGGCTGGCGAAGCTAACCTCGGCGAACTTCTGAACCTCTGTGTCTGGAATAAGATGAAGGGCGGTATGGGATCGCTCTACCGCTCTCAGCATGAGCTTGTGCCGGTGTTCAAGACACCGGGCGGCAAGCACCGCAACAATGTTGAACTCGGTCGCCATGGCCGCGACCGCACCAATGTCTGGGACTATACTGGCGTTCAGGCCCGCAAGGGTGAGTTGAAGCTGCATCCGACGGTTAAACCAGTGTCGATGATTGCTGACGCGATTCAGGACGTCACCGCACGTGGTGACTGGGTCCTCGACCCCTTCTGCGGGTCAGGGTCCACAATCCTGGCAGCGCACCAGACTGGGCGCCGCGCCGCCTGCATTGAACTTGATCCGAAATACGTCGATGTCGCCATCCGGCGCTTCCAGGAAGCCACAGGGATCGAAGTCGTTCATGACCTCATGGATGACACATTCAGTCAAACCGAAAAGGTGGCTGAACATGTCTGATGATTATGAGGTCGGTCACGGAAAGCCGCCAAAGTCCGGGCAGTTCAAGCCTGGACAGTCTGGCAACCCCAATGGACGCCCGAAAGGTTCTCAGAACCTGGGAAACGCCATCAAGAAAGCGTTCAAGCAAAGGGTCGAGGTTACTCAAGGCGGCAAAACAAAACGCATAGCGGTTAAAGACGCCTTCGCGATGAAGCTGGTTCACAGCGCCATCCATGGTAAAATCGGCGAGCAAGTACGTATCCTGCAAGCCCTCGACAAATACGCTCCAGGCCTGCTCGAAGTCGAATCGGAAGGACCGGAGGATATCAATATCCACTTGATCGATCCTGATGGTCTCGATCGCGATCTCAATCTTTCAGAATGGGAGCGCGGGATTGTTCGTAAAATGATCGAAGGATTACGCGCAGGCGACATTGATAAGGAAGAACTGGTTGCAGTGATCGAAGATGACATACTCCGTTCATAGTATCCCGCTCGCTCAAGACGGCGCTATTTCTTCGGAGGCTGCCAGTTCGCAAACAGCATGGTCGGGCGCACGCCCAATGCCAGTGCCAGGCGTTCAATAACCGTTGCGGTGGGATTGCGCACGCCTCGCTCAATCTGGCTGACATAGGTGCGGTGCAGCCCGACTTTGAAGCCAAACTCTTCCTGGCTCCAGCCCTTCGAGTGGCGCAGTTCGCGCACGTTCATGCCGATCAGCTTGCGTACATCCATAATGCTTATGGAAGCGTGTCTGTAGACGATATATCTACAGTCTATCTCTCACTATTTATTAACAGCCATTAGCTATTTGTGGTCCCGAACAAGGAGACCCCATCATGAAAAAGATTATCACCGTAACCGCATCAGCCGCCGCGATCGCCTTATCGGCATATGCTGATACATCAGCATGGACCGTCGTTGACCATGTCGATCCACTCGACGACACGGTCACGAAATCGGCGCAAGTCATGTCAGGTCAAACCGCCGTCCTTGCGATAAACTGCCGTGCCACAGAACTGTTCATATACCTCCAGGTCGGCCTGCTCGACATGGACTTCCACGACACCCGCACAGTGCAATGGCGGGTCAACGATAAGCCCCCTGTCGAACAGGTCTGGATGAATGGGCAAAAGGGTGGGGCGGGCATTATGCACGCTGACGCCGATGCTTTCGTCCAAGCCATCAAGACGGCAGACACGCGCCTGGTCGTTCGTTCCGGCGATGAGACGGCGAGCTTCCAATTAGAAGGCGGGAAACAAGCAATTGATGCGGTTCTGGGGCATTGCGCTCGCTGAGCAGGCGGACGGACACGCGACAGCGTATCGTGACATTCAAATACGGCGCGGTACGTCGCTCAAATCTCGATAATTCTCCAATATGAGAAACTGACTACCGGTTCGAATACGGCCCGCCCCAAAATCCCGGCTATAGAAGAGCTTCTTGGGTATTGTCAGCGGAACCTGCGATTAATTGGCGTGGAGTAGGGTAGGGCATGTCCCAGAAGTCGTTTCGCTATCTAAGGCCGTCGGCCGAGAGCCCGACACTTTCATGTCAGTTCCCGCCAATCACATCGGGTAAATTGTATGCCCACCGTCCATAACGATGCCTTGACCCGTCATGAAGTCGCTATGACTTGATGCAAGGAAAACTGCCACGCCCTCCATGTCTTCCAATGTTCCTATCCGTCCAATCGCCGAGCGACGATGAGCTGAATCCTGGAGCGCCTGACTTGTATTGAGCGACATTTCGGTTTCGATGAACCCTGGCAAGATTGCATTGACCCGAATGCCAGCTTGTCCAAGCTCGACAGCCAGCGCCTGAACCAGGCCAAGCACAGCGGCTTTCGTGGTCGAGTATCCCGCGGCGCCGCCTGTTCCCATGATGGCCGCAATCGAGGATGTGACGATCAAACGTCCCCCTTCGCCGCGTTTCATCAAATGGTCTGTGACCGGCGCCCAGGTTTGCACCACACTCATCAAGTTTAGATCTATGGTGTCGAGCCAGGCCTGGCGATCGGCTTTGTGGGAGAACCCGCGATACCCGCCGCCACCAGCATTGGCGAAACACGCGTCAACTTTACCAAATCGTGCGATCGTGTCCTCGAAAGCTGAGGCGATTTGATCTTCCGTCGTGACATCGCAAGCAAAGGCCTCGACGTCGCCGCCCAAGGCGGCCAGCTCTTCCACGGCTTTGGCGTTCTTCTCAGGGTTGCGCCCCCAGATCGCGACTTTGGCGCCGCATTTTACCAATCCACGACCGAATGCGAGTCCCACGCCGCCATTGCCGCCCGTGACCAATGCGACATCGCCAGACAAATCAAACATAGCGAGCCTTTCATGCGATTTTCTGAATCGATCCTTATCATACGAACCGTCAATAACAATCCCTGGAATAATCCAGACAATATTGAATAGCCTACGCGTACGCTCAGGAGAATTCGTAAACCGCGGATATCATTCAGGTTTTAGGTGGCGGCAACTTGAATCGAGAGTCTTATCGAGTGAACGGGGTTCTTGAAGTGCTTCGTTGTGGGTAGACAACTGCGATCCGTTATTATATAAAAGATCACTAAAGGATTGTGATTAAGGTCTCAGGAGACGCGAATGCCCCAGTTTAGCAGCCACCAAAATGGCCGGACGGTTCACGATGCAGACAGCCATATTATTGAGTATCCGGGATGGCTTGAGAGTTATTCGAGTAAATATGTTCGGGAAAACCTGGAGCCGGGATTAATCCCGCTCGATATGCCGGAATTAGTCGCGGTCTATGACCGTGCGCGCGACCGCCTCGCAGGTAATGACCCAAAGACCACGGCTGAGCTTCAGGAACAATTGTTCAGTCATAAAGAAAAATATTCGCAGTGGACCGCTTATGGCGCGCTCGATAAAGCCGAGCGCAGCAAGTCTCTGGATATTGCCGGGATCAACAAACAGCTGGTGTTTCCAAGCATCGCTATGTCGCGGTTTGCGCGATCGAAAGACATGAAAGTTGTCTATGGCGGCACTGAAGCGATGAACCGAGGTATGGTGGACTTTTGCTCTGATGATGAGCGCCTATTGCCGGTCGGGTATGTTTCGATGCGCGATCCTGAGCAGGCAAAAGTGTCGTTGAAGCAAGCGATTGACATGGGCATCAAGACGGTCTGGACGCATAGCGACGCCGTTGGTGGTCGCGCACCGTCACATGTCGACTACGACCCGCTTTGGGCGATGATGCAGGAAGCGGGTGTGCCTGTCACACTGCATATCGGGTCCGGCGTAAACATGCCGCCCGATTACATGAACACCGGGTTGGAGCGGCTCCTGGAGCCCAGTCTGACCAATATTGAAACCACACGCGCGAAGGATGTCCCGGTGCTGCACCATTCGATCGAGCGCTGGTTAACCTGCATGATTTATGATGGCGTCCTGGAGCGCTTCCCTAAGCTGAAAATCGGCTTGATCGAACTCGGGGCAAACTGGTTGCCGGCCGCGATGTACAATATGGATATGGGTGTCCGGGAACTGGGCAAGCGCGACGTCGCGCTTCAGCAGCTATCTCTCAAGCCGTCGGAATACATTCAGCGCCAGGTGCGCGCGACGCCGTTCCATATGGAAGATACCGGGTGGATTCTGCGAAATGTCGGCAAGGACATATTGATGTTCAACACCGACTACCCACACCCCGAAGGCGGGTCTGATCCATTTGGTGACTTTGAGCGATCTCTGGACGAAGTGAAGGCAACGCCAGAGGAGCTGGATCATTTCTACAGCAAGAACTTTGAGGATTACCTCAACTTGAGCTGATGACGACGATGATCGGCCACCAGACACAGACACTCGCGACCCACTCATTTGAGGGCTTTGGCGGTGTTGAACTGGTGGCCGACATTTATGGCCGGCCGGACCATCCAACGATATTGATGTTGCCTGGCGCAACGCAAACGCGGAGCGTTTGGCGAGAAACCGCTTTGGCACTGGCCGAAGCTGGCCGCTGTGTCATTTGCGTGGATCTACGAGGGCATGGCGACAGTGAGCGACCGTCTGACGGTAATTACTCGCTCGATGCATTTGTCTCGGATATCATTGCGGTTCTCGCGCAGCTTCCATCGCGGCCTGTGATTATCGGATCAACCTTTGGCGGATGGCTAGCGCTCACTGCGATCAGCGAGGCCGATAGTCCGATAGCTACCGGATTGGTGCTTACCAACCCATTTCGCGATATTCGTGAGTTGCCAGCAAACGCATTGCAAAAGGAAGTGGATCTCGAAGTCGAGCGCAATCGTCAAAGCGACGCGTTCGATCCCAGAATTTATGAGGGCGGGTTCGATGTAAGAGCACTGCACAACCGCATGAGGCAAGGGGCTGCGCAGTTGCGGGTGCCAACTTTGATCGTGCGGGGCGCTGAAGACGATTTAAGTACGTCGGAATCAGCCTCGGAGCTGGTCGAATTGTTTTTTAACGCCGAATACGCCGAGATTGAAGACGGCGGACACTATGTTGCGTTTGAGAAAAGCGAAGAGTTCAATGCCGAGCTCCTGGCTTTTTTAGAACGCAAAGTGCCACGCACGCCACCTGAGTACCGCACAGGCTCCGACGCGCGCACGCTCCGCGATGCGATGGGGTGTTTTGCGTCAGGCATCACGGTTCTGACCACCCAGGCCGAAAACGGCGTGCCAGTGGGATTGACTGTGAATTCTTTTTCTTCGGTGTCACTGGATCCGCCGCTTGTCCTTGTTTGTCTGGCCAAGAGGGCCAATAGTTTGCCCGCTTTTCTCAGTCATCCCGCATTCGCGATAAATGTACTGCATATGGGGCAGCAGCCGGTGTCCAATCTCTTTGCCAAGAAAGGCGAGGACCGTTTTGCGCAGACGAAATGGGAAACCTGGGATCAGGACGTGCCGATCATTTCGGACTCACTTGCAAGTTTTGAGTGCCTGCGTGTGAATGTCGTGGAGCAGGGCGATCATATCATTTTGATCGGGCAAGTGACCAAGGCGCGCTTCGAGCCACGTAAAGACCCGCTATTGTATTTCTCAGGTCAATACCGACGTTTGCACCTCGGCTAAGAGTGCAGTATCGCCTTGCGTGAGTTTGTGACCGGCACAAAGATTCCGGCAAGTTTAGGGTAATCAGGACTCTACTGAAATTATGGTGACAAAAAAACGTACACGACTCGCGCCAGAAATCCGACGCGCACAACTCCTGGATTGTGCCAAGGCGATCATCGAGCGAGAAGGGTTGACCAGCCTGACGATGGAACTGGTCGCCGAAAAAGCGGGCGTGAGTAATCCGTTGATCTACAAGTATTTTGGGACGCGCTTGTCATTGCTGCAGGAGCTTTATCTGCGCGAATTGAAACGATACCACCGCGAAGTCGAACAACAGAGCGCGCAAACGCAAACGCTGGAAGATGTAATCCGATTGGCGGTGAGCCTGAATTTCAAAGAACACGCGCAAGGCAATATCATTGAAATACTGCGCAGTCAGGTCGATGTCCGGACACCCGCTGCGAACGCCGAAGCGCGGGCGCGGCGCAATAGTGGAAAAGTCCTTCGCGAGGCTTTGCAAAAAGCCTATTCGGTCACGGATCGGGAAGCGCTCCAGATCATAATCCTTGCATCGGGAGCATCGCAAAGCGCTGCCCGCGAGCACAAACGGTTTGGCGGCGCGCGCGATGATGCAATCGAAAAGACCATGAAGTTTATTTTTGGTGGCATTGACGCGCTTATAAGGAGCAGGACGTAGCGGCGGCGTTGTCTCCTTATAGATCGAGTGCGCGAACCGAGTGAGATGAAAGAGGGTCGATCATTTGGCGCACACAAAACACGTTGCCATCAATGTCCCGCGCATAAGCGCCGATAAAATCATCGAAGGTGATAGGTGCGCTTAAGAAGGATAAGCCGTCAATGGCCCGCATACGCTCAAATTCGCGCTTAATGTTATCCACCTCAAGCGCATAGCTGTACCCAAGCGTCATTGGCGATCTGGTTGCATGTTGCTCTGGCGTTTCTGGGTCCAGGTATTGCCACAACTCCAGCACTTTCGAGTGCTCATCGAGCTGAAACCAGGCGCCAAGAATGTGGACCCGGGATGCTCCACCAATTGCTGCCGCTTTCGCGTTGTTTTTAACTTCTACGCGCCGAGAGGGGGAAATGCCGAGCAGTTCCGCGTAGAACGATAATAGTCGTTCAATATCGGACGAGACGAGACAGACTTGTGTAACCCACATCGCCTGGTTCTGTTGGACCGGGGATTGGAAATACCCCATATGCTCCAGGACAGGAGGATCGAGCTGCTCCAATTCCAGCATGTTACCGTCAGGATCGTGGGCATAAGCGTAAGTCACGCCGTAGCCGCCAAGATCAATTGCTGAGTCGCCGGTTGTGAGAATGTCAGCACCTGCCGCCTTGAAGCGATCATAACCGGACTTTGCAGCCGGGGTTTGATAGCAAGTGTGTGTCATGCCCGGTCCCTGGATGGGCATTTTTGACGTCGGAAGATCACGGTTTTCTTCGAACTCCAGCAATTCCAGTAACATGTTCGGTGCACGCAGAGTGGCGCGGCGCAAATGGGTGTGAGCGGAACAGTACAGATCGTTTGCAGTCGCGTCGTTTTCGAACTGTTCGATCCTGATCAGGTCAAAAGGCGTTGCCGCCTGATAGAATTCGAGCGCCTTGTTCAGATTTCGAACCGAGATGATGATTGCATTCACGCCGAGAATTCCGTGCGGGCTGTCTTTGACGCGCGTGCTTGGATCAGGTTCGAGCGAAACAACACTCATATGGAAAGCCTCATTTTATGCCCGGCGCCTCAGATCACTCATACGCGTCATGGTCGAGAATATCGCAACGCCGGATCGCGCCATCTAGAAATTCGTAGGCATGACCAACCTGGCCGTCGAAAAACACTTCGCCATCGAGCCGCGTCAAAACTTCTCGGACCTTGACGAAGACGCCGCTCGGTATCGATCGTATGGTTTGCGGCGTCAGCGATATGCCAACACGGCCAGCATGATCTCGCCATTGTGCGCTCAATTGGTCGCGATTTTTGAGATGAATGCCTTTGGGTTCATTCACATATTCTACATCCGGATGATAAAAATCGACGAGCGCCGCCAAATCTTTGCGCTTGAACGTCTCATAAAGCGCCTTGATGTAAGCCAATTGCCAGTTTGCATCGGTCAGTTTTTCCATCTCTTTTTTCCTTATCGATGCCGAACTTATTTACGCGGCATCTCCCGCGATGACGCTGGCGCGTTGCGACATGTCTTGTCGCCACCGCGCAAGATTGGTGAGGGAAGGATCCGGCGGCAATCCGACCAGAGTTGCGGCGAAGTCTACACCGGTCAGTAGAGAAATATCGGCGATCGTGAATCGCTCCCCAGCGACAAATTCAGAATGAGCAAACTCACGATCAAGCCGCTTGTAATAAGCGGTTACGTTCTTGTCGCTCGCGGCCTTCGCTTCAGGAATCGGCGTGATCAGGCCGAGCTGGGCGACAATAGGCCCATGCACCCAGGATATGCCAACCTCGCGCCAGAACTCGTGCTCTATGTGTCGGTTGCGGGCCTCGATAAAACCGAGTTCAAAAGCGTCGCGCCCGAACAGATTCGGCTCGGATTGGAGTGCCTCCAGGTAGCGGCAGATCGCGACTGATTCTGGAATGCATCGTCCATCGTCAAGCTCGAGTACCGGGATTTTTCCGCTCGGATTTTTTTCGAGGAAGGCCTCTGTTTTGTGTTCACGCTGGCGCATGTCGCAATGAACAAGCTCTAGTTCGATACCCTTTTCAGCGGCAAAAATTTTGACCCTTCGCGGGTTGGGCGCGCCTTGGAAGTCATAGAGTTTCATGAGTCGGTTCCGATCTAGCAGGCGCGTTTGGTCTATTCAGTTTCGCCAGCCCCTTTGGGCAAGTAGTGCATCTCCAGACCCAGGGCCTGGCGGCGCTTGAAACCTTGCCAATATCCTTCAGATCCGTTGGTGCCATCGGCAAACTGCGTTGAATAGTTTTTGCCCATGGGTTGTGGCCATTCGCCATCATTTGATGCCACGGTCGGAACATCCAGAAATGCCCGGCGATCGTCCATACCTTTCAAATGGAGATCGAGAAAAGCGGTGATGAAGTGGCGATTGACAGCGTGGATTTTTTCGCGCTGCCAGACGGGGTCCTCAAACGCTTCCCATACGCGAATGTCGGATCGCGCAATCGGTGGGGCGGCGACTTGTACAAGATTGTGCATCGCGTTCTGGAAAACCAGCATGTATCGTTCTGTCGAGGTTGCATTGCGGAAGACATCGCGCACGCCATCTACATAGCCGACAATATCATCCTCGCTGCCGACCACGAGTAAAAGTGGTGCGGTAATGTTCGCGAACGCCGCCTCATCCCAGATTTCGACTTCGCCTTGTGCGCCCCATGGCGAGATTGCGATCACCGCTTTGACAGCATCCGGCGTTTGGCTTGAAAAATTCTCATTGCCTTCTGCCAGCACGCTCAGGTTATCGCCGGCGACCATTCCGAAGAGGGCTGACTCCGAATTGTAACCCGCGCCGGCATGATTGAGGACGCCATAACCGCCCATCGAAAATCCAAGCAGGGCGACGTTTGACGCATCAAATGACTTCGCCCAATCCGTCTCGCCTTGGCCTGCAGCCTTGGTCAGCTCGTTCAGGACGAATTGCTGATCGATCGACCGAAACAACAAAATCCGTTGAAATAGTCGGATTGGAGCTTTTGGTTCGCCAAGAATGTAATCGCCGTGATCGATGGCCGCCACGACATAACCCTTGCTTGCAATGTTCTCGGTCAGATTAGCCAGAACCCCTGGCGTATTGCTCAATCCGTGTGAGACGATGACGAGAGGAAAGGACTCATCGATGATAGGGGCCGCATCGCGAAATGCCTCGCCTTGGATGGTAAATGTATCAGGCAGGTCTGGAACAGGGTCCTCATCGGAATTGAGAAACTGTCCAACATATTGCGCCCTCTGCGTCTCGTCCATGTTTGCGGCCGGGTAGAGAAGATCAACTGAAAATTCGCGATCGTAGAGCGGTGTCTCGTTCTTCAAATAGTTGAAGTTTGTAATGTCCGGCTGGTCGGGATGTGTGAGTTTGATCGTGGTGACGCCAACATCATATTGGCCCTGCAGCGCCAGAATCGGGGCGTTCTCACCCGGCGGGGTTACAGCGGTCAGAGCGTCGGCTGGAATGGGTGCAGGTGAGCTGTCCGCCGAAGCTTCTTTGGTGGGAGCGGCACTGCAGTTTGAGATCAACGTGACGCTGAGGGCGATGATTAGAATAGATATCGGTCTCATGCCGCAGATCCTTCCCTATTAAAGCCTGAGTCTGACGACGAAGCAGCCCAGATTCATTATTAGTAGGTTCGTCAATAGAGATCATTACGTAGCGCGTCAATTAGTCGTGAGAAATTATTGACGGTTTGTATAATTTCTGATTTCATCCACAAAAGTTCGGCGCTGCAAACGGTGATTTGTTTGGTCTTGTCGAAGCAAAACCAGCGAGGCCAAAATGACAGACATTCGATCCAAACTTCCCTTCCTGACCAAAGCCGCGTTTGGAATTGGGTCGGTCGGCGAGGTCGTGTTCTATGGGATGGTGGACGCAGTCATTGCGATATTTTACAATCAGGCGCTTGGCCTATCCAACTCCCTGATCGGGCTGGCCATCATGCTGGCGATGCTGGGAGACGCTGTCTCGGATCCCGTGGTGGGAATGATTTCCGATCGCTGGCGGTCGAGGCTCGGCCGGCGACATCCGTTTATGTTTGCAGCTCCAATTCCGGTTGCGATCTCACTCTATCTGATTTTCAGCCCGCCCGAATTCATCACTCAAACGGCAGATGGAGAAGGGATTAACAGCCTGCTGACTTTTGGATGGTTAGCGTTCTGGACGATTGTCAGTCGCATCTTTCTTACACTCTACGTTATTCCACACCTGGCGCTGGGTGGCGAGCTGACCAAAGACCCAAACGATCGTTCAAAATTGTTCAGCATGAATGCGATTTTTGGGTACATGTCCGGCGCTATATTTGCTTTCACAGCCTGGGGGGTGTTCCTGGGCGGCGAAAGCGTGTTGGCAGACGGCACAGCCGTGCCCAAACACCTTGATGCAGCAGCCTATCCTCCGCTTGTTCTAACCGCGTGCGCCTTGGTCTTAGGGACAATTCTACTAAGCGCTTACGGCACCAAAAGTCGTATCCCATTTCTGAGCTCCGTCCCACAGTCGCAAGCGCGCATGAGTTTTGTCCAGTTTTACAAGGATATGATCGGCGCCTTTGCAAATCGCAACTACGCCTACCTGATTGTTGGGTTCTTTTTCTTCATGCTGTCGGTCGGTCTGAATGAAACTTACAGCGTGTTCGTCAACACCTATTTCTGGGAATTGGATACACTCGAAATTAGATTG
>CAYGKE010000061.1:0-7902 GCA_964350465.1 uncultured Hyphomonas sp.
CGGCCCAAGACCGCCCCGAAAAACGCCGTGTCAAAGGGCAAAATCAAGCCCGTGCCAAAACCTGTCAAAGACATCAAATTCCTGCCCGTAGCCGACTTACACGTCAGCAAACTGAATATGCGCCACGGCAAAAAAGCCCCCGACATTAGCGACATCTATCCCAGCATTTTGGAGCGCGGCGTCAATCAATCCTTGCTCGTGCGCAAAGAGGGCAAGGGCTTTGGCGTCATCGCGGGACGCCGCCGCCTGTTCGCTTTGCAAGCTAAGGCCAAAGAGACGGGTCAGCCGCAAACTGCGCCGTGCCTGATTATGGAAAGCGGAAATGTCAAAGCGGCGCGTGAGGCGTCGCTCCTCGAAAATGTCGCCCGCGTTCCCGCCACCCAGCTTGAGCGCTTTGCGGCTTACAAAGGTTTGTCCGATAGCGGGAAAGACGCCGCCGCCATTGGGCAGACCTTTGGCATCAAAGAAATCGATGTGACCCGCGTTCTGGCGCTCGCCAATCTTAAACCTGAATTACTCGCCCTCTATGAAGAGGAGAAAATCAACGGCCACACCTTGCAAGCCTTGACACTCGCCACGCCCGACCAGCAGGACGCATGGCTGGAAATCTTCCACGGCGATGATTACGCGCCGCAGGGCGAGCAGTTAAAAGCATGGCTGACAGGCGGGGCGCGGATTAAGACCGATGTGGCCTTGTTTGATATGGCCGATTATGGCGGCACAATCATCACCGACCTGTTCGGTGATACGGCCTATTTCCAAGACCCTGACCTGTTCTGGACGCAGCAGAATAAAGCCATCGCAACCGCCGTGACCGAATGGAAAGCCGAAGGCTGGAATGAGATTGTGGTCATGGAACGCGGGGCGCATTTTTCGTCATGGGAACATGGCAAGCGCACGATGGAGCAAGGCGGCAAAATCTTCCTCGCCATTGGCCATGATGGAAGCGTCACGCCGCATATTGGTTATCTCTCCAATGCCGACATCAAGAAGATTGACGCTATTCTTAAAACAGGCGGCGAGGCCGAGGGCAAATCAGCGGCCAACACCAAACCCGAAATGTCTGGCCCGCTTAGCCAGTATGTGGCTTTGCACCGCCACGCCGCTATTCGCGCCAGCTTGCTTGACCATGCCGCTGTCGCATTGCGACTGACCGTGGCGCATATGCTGGTCGGCTCTGACCTGTGGTCAGTAGCGCCGCAGAAAACGATCTCGCGCAAGGACAGCACGAGCGAGAGTGTTGCAGGGAGCGCCAGTGCCAAACGCTTTGAGATAGAACGTCAATGGGTGCATGACTTGCTCTCATTAGAGCCGCCTACGGACTATTACAGCCCGACCAAGACATTGGCGGTTGGCGATGTAACCGCCGTGTTCGCCGCTTTGCTCAAACAGGACGATGCGACGGTGATGCGCGTGATGACTTTGGCTATGTGTGAAAGCCTGTCAGCGGGAAGTGATGTCATAGAGGCCATCACTTACGCCGTGCCTGTTGACATGCAAACCCTATGGGAACCCGATGACGCCTTCTTTGATATTCTGCGAGACAAGCGCGTCATCAATGCGATGGTGAAAGATATTGCGGGCAAATCTTGCGCCGATGGAGCGTTGACCGATACGGGAAAGGTGCAAAAAGAGATTATCCGCAACCGCATGGCAGGTCATGGCGTGGCGGCGGATAAAGCGCGCCCCGATTGGCGGCCTCGCTGGATGCAGGTTCCCGCCGCGCATTATCTTGATAAGGCGACATGCCCGCCCAGCGCGGCGCAGTCCCGTGTCTCGAAAGTCATGGCCACGCCTGACCCGAAAAAGGACGCTGCCTAGCGGCTGTCCTTTTCCAGTCTGGCGAGGGCGGTCTCCACCTCTGCCAGACTGGCCTTGAGGCTATTCGCAAATAGCCTCAAATCCGCCGCGTCTGAGGGATCAGGCGCGGCGTTGATGTTTTCTAAGAGGCTTTGCGTCAGGGTCAATATGCTCAAGGGCGGCACAGCGCCGTCCGGCCCGAACAAGGCGATTTTCGCGTTCATGTCGAGTTGACCCGAGTCGATCGTCACATAGCCTGTCGAGGTCATGTGGAGCGAAAGTTTGGAGGCTTTCAGGCGCGGTTCGGTCATATTCCGCTTATATATCATCACGCTCGCACGAATACCAACTATACTTGGTAGCGCGTCTATAAGTCCAAAGTCCAATTTCGGGCATGGATTTGAATCAGACATTTGCCCGTTCGGTGCGCAAGTTGCGCCACGAACAAGGGCTTAGCCAGGAGGAGCTTGGCGAGCAGTCTGGATTAACGCGAAACTATATCGGCATGATCGAGCGCGGCGAAAATTCGCCGACGCTGGATGCGGTGGAAGCGATTGCAAAAGCGCTGGGGAAGCCTGCGAAGGATTTGCTCTAGCTTGCTCGCACTTACACAAACCCCGCCCAACGCGCGGTCGAGCGGGCTTAGATTTGGGGCTATAGTGCCTCAACCTTCCGGTCCTAAAAGCAAGAGGCCGCAGCCTTTCTGGTCTGTAGCCTGAGAAGGTCTATTCAACCGTGCCTCATGGCGGACGGCGGGGTTTGCCAGTGTCATAGACTTATACGTGTAGCCAGTGATTTCCTTACAGAACCATCCACCGCCAAATCCAAGCTTCATCTCAGCGCAGATAATCGAGAAGGGTGACGCAGTTTTTTCGCCGCTCTTAATAAAGCAGATAGGCTGAAATAGGCACAGCATTGAAGCAATATGCTAGCACGCTACTCTCATTTTCAGACCCATTTTGGTATCATTTTTGCCATAATTTTCATCTCCACTAGCAAGTCTGGTGCTGTCCCAAAAGCCCAATACCCGGGTTGAAGCCTTAAACCTGAACGACAGCCAGAGGCTTACCAGACCTGGGCCGCGATTATTTTCCCCTGCGCTGCGCGCATTCCTCGCGAGGCAAAATAACCGCGTCCTGCGGCGCTCCGCTATGCTGCGCCCTCTCACTTTGTTCGAGGCTGGACGCCTCTGCCTGCCGTTCGGGCGGTTAGGCGTCAACAGGGCATTGGGCTCTCGCGACATCAACATATGGAGATGAAAATCATGGCAAACGCACTTGGATATGTCACTGAAAACGAAACCGGCTTTGAAGGCACACTGGCGATGATGAGCCTGTCTACGCCCATCCGCATCGTCAAGAACGGCGAGAAGACGGGTGAAACCCAGCCCGACTTTCGGGTCTATGCAGGCCGCACTGGCGGCTCTGACATTGGCGGCGGGTGGTTCCGCAAGGCTAAATCAACAGGCCGCAAATATCTGTCCCTGACACTGGCAGACCCCGCCATCGGCCCGCGCAAGGTTTACGCAAACCTTGCTCCGGTCAAAGGCCAAAAAGGCCGCCACGTCCTGCTTTGGAACCCGCAGGACTAAGCCTAAAAGCCCTAAACCTTAGCCCGCTCGACCGCGCGTCGGGCGGGCTTAACTACGTTTATTTAATCCATTTTCACGCAAAGGTCGTAAGAGTATATATGTAAGACGTTGATATAATTGATGAGTTTATGAACAGGGCTGGTAATATTGCAACCTATCGGCGGTTGCCGAGTGCGGCGTGGGCGTGGGAGTTTTTGAGACGGAACCCCGGCTATCGCGCCGACTATCGGGCTGTGCGCAACTCTTTAGCCCAACCTCAAACGCTTCAATCAGGCAGCGTGCTTTATGTTGCCAAGGATAATCAACAGGGTGCGCAGCCTTGGGGGTTATTGAGCTTCGTTGACCCCAATAAGATCGCGTTTGATGCAGACGTATTTTGGCGACCTGACTTGCTCGCGGGCGCACTGCGGGTGAAACTCACCCGCCCAAATGAGCAGACCTTGAATGAAGAAGAGCCGCACGACACCATGATTTTGTCGGCGCTTCAAACGCGCCGCGTTATGCTGCAAACTCTCGATGGGGCGCGTCATATTTTGCTCAACGGCGAGCGGTTTTGGATACATCTCTACTCCATAAAACGCGCGCCACCTGACGACTACGCCGTGATTGACGTTCGGTTTGATGGCGCAAAACATATGCGTCGCAGGCTTGATACGGCGGCTCAGCTTTTATCTTTACATCGCTCCGCAGGCGGAAAATTATCACTGATTGGACGAAGGCGAAATGCTGGCAGGCTTATAGATGCTATGACAGCCTATGACATTTGGAATGGCTTTGAGCAGCCTAAAGGCGGGCTTCGTGATATCGCCATAGCATTATCTGGCGAAGCACGGGTCAAAGAAGACTGGACGGGTTCCAGCCGTTACCTTAAAGACGTGGCAAGACGCGCGAGAGACCGTGGCGCACGACTGGTTAATGGCGGATATAAAGCGCTACTCAGCCGCAAAAATTTGTAAAATTTGTCTAAATTTTGGGGTGTCGTATTCGCGGCGTTGTATTTTCGACACTACTTGAAATCCCGAAAATCTGCCTTGATTCGCACATCGGGACGCCCGCATCCCCGGAGCTTCCCGCATTTGTGTGGAGTGAGGTTATGAAACATGCAGAAATCAACAGCCCCTATCTGACAGCAGAAGAAGCCGCAGAATATCTTCGTCTCGAAGCGCGAACGATCAATAATATGCGATGGCGCGGTGAAGGCCCCAACTTCAGAAAGCATGGCGGCAAAGTGATTTATCACCGCGATGACCTCGATGAATGGTCACAAGGCCGTGACAGTCCTGAGCACCGTCCAGAGCCGAATGAGCCGGACAATGACCGCTAGAAATCGCACTGCGGTTATTGTGTCCTATCAGAAAAACCGACGCAATTATCGGCTACTCTTCGGCACGCCAGAGCAGGAAATAAGGCGCGGTTGGCATCGAAAACTCGCCGTGTTTGAGCCTGGAAAAGTCTTCGCTTATGAGCAATGGGACGCCAATTCTTTCGGAACTCAGCGTTGGAAAATCATGGTTTGCCGCGCGGTAAGTAGCGGATCAATGACCCGCATTTCCGGTGTTGAGCCAGGTGCAAAACTTCTTTTGTTGACGCAGGGAAAGAGAAAATCAAAGCGCTTTCTTGAATGTTTGGATGGTTTGAAAGCGCGAGCTATTGACCCCGAAAGAGTCAGTGATCGACACTGGATGGAGCTATGTCTTCGGCTTGATGCGGGAGCCGAGGCAAATGAAGCTTTATCAATTTTTGAGGAACAGGCGACATGTTAATGCGCTTGATTCCAGCAGCGGCTGTGACCGCATTTTGCGCAGCAAGTCTTTGGCAGATTATATATCCGCCAAAGCCGAAGCTGATTTACAATACAACAATTAGTTCGCCTATTGGGTGGTATGCTGTGGAGCGCAAAAGGCCGCTGCAACGTGATGATCTTGTCGCTGCGTTTATGCCGCAAACTGCGCGAAACTTTGCGGATGTGCGTGGATATCTGCCCGATCATGTTCCCCTTATCAAAACTGTTTGGGCGATTGGCGGGGAGCGGGTGTGTCATAACGGCCAGTGGGTGCGCGTTCCAAACCGTCCTGATATCTCCGTGCTCGGGCAGGACGGTTTGGGACGCGCATTGCCGGTCATGTCGGGCTGTTACAGACTCAATGCAGACGAAGTCTTCCTTGTTTCAACAACCATTGAGAACAGTTGGGACAGCCGCTATTTCGGGCCTGTCTCAGACGAGCTGATCCTTGGCCCTGTTCGCTATCTTGGCAAAGAGCGGGAAGCTTCTGCTCTGTTCGGGGGGCTGGGCACGGGGTCATGGCGTGGAGGGCAAGATAAAAGGCGGGAGGCCTCCTACGGAGCCATGCCCTTGTCTGCACATCTTTTTTGGGAGGCCTCCCAAGGCACAAGGGAGGCCCCCCCTTACTTTCCATTGTGCAGGAAGTCTTGGACTTTCCGGAGTCCTCCCGCGCCTAAACCCACCCGCAACATGCCCCAGAGCTTGTAGAAAATGGCGAAGGGCTCTGATAGCAGGTTTGAAGTAAAACTGGGTCGGATCAAATCGCCGTCAGGGGAAAGGCGCGTCACCGGATTCTTCAAACAGGTCGGGAGAAAGGCGGCGCGCACAGGTCGTCGTAAACGATCATCTGGTGGCCGCTATCAAAGGCAGTCAGGATCGCAATTTCATCGCCGCGTCATAGTTAAAGTCAGCATTGTTAAAATGGATGGCCGAGGCGCAGGCGCGCAGCGGCTTCACCTTAAATATATTGAGCGGGACAGCGCCGCCCGTGAAGGAGAGCCGGGCAGTCTCTATAGCGAACGCGGACACGAGGTGGAGGCAAAAAACTTTATTGAGTCTGGCAAAGATGACCGTCACCAATTTCGAGTCATTGTCTCGCCGGAAGATGCGGCAGATTTGGCAGACCTCAAAAGTTTCACGAGAGACTTGGTGAAGCAGATAGAAACGGATCTTGGTACGAGCCTCGATTGGGTTGCCGCCGATCACTACGATACAGGCCAGCCCCATACACATGTGGCCATTCGCGGGAAGCGTGATGACGGCACGGACCTCGTCATGCCAAAAGACTATGTATCCAAAGGTATTCGCGAGCGGGCGCAGGAGCTTGTAACGATTGAGCTTGGGCCCGTAAAAGAGATAGAGGGACGCACGCGCATTGCGCGCATGGTTGGGCAACATCGCCTGACACAATTGGATAGAGCTTTGCTGCGACAAGCCACGGACGGCGTTGTTGATATTTCAGAGCCTGCCAAGAAAGGTCAGAGCTGGCGCAAGACATTAGACCGCGCGCGCCTCAAATCCTTGGAGAAAATGGGATTGGCAGAACCGCTCGGCAAAGGCCGTTGGCGATTGCACGGCAATGCCGAACAGACGCTCAAGCAAATGGGCGAGCGCGCCGACATTATCAAGACGATGCACCGCGCTATGGAGGGCCCAGATCGACGCCTCATTGATGGCATGAGTCTTTATGACCCTGGCGCTGACAATGCCAAACACATAACGGGGCGTATTCTTGCCCAAGGCATAGGCGATGATGTTACCGACCGCGCATATTTGGTTGTGGACGGTGTGGATGGCAAAAGCCGCTATGTGAATATCGGACCAAGCGACAGGCTCGCAGATTTCAAACCGGATATGATTGTTACGATAGAGCCAGCCAACGCCGCGCCGCGTCCATCTGACAGAACGATAGACAAAATAGCCGCTCGAAACAGCGGGCGGTATTCGGGAGTTTTGCATATGGAGTCGGACGCTTCCGCTCGCCCCGAATTTGTCACAGCGCATATACGGCGGCTTGAAGCACTGCGCCGGGCGGGCCATGTCACGCGGCAATCTGACGGAAGTTGGACAATACCCGCAGATTATCTCGCGCGAGTTGGAGAGTATGAGCGCGCATCGGCGATTTCACGGCCTGTGCAAATTACGCCGCAGTCTTCTCTGACGTTAAAGCAAATGGAAACTGCGATTGGCGCGACCTGGCTGGATCGTTCAATGACAGAGGCCGCGCCCGATTTACCTGCACGAGGCTTTGGTAATGAAATAGAACTCGCTAAGGCAAGGCGACGGCACCATTTGTTCAAACTTGGCATATTGAAATCACGCACTGCGCAGATAACGCAAACCCATCTGGGTGCATTGGAGAGTAGGGATTTGGTCAGCGCCGCTGAAGATTTATCGCGTGAATTTGGAAAGCCCTACACAGCTGCGTCAGAGACTGGCCGAGTTAAAGGAATTTATGCAAAGGCCGTTCAACGTGCGAGCGGGAAATACGCGGTGATTGAACGCGCCAAGGATTTCACGCTTGTGCCTTGGCGCGATGGACTTGAACGACAGAGGGGAAAGGCTGTTAGCGGTATGCTTAGGGGCAAGTCGATTTCATGGTCGTTTGGGAAGGGACGTGGGGTTTCCTAAAGTATCTCTCAATTTGCCAAAATCGAATGGCGGTCGCTTCTCGCTACGTACTCGTTCGCCAAACGCTAACTAAGCGGCAATTTCTCGCCAGAAGCAG
>CAYGKE010000061.1:7912-14927 GCA_964350465.1 uncultured Hyphomonas sp.
ATTGACGTCGGCCCGCGGTTGTTTTGAAGCGATTTTAAGACGCTCAGTTTCGGCAGCTTGGGGGGCTTAGAAGACGTTAGGCGCAGCCTGAAAATCGATCCCGTGAGTCGATTTTAGTCGGAGAAGGCCACGGCAGCGAACATTAACGAATAATTTTGGGACTCTAATTACTCGTAGTATAGCTGACACAAGTCCCAAGTTTGCAAGCTTTATCTAGATACACTTGACCATTTTCAAGATTGATTTCACCCAATTCGTTGCTGCCCCACATTTCAGCCAGATTGATACATGACCAGACTACATTTTTATTACATAATTCTTCAAATTCTTTAGCTGCATATTGGACGTTTTTTTGGACGCCACCCCATCCCATACGGTATCGAACGGCTTTGTAGTTGCAGCCAACTAATGCGCCCAAGTCACATGCTTTTTCGTAATTATCATATGCAAGTTTTTGATTTTTGGGATATGAAATTCCAGTTCTGTAATGCCATGCTACCAAACTACATGCGCGCGCATGTCCCCTATCACATGCTGGTTGCGTATAGTTTCTCAATTCTAGTCCATGATCGGTTTCAGGAAAAAAGCTGAGATGATGTGCAAGCCCTGTAAGCGCCATCGCGTCAAGAGAGCCAGCATCCGCTACTGAAGTGAGGTCCCTGAGATCTACATTGCGAATAATTGGTTTGAAGTCTTCTAGGGCAAATGTACTCCATTGATTGTCCGAGATTAGATCAGATACGTTTAACTTATCGGTTAACCCCAAATCTTCTGAATTTGGATTGAGTTCATTATTGGTATCTTCATCTGACATCGTTTTATCGACATTATTGCTGATTTCTGATGCAGTGCTTGTTTTATCCGTTTTCTCTTTTAATGGGGCTTGTGTATCGACCCGGTCTTTCAGCTCAGTAGGAGAAGATATTGGGCTTTCGGTTGTAACTTCTGACTCTTTGTCAGGCACTGTGATTTTTGTCGAAACGCTTCTAGATATATATAGCGCAACTATGGGTCCAGCAATCGTCGCTAATAGTGCCAACGTGCCGAGAATAGCCACAAACTTTTTACTAATTGGCCTTTTCTTTAGTTCCCGAAGTTCCTTTATTCTAATCTCTGCAAAATCCGCCCATTGAGCACTATCTCCATATTCTCTGAGGTAATGTTCGTATTCGGCGATGCTCTGGATACGACTTCTTGAAACTGTTGTCCAAAACTCTGCCTCTTTAATTCCTTCTTCAATTCTGTTTTTAGCGATTTTTTCTGGAATTTTTTGTTCAGATATCTTTTTTCCAATGGCACTCTCGAGCGATTTTAATAAGACTTCTGGTAGTTCTAGTCCTTCTTCCTCAGCCCACTTTGACAAGTCCAGTGTTTGGAGGCCACGATAGAGCGGCGGTGGTAAAGTCCCATCGAGGCTGACGGGAATTAGCTTGCCCTGAGTAAATGCATGATTTGCTTCCGCCCGAACCCACGGGCTTTCAACCGATAGTTTTGACCATAGAACTATTGCAACAGAGCTATTATCTATTACTGAAAATATTTCATCCTCGTAAGTCTGTCCTGCTAATAAGTTAGCGGCGAACCAAGGACGTAAGTCATAGCGACTTAATGCTTCCGCCAACCGCTTGGCAGCATCTTGTTCTTCTACCTTGTACGCTAGAAAAATATCGTTCTTAGTTGACATGCGTTGAGTTTACTTAGTGTTTCTTGTGTTAACAATATCAAATTTTTTTATAAAATAGTGCTGACGTTCAATCTACGCTATTCTTTCTGAAGGGCCTCATTTCTTAGATGCCCTCATAAACTCAAATTACCTACATGCCTGCCTGATACTCACATAAATGAATGGTGTGACGTTTGATTTATATATGTGATGATCAGTTTTCACTTTACACCGTAATTCGGTATAAATCAGTCTTAGTTCTTCGTTCGAAATGGGGATATTGACACTGAGCTAATGTCTGCAATGAGGATCATCGTGACTTCAGGTCGGGGGTGTGAGTTCAACGGGTCGCCGCAACACATTGGCCAAATCGCTCGGCCGGTGTTTCGTAGTCGAGGGTCTTTCTGGGACGCTCGTTGAGAGCTCTTGCTATCCCATTTAATTTTGCTTGGCTATAGACGGAGAGATCGATGCCTTTGGGAAGATATTGTCTGATGAGGCGATTGGTGTTCTCATTTGAGCCGCGCTGCCACGGACTATAGGGGTCACAGAAGAAGACATCGACATTAGTCGCCATTGTAAATTTCTTATGTGCCGACATCTCCATCCCTCTATCCCATGTCAGTGATTTGTAGAGTTCCTTCGGTAATTTCTTTGCGTGCTTGGTGAGGGCCGCAGTCACATTAGCTGTTTCTTTACCTGGGACTTTAACTAGCATTACATAGCGAGAATGACGCTCGACAAGTGTCGCGATAAAGCTCTGTTTGGAACCTGCAATCAAATCGCCTTCCCAATGCCCCGGCACAGCACGATCATCTGCTTCTGCTGTGCGTTCACGTATGGAGACAGCTTCGGTTATCTGGCCTAAGCCGTCCCGCTTTAGGCTGGCATGACGCGAGCGGCGTATCGTGCGGCGACTAGCCCGCAGATGAGACATGAGTTCCTTCTTAAGAACCCCGCGCGCCTGTACATATAGGCTTCGATATATGGTTTCATGCGACACGTTTTTCGCGCTGTCTCCCGGATATGTTCTCTTTAGCCATCCTGCTATCTGCTGCGGTGACCATTTCTTTTGTAGTTTACGGGCAACAGTCTGCCTGAGGAAGGCGCTCTGCGCCAGCTTGCATAACTTCGGACGAGCCGCCCGTTCCCATGCAGCCTTGTCAGCTGCCGTCGCTCGATAAAAAGCGAGACCGCCATGACGTTCAACCTCGCGGCTGATGGTTGAAGGGGCGCGCCCTAAGCTTCGGGCTATTGCTCGGAGTGACAACCCAATGTTCAGTCCGCGCGATATCTCTTCTCGTTCAGCCAATGTCAGAGCAAGACGTGAGCGTGTTCGCTCCGGCGGACGGATGCCGCCCGTGCGTGAAAGTAACGGATATATTGATGAGGAATTACGTTCAAATAATCGCCCAATGGAACTCATGGACTCGCCACGCTCCCATCTATCCCAAATATCTGACTTCTGTGCATTGGTGAAAAAGGTTCTTGTTCGTCTCGTCATAATATCGCTCCATCTTTAACTCATAGTGTTAAAGTGTTGCGACGACCCGTTGAACTCACAGGGCAAAGCGGACATCCCCAGCTATTTGAGGGTCAACTTTTGCATCCGTCGATATTTCGCTTATGGATGAAAAAAACGATTTACAACTGAATGAAAGCCTTGGGCTATGTCACGAGATCGCAATAAAATATTGCAGATACCGTCTCCAACAGACGGCTCTCTCAAACGTTTCATCACCACATTGTTTGAAGAAACAACAGTGTCGAGCGTGACTTTAAAAATCGGCATATTTTCTCCAAAAACAATTGGCGGCATAATCGAAGTTGATCCAGAGGCTAAGGAAGAAAATGCTGCTGAAAGCCGATCGTTTGACGAAGTAAAGCGTGTCCTATCTAATGGGGTTCAATTAGGGAAAAACAATGGAGATTATTAGAGCGAACAGCGTAGGGGAGCTCGAAGAGCTGGCATTAATTTACGGTGACGATTGTATTTTCAGAGGGCAATTTGAACATTATGATGCGGATGGCGGGCAACCTTCGTTACAGGCCTCATTTGACCGTCAGGGATGCATCCCTTCAGAGATGGGCAAGTGGTCTCGCTTTGCTGCCAGTGCTATAAACTCTTGGATAGGCGAGGCCGCTGGCAGCCAAGAGGTCTCACAGGCAATTCTACAGCATTACGGCTGGCGTAGTTTCTTCATCGATTTGTCGTCTAGTTTTGAAGTAGCTACTTGGTTTGCTAGCCATAAACATGAGCTAAGTCCAACTTTGGAGTTGTGTGAAGATTGTTTTGAAAGTCCCATTTTCTTACGAAAGCAGATAGCAACATACTCATTAGGGTCACTGGTTGGAAATATTTATATTCTCGATAAAGAAAAACTGGTCAAAAGTAATTTGTTGGTCAACTTGGAAGAGTTGAAAATAGAAGCGAAGAGGCCGAGGTTTCGAGCGCAGAGTGCATGGCTTGCAGGGCCGCTCGGGGGGAAGGTTTTGCCTGCTGAATATTTTTTGGCACACGTTACTGCGCCCCATGCAGTATTAGCAAAGTTTTCAAAACAAAGAGGATTGTCAAAAACTTCAGACCTATTCCCAGACGCCGATGAAGACCCTCTTCTTGGAGCTCTTCTAGATTTGCCTTGGTTGGAGTTGAACTCATCCAGTAGAGAAATGGGTATTCCAGCTTTCAGGGGGGTTATCGAATTTCCAAACTACTATGACACATTTTCAAAGATAAATTCCTCTCATGTCGCATTCTACCGAGGCCAAATGATCGCTGACTCCGATTTGGAGATTGCTAAAAATGAGAGTGTGACTTTTGTGAAGGTGTCTGACATAATAGTTTTTGGATTTCCTCAGCCAGTTGTTTGCAAGCTGCCGAAAATTCTTAGCCATTTGGAACTGAACAAAAGTCTTTGTTTTGAAGTGGACACGTTGCTCAAGAGTGGTCTTTTTCACCAGAACAGTTTGTACTGTAAAGGCGTTGCTTTAACAAAATGGGCTGAAAACATCGTCGAAGTGTCTGAACTTTTAGTCGACCACCCCGGCATGAAAGTTGCTGATGCAGGTATCAATGCAGGTTGGTTTTATGAAGTCAACGAGACGGGTGAGTGGTCACACATTAACCACCCCAATGAGTGTCCTTGCGGTAATTCCTCTCATCATGAGTTTTTGTTCGGATGTCTTACTATAGTCGAGGACCTTCTGGTTTAAATTCATTACGTGATAGACGATAACAAATGAATTTTCTAACGTCCGCTTCTCTAATTGGTTTGTTTAGTCAAGTTCCTAGTTTCCTTTAGATGGCTCTGTCTGTTCCCGGGTCACGCTTCTCTTCGCAGTCGACTGATCAGTAATAGCCGCTGCATGCATGTTTCGGATCGGTGGTGGAGCGCCTTGCTAAGAGTCGTGCTCATAATATGGCACAGCGGACATTATCGGCGTCATCCACAAACACCTCGTCCAGGTCAGGACGAACCGTTGGTTTTGTGATGTGTGGTTAGCGTCTCATTTAGCGACCTCCACATCTGACCAACGATAGGGTGTGCCGTCGACCCACATACGATGGAGGATGACGGCTAACTTTCTGGCGACAGCTACCGTTCCGCGTTTGCGTCCACGACGTTTGACGAGCCGCAGTCCCCACGCTTTTAGCGGCGACATGTCCTTGGTTCGGGTGAGTAGGGAGTTAGCAGCCGTGTATAGTGCCGCGCGCATCTCGGTATCTCCGGCGCGTGATATGCGGCCAGGATTATCCATCTCGCCGGATTGAAAGCGTCTTGGGGTCAGGCCGAAGTGAGCTGCCACAGTTCGAGATGAGTTAAACCGCGCAGGGTCATCAACAGCGGCTTTGAAGTGCAGGGCTGTCATCGCGCCGACGCCGGGTGTTGTCATAAGAAGATTACAGACGGGATCTTGGGCCGCGACACGCTTCACCCGTTTATCCATTTCTCGATAATGAACATATAATGCGCTACGAGCTTCCAGCATTGGAGTGAGCGCGAATGCCAGACCTTCATCAGCTTCGATGAGAGGCCGCACGGTATCGTCAAAGCGGTGATGTGCCAGCGTCGATGGCAGTCTAATGCCGAAGGTTTTAAAGAGACCGCGTATCTCATTCTCCAGATCGACGCACTTGCGCAGCACGGCCTTCCGGCTGGAGAGCATCGCGCGAATGTAATGGCTCTCGCGGCTCTTCATATGAACGGGTTGATACCAGCCCGTGCGAACGACCTGAGCAATGCCGCGGGCATCGTTCTTATCCGTCTTGTTGCGCATAGCCGACAAGGCTGCACTGACCTGACGCGCTTCCATGCACACAACGTCATATCCGAGGGCCTGTAATCCATGAAACAGCATCTGACTCATGACGCCGGCTTCAAAGCCTAGCTTGGCGATCGGCTCTCCGAACTTGCGAAGGTAGTCATCAATCGCTTCGACCTCGCAGTCTAACGTTCGTTCCAAGACGATATCACCGTCAGCGTCCACAACGCACAGCGCTACGGTCCGTAGCGAAACATCCAGTCCTACAAAATAGCTCATTCTTATCTCCCATAGTTACAGATCAACATCTGTAAACTATCAGGAACTTGACCGCGTAGTCAGTCCGTCCAATTACGCATGCTAAGGGGATCTTTGCGACTTCATCTCAGGGGGCGGAGGAGACCTCAGCGAGTAACTCAACTTAACAGCATCACTGAATACCATTGCGAAACAGCAATATAATGAAACCGACAACCCAGCTGACCATACTCAGATAGATGGCGTGGCGGAGCCATTTGTATTTTTTTTGGTCTATGCGTAAACAATGCGAAATGATTTTCTTAAAGTGCGGTTCGAATTGGGCGGAAAAATTATTAGGCGGCGATGTACCTTCTTGTTCATCCATTCTATCAAACATGCCCAGTAGCGCGTAGGATGGGTCATCCATTTTGACCTGTATTTCTGAGTCAGATAAATCGACATTTGTTCCGCGCGGTTTGAGTACCCAGAAGCATAAAAAAATTGCTGCAAGGTGGATAATGCAAGCCCCGTAAAATGCAATCCCCCAACAAGATTCAGGCGTAGGCTTTGTCTGAATTAAAGCGAATAAAAATGCAGCATTGGTTGTCAGTAATATGGCCGCTTTTTGATCTGCAAAACGGATGCTCTTATGAATCATTTCTTCCTGTTGGAAAAAAATATTTATTTTATCCATTATCTTTCCCTTTAGGGCGCTTCTTTTAAGAGGCTCCATTTTTAATGTTTAATCTATTTTATTAGGCGAAATCAATAGCAGAACCCCGCTGTCATTTAGCGGTGATGTCTAAATACAAATATATAAAAAATATTGATATTATAAGTAAAAAACAA
>CAYGKE010000062.1:0-14841 GCA_964350465.1 uncultured Hyphomonas sp.
GTGCTTTTCGGAGAGCTGGCGCAGCTCATCTGCGCCGCCGGCCTCCAGGCGAAGATCAAGCTCGCGCATCATCGAGGTCGCGACCGTGTTTGTGAAGGCAATCGGTTCAAGTCGGCGGCTTTCAACCGAGATGCGCTCTACGGTACGCGCCGCGCGTTTCATGGCGCGCAGTTCGCGGCTGATCTGGCGCTCGACATTCGGGCGCAGGATTTTAACCGCTTTGGGTCCGTCATCCGTGTCCATCCGGTGGACCTGTGCGAGCGATGCTGCAGCGATGGGCTCGGAGAGACCCGGGAACCGCGTTTCAGCATCGTCTGCAAATTCAGCTTCGAGCGCTTTGCGAGCCTCCTTCATCGAGAAAGGGGGCAGTTTGTCTTTCAGGCGCGAGAGATCAGTTGTCGTCTCGACGCCGAAGACATCGGGGCGGGTGGCGAGAAACTGACCGAGCTTGATATAGGCAGGTCCAAGTTTTTCGAGCGCCGTAGCGAGGCGCTCGCCGGGACGGCCTCTGGCCCCACCGGTCAGCAGGCGGAGCGTTTTGCCTGCGATGACGGCAGGCAGCGGGAGACGGGAATGGTATTCGCCGGGCAGGATCACATCATGCTGGGCGAGGACGGTTCCAGCGCGCAGCAAGCGGGCATAGTCGGCAAGCGCGCTCAACATGGCCTAGACCGCCCAGCCAAAGTGAAGCGCCGCAATGCCGCCAGAGAAATTGGTGATCGAGACATTCGAGAAACCAGCGTCCTCGATCTCGGCCTTGAAGGCGTCCTGCTTGGGAAAGCGGCGAATGCTCTCGATCAGGTATTGATAGCTTTCGCGGTCGCCAGCGACCAACGCGCCCATTGGCGGGATGACGTTGAAACTATAGGTGTCATAGGCCTTTTGCAGCAGCGGCGCGGTCATATGACTGAACTCCAGGATGCCGAGCCGGCCACCGGGTTTGAGCACACGTTTGAACTCGCGCAGCCCGCCCATACGATCTGCAAAGTTACGGATGCCAAAACTGACAGTAACGGCGTCAAAGCTGCGATCCGGATAAGGCAGGTTTGAGCCGTCTGCGCAAACCCAATCGAGACGGCCGTCCCATTCGGCATTATCCGCGCGGGCTTTGCCGGCTTCCAGCATCGCATCATTGATGTCGCACACGATGGCCGTGGCCTGCCGATCATCGCCGCGGCGCTTTCCAGCCGCATCGGCGCGTTTCAGGAAAGCGCGTGCGAGTTCCCCAGTGCCGCCAGCGACGTCAAGGTGGCGCTCACCCGGTTGCGGGTTAAGCCGCGCGATCGCATCATGTTTCCAGAGCCGGTGGACGCCCGCCGACATCAGGTCGTTCATCAGATCATATTTGCCAGCCACCGAGCGAAACACGCCCTTGACCCGCGCGACCTTTTCGTCGGGCGCGACGTCCTCGAAGCCAAACGAGACTTTGTCGGGATTATCGGCGGTGTTGCTCATCTTGGGTGTTGTAAGTGCAGAGGCGTTAAAGGGCTATGGACAAAGCGCCGCTGCCCAAATTCGTCCGCAATTTGAGTCCTATTGTGCGGGCATGGGAGTACGGGACGCCTCTCTTAGAGCCATACGCGCATTTCATGGCGATGCGCGCCACTGGCAGATTCTGGCCTTGTCGGGTCTGTTTTGCATGGCTTGGTTGGGCAGCGACTTCGGCACCCGTCCGAAATTCCTGATCGCGGCCATCATAGGTGCCATGGCGGCGCAAGTGGCAGGGACGATTGTCGTCAATGCACGCAATGCGAAAGCCAGCCGCAAGGCTCTGAAGGGTGGTCACTGGCGTGGTTCGAGGCTCACAGGCGGCATCGCCATGATGGCTGATTTCCAGTGGAAGTCAGCCCTGATCACATCACTTTCATTGTCAATCCTGCTGCGTGCGAATTCGGCCTGGTTCTGGCTTGCCGCGGGTTTGATTGCAATCACCGCGAAATTCCTGATCCGCTATCGCGGCAAGCATATCTTCAATCCAGCCTGTATCGGCATTGTCGTGGTGAGCTTGCTCGCCGGGTCGAGTGCCTGGGTCTCGCCGGGCCAATGGGGGCAGGCACCGATCTTTGCGGCTTTCGTGATCGGCTTTGCTGCGCTGGTCCTGTCATCGGCGAAACGGCTGGACATCGCGCTCGGCTTTTTACTGGGCTTTGCCGCCATGCTGATCGGGCGCGCGCTTTATCTCGGCGATCCATTGACCATCCCGGTGCACCAGTTGCAATCCGGCGCCTTGCTGGTCTTCGCCTTTTTCATGATCACTGACCCGCGCTCGACCCCGGATAGCCGGATCGGGCGTCTGATTTTCGCTTTTGCTGTGGCGGCTTTGGCGGCCTGGCTTGGCTGGGAACACCATTTGCGCGGCGGGATGCTCTATGCCCTCGCAGCGCTCGCGTTTTTAACCCCTGTGCTGGACCGGCTGCTACCGGCCCGGCGCTTTGAATGGATGTCCAGGGAGGACCCTTCGCATGACTCTCAAACACCTCGGCTCGGCGCTCGCGCTCGGCCTTACATCGTTCGCGCTTAGCGCGCCGGCGGCCTCGGCCTTTTGCGGCTTCTATGTCGCCAAGGCCGATACTGATCTATTCAATGATGCTTCCAAAGTGGTGCTGGTGCGCGACGACGAGCGTACCGTGATCACGATGGCATCGGACTATCGCGGCGACGTCAATGAGTTCGCCATGGTTGTTCCCGTGGTCGACATACCAGAGCGTGAGCAGATCAATGTCGCCAATCCGGCGCTGGTCGATCACCTCGATGAATATACTGCGCCGCGCCTGGTGGAGTATTATGACGATGATCCGTGCGAGATGCGCATGTATCGTGAGATGGCGGCGATGTCGGCAGCGCCGGAGCCGATGGTCATGGAGGATGCTGCTGCAGAAGCTGAAGCGCTCGGCGTTACCATCGAAGCCGAATATGAGGTCGGCGAGTATGACATCCTGATCCTGTCAGCAGAGGAAAGCGATGGCCTGATCACCTGGCTGAACAGCAATGGCTATCGCATTCCCGACGGCGCCGAAGAAGTTGTCGGTGCCTACCTCAATCGCGGCATGAAATTCTTCGTCGCGAAAGTGAACCTTGAGCGCCATGACGGGTCGAGCATGCTGCGCCCGATCCAGGTCGCCTATGAGGATGATGATTTCATGCTGCCGATCCGGCTTGGCACCGTGAATGCCGATGGCAAACAGGAGCTGTTCGTGTTTGCGATCACACGCAAGGGCCGGGTCGAGACGACCAATTACAAGACGGTGAAATTGCCCTCCAACATGGATGTGCCAATCTATGTGAAGGACGAGTTTGGCGAGTTCTACAAAGCCATGTTCAGTCACCAGACCGAGAAGGAAAATGGCAAGGCGGTGTTCATGGAATATGCCTGGGACATGAGCTGGTGCGATCCATGTGCGGCCAATCCACTGTCGCGGTCAGAGCTGCGCCAGCTTGGCGTCATGTGGCTGGATGAAGGTGGGCAGGGCGATGTCGAACCACAGTTCAGAGGCCCGCAGCCTGTTGATGCCTTCGTGACCCGGCTACATGTGCGCTATGACGCCGAGAGCTTTCCGGAGGATTTGAGTTTTCAGGTGACCGGCGACCGGGAAAACTATCAGGGCCGCTATGTCCTGCGTCATCCCTGGCGCGGCGACTATGGCAAGTGCGAAGAGGCCGGTCAGTATGCCGAGGGCCTGGTCGAGCGTTGGGACAATGAGGCGGAGGAGCTGGCCAAACTGACCGGCTGGGAACTCGACACCATCAAGCAGAAAATGGCGGATGGCGGTTATTCGGCGGCCTCAGTCGGAGTGGATATAGAGCCCAAGCCGAAGAAAACATGGTGGCAGAGGCTGTGGGGAAATTAGACAAAAACAACCTTAAGTAGTTTTTTCTCAACCATTATGTGGCAGGTTTCCAGTTATGGAACCTGTCACATTTTCTCGTAGATCGCTGCTTATCGGCAACCGGGTTGAATCCAGCGATGCCGCAGAAGCCTCATCCGATGAGTCCGGTGCAACGGCGGTTGAATACGGGCTGCTGGCGGCACTTCTGGCGATCATCATGATCCCTGCTATCCGCAGATTGGGACGTCGCACAAGGCGGCCACTGAACTGCACCAAGAATACGATGCGAAGGGCGAGACGTGGTCGCGGTCTTCCCGGCTGCGCAAGTTAGTCTGGTCAACGCTGGCAGTGCCCACAAAAGAAGCTGGAACGCCCGGACTGAACGATCCGTTTGATTGGCGTCCGGCATATATTGCAGGGCGTACCCTCGCGGTCATAGACATCGAATGATTTCTGATAATATCCAAGCTCGCCACTGGCGCTGGCAAAGTCCGATATAGATGAGCCGCCCGCATCGATGGCCTCGGCAATCACGGCATTGATGGCGGGCGCAAGCCGCCCTGACCGCACGCCCGGAACAGTCGCCGCCTTGCGCCGCGGGCTGATGCCGGATCGAAAGAGCGCTTCGCAGACATAGATATTGCCGAGACCGGCGACGATGCTCTGATCAAGCAGGGCCGCTTTGATCGGTGTGGCTTTTCCGGCCAGCGCATGATCCAGATGAGAGGCTGAGAAGGTGTTTGAGAGCGGTTCGGGACCAAGTGTTTTGAGCCTTGGATAGGCATCCATCTGCGCGATCGGCCAGAGCTCCATGAAGCCAAAACGGCGCGGATCATTATAAGTAACAACCGCGCCGCCTTGCATGTGGAAGATGACATGATCATGTGTTGGATTTGTCCCGGGATCATGGTGGAAGTCGCCGGTTCGCTGCCCGCTAATCGTGTAGCGGCCCGACATGCCGAGATGCATGATCAGGGCGTCACCCGAAGACAGCTCAGTGATGAGGAATTTTGCCTTGCGCCCCATGCGGGTGATGGTTGTGCCCTCGACCCGTTCGGCAAAGCGGTCCGGAAAGGGAAAGCGGAGATCGGGCCGATTGACCTCCAGACGCAGAATCTTCCGCCTCTCCATCGCAGGCATAAGCCCGCGGCGGACAGTTTCAACTTCGGGCAGCTCAGGCATGGATTGGGCGTAGTGTGAAGTGCGGAGGCGAGCAAGAGAGGAATGCTTAGGTCCGCTATCGGCGTCTTAGGAGACAGATCGTTGATTGCTAGAGTCCATTCGGTTCGCTTGGATAAGGGTAAACTTTTAGCCCCCACCACGAGAGTGATCGCTGGTCTAGAACAACCTGATCTTGCGATACCTTGATTAATAGCGACACATCATCAACTCCCGCGATTGATAACTCAATCCAACACTCCGAAGTCGAATTGATGAAAAATCGACCACCCGCCACCTTCCGCGCGCTATTGTAGATTGGCGCCTTTTGATAATGTGCGACCGCAGTAGCTACGCGCTCCGCGCAGTGTTCAGCATGCCGAGTCAGTTTCCAAAGATCGCCATTGATTTCCACGTCTCTCGTATCTTGTTGAGCGTAAGCGTCTATCAACATTGTTGCCGCAACAACGTGACCAAGGATGAGTATTCGATTCATCTGGTGGAAGCTCATCAGCGATCCAGTTCATTCCAGTAATAGGAGTCCGTTCATACCCGAAGTGGCATGAATACAAAAGCTCCGGCGAAATCGTTGACATTCGCCATACCCCAAAGTCGCCTCAGACCGTCACCACCACTTTGCCCATGGCCTTGCGGTCAATCAGGTGCTGGATCGCCTTGCCGCCGTCTTCGAGGGAGAAGGTCTCAGAGACGTGCGGGCGGATCTTGCCGCTATTATACATCTGGAACAGCTGAGACATGTTCTCCAGATTGCCCTTTGGATCACGCGCAACCCAGGCACCCCAGAAGATGCCGCGGACATCGCAGGACTTCAGCAGGGTCAGGTTGAGTGGCAGGGCCGGGATGCCAGCCGGGAAGCCAACGACCAGGTACCGGCCCTCCCAATTCATCGCGCGCACAGCCGGTTCGGCATAGTCGCCGCCAACCGCGTCATAGATGATGTCTACCCCGCCGCCGCTGACCTCCTTGATTTGATTGGAGAGGGCTTTTTGCTGACCTCTGTCGAGCGGCGCGCGTTCATAGATCATGCCCTTGTCGGCGCCTTTGGAAAGACAGAAATCGACCTTGTCCTGGGTTGAGCAGGCGGCGATCACCTCAAGCCCCATGGCCTTGCCGAGCTCTACTGCCGCGATGCCGACGCCGCCAGCCGCGCCGAGGATGAGAAGTTTCTCACCTGCTTTCGGATCAGCGCGGTTTTTTAGCGCATAATAGGACGTGCCATAGGTCAGGACGAAGGCGGCGGCTTCCTCGAACGGGACGCTATCAGGGATTGGAATGCAGCGGCTGGCATCAATCGCGAGTTCCTCGCGCATGCCGCCCCAGCCGCAGGAGCCGATGACATGCTGGCCAACATGAATGCCGGTGACGCCCTCGCCGACGGATTTCACTATGCCTGAGACTTCGCCGCCGGGGCTGAACGGGCGTTCCGGCTTGAACTGGTACATGTCCTTGATGATCAAGGTGTCAGGGAAGTTCACGCCGATGGCCTTGATGTCGATGACCACCTCGCCCTTGCCCGGTGTCGGGCTTTCAATCTCTTCCAGGACAAGGGTTTCAGGTCCCCCGGGGGCTTTCGATAGAAGGGCTTTCATGGCGTTTCCTCACCTCGTTCGTTGACGGAGGATTGGTAGCCGTGGCAACCGGCTCTGTGAAGGACTGACGTAGCGGAGCGTAGATTTGGACAAGACTGTGCTGTTCTGGATTCTGTTCGGCGTGATCGGGTTTGCGTTTGCACTGGCGGTGCAAATGCGCGTGGTTATTGCCAAGGTGCTGCGCATGTCCGCCAAGGCCAAGTTTCCCGAAACGCATGACCGGGACCTTGTGGCCATCGTCCGATCGACGCCAGATAGGGCTGCCGATCTGGTCTCGGGCCTGCAGCCCATCAAGGCCTACATTCAGCAGAACCATGGCGGCGCGGTTCGCCACCTCTCGATCGCTCGGCGATACAGCATGATCCTGCCAGTCATACTGCTGGGAGTGGTCGCTATCGGCCGGTTTGGATTGGGTGTGATTTGATGCGGGGGTATTTTGCCATCGGTGCCGAGGGCATCTCCAAGCCGATGAATCTTGGTGCCTTGATGCGCACAGCCAACGCGTTCGGTGCGAGTTTTGTGTTCTCGGTTAATGCGGATGACAAGACCAAGATCGCGTACAAGGCCGATACCTCGCGGACTTTCAAGAACCTGCCCTATTATCAATGGGACAGCATTGACGAGATGGTTTTCCCGAAGGGCATTCAGATGGTCGGCATCGAGCTGACCGATGATGCGGTTGAGTTGCCAGAGTTTCGCCACCCGCGCATGGCGGCTTATGTGCTCGGCCGGGAACGCGGTAGCCTGTCAGAGGACATGATCGCGCGCTGCGATCATATCGTGAAGATTCCGACCAGGTTCTGCATCAATGTCAGTTTGGCCGGGGCTTTGGTGATGTACGACCGGGTGCGGTCATCGGGCCAGTGGCGTGACCGCCCCGTTATGCCGGGTGGACCAGAGGGCTGATCTGACGCAAACTAGCGCTATGAAACTTATTGCTACCCTTCTCGTTGCGCTGGTGGCGGCCGAACATTTCGGTATTCTGGTGCTGGAGATGTTCTTCTGGGACCATCCCGTGGGCCGCGAAGTGTTTGACATGACAGCGGAAGAGTCGGCCATATCGGCGACGCTGGCGGCCAATCAGGGGCTTTATAACGGCTTCCTGGCTGCCGGGCTGATCTGGGGCCTCGCTGCGAAGAAGCGCGATGTGATCATCTTCTTTTTGCTGTGCGTAATTGTTGCGGGTGTGTTTGGCGCCGCGACGGCGAAATTCTCGATCCTGTTTACGCAGGCGCTACCGGCTGTTCTGGCGCTCGGCGCCACGCTAATGGTTCGATCAAACGCGGACGCTTAACCGGCGAACAGCGACCCGGAAGGGGCCATGGCCATGGTGAACAGGGCAGCGGTTGCGATACCAAAGGCGATGAGCGTCAAGCTGCGTGAAAATGTATGAGATCCGTTCATCGTCTTGTCTTTCTGACCTAATCTGCTGCGGCCTGTTGTCTGCCATTAATAAGCAAGTGGTGTGCCGTTTGGTTCCTGAACACTATGCAAATGGAATATGGGCCATGCGCGTTCGGAATGGGGCATGATTGTGGTCCAAAGCGCTGAAAGTGACAGATACAGCGTGGTTTGAAACGTGGCCGCGTTACAAATTGGACTAGGCGACCAGGCCTGCGTCTTTAGCTTTCGCGCGGTAGGACCGCGAAACAGGCACTTCAGTGCCATCTGGCAGGACCAGTCTCGAGCGTCCATTGTCGCGCTTTTCGTCTCTAATGGCAGCTTTGGCGATCCACCAGGAGCGGTGCACTTGCAATCCGTCTGCGCCCGCAAGTTCACGAACCGCATCCGCCAGCCGCATCAGGATCAGTTCAGAGCCAAGTGAGGTATAGACCCGCAAATAGTGGTCCTCAGATGCTATGGCGTGAAGATCCGCAGTCCGGTATTTAACCGGTAGGCGACCAAGAAAGCCCAGGACAGGATCGCGGTCGCTTTCGGGGCGGGCTGACGAGGCTGACTGGTAGGTGGCGGCGACATACATCCCGGTCGAAATGATCAGCGAGATAACCAGAACATAGGTGTATTGAATGAGAACGTGATTGATGTTGTGCGGGGCACCGTTGAAGATAAACAGCACCGCAGTCACAGGGATCGATACCAGCATTGCCAAGATGCCGATTTTAACTGGGGCGGACCACTGATCGAAGCGTTTCGACCAGAAATAGGCGGCGAGCAGCTGGGCGCTTACCGCGCCGACTGCCATCGTCGATGTCCAGAAGATCAGCCGTTTCCCGAACGGGACCTGACCTGTGTCGTAAACGCCCAGCCACGCGAAGATAAGACCGAGGCCAAGTACTATGGCAGTGAATTCCGCAATGTATTTCACGATGCGCAAGTTGCGATGCTCCATTCATTCACGTTTCGCGGATGACATTGAAGGCATTTCGCGAAGGATTCCAGCCCGTTTGTGAAGTTCCCAATGCAGCCCCTGGCGAGACAGGCATGTTGATCCCAAGCCGGGAGGTTGACCGGTTCGATAAACATATTGGAGACCTGAGATGAAACGTACAATTGCATTTATTTCCGCCCTTGCCACCATCACCCTTGCCGCGCCTACGGCATCTGCCGGAACGCTCACCGTTAATGTTGAAGGCATCAGTAAGACACAAGGCACGATCATGCTTGGCGTGTTTGATGAGGCGACATATGGCGGCGACGGCGCCGTTGATGGCGCGCAGTTACCCGTCAATAGCGACAGCGTCACCGTGACTTTCGAGGACCTGGACGCTGGCGACTATGCGATCCGGCTCTATCACGACGTCAATGAGGACGGCGAATTGAACACTAATCCATTCGGCATACCGACCGAGCCCTATGCGTTTTCAAATGATGCGCAGGGCCGGTTTGGGCCGGCCGCTTGGGAAGATGCCAAGTTCGCAGTCTCGGGAAATGACGACACTCACACGATCACGATGAAATAGACGCGGAATGTCGCCTTTTGAAGGGAATGGACAAATGACTTTTTCAAGACGCAGTTTTATCGCGACTGGACTGGGGGGCGGGGCTGCCACAATGGCAGGACCGCTTGGGCTAGGTGCCAGCGCTGAGGCAGACCGGACGATGCCTGACTGGCATATCGGCTACCAGAACGCGCCCAGCCATGGCTTCGATCCGGCACCTATGCAGCGCGTTTATGGAACAGTTCCAGATGGGCTGGAGGGCGTCCTCTATCGCAATGGCCCGGCGCAGTTTCGCTATGGCGACGCGTATGCCAGCCATTGGTTTGATGGTGACGGTCTGATCCACCGTATTCAGATTGAGGACGGCGCGGCGGTTCATATGGCCCGCTTTGCCGAAACCAAGAAACGCCGGGAGGAGCATGCCGCTCAGGCGTTCCTTGCACCGGGATTCGGCACACTTGGTGATCCAAGTTACGCGGTCACAGGTCCAGACGATGTCAACGCTGCGAACACTTCAGTGTTGTTGGTCAACGGAGAGTTGCTCGCCTTGTGGGAAGCTGGGTCGGCGATCGCCATGGATGCCGAAACACTGCAAACGAAAGGCCCCAAAGTCTGGCGTGATGATCTCGCGGGGATGCCATTTTTGGCCCACCCGAAAGTTGAGCCCGATGGCCGGGTATGGAATCTCGCCATATCCGGTCCAAGGGTCGGCATCTATCGTATCGGCGCTCGCGGCGCGCTTGAAGACTTCGGCCTCGTGAACATTGGTGAGGCGTCCTATATCCATGATTGGACGATGACCGAGCGGCACCTGATCATTCTGGTGCAGCCATGGATCAATGAAGCGCTGCGCCCGCCGGTTGTGGCCGGGTTTGAATGGAAGCCTGAACTGGGCCTGAAACTGCTGATCATCGACAAGGGTGATTTGAGCAACCGTCGTTGGGCGCAGGCACCTGCACGGGCTTTCTTCCACACCGGAAGTGCCTGGGAAGAGAGCGACGGTACGATCCGTTTCGATGCTGCGCTCTACCGTGAACCGGTTCTAGGCATTGGTGGTGGGGCCTCCGAAATTGCAGGGAAATGGACAGCGCCGAATCCGAAGTTCAAAGCCAATCTGAGCCAAATTGTCATCCCGCTTTCAGGCGATGCGCAGCTCTTGGAGACAGGCCTCGACGGCGATTTCCCGCAGGTTGATCCGAGGTTCCGGGGACAAAAGCGCCAATTGACGGCGCTGGTGAGCAATTCAGCCAAAACCATGCCGGGCGCGACCGCGATTTCTGTTCACAACTGGGAGACCGGTTTAACAGATACGTTCGATTTTGGCGAAGGGCGTATGGTTGAAGAGCACCTTTTCGTACCCAAACCCGGTGCCTCCAAGGAAGCTGAAAGCTGGCTAATCGGAACGGTTCTGAACGTCAGAGCGGGCGTGACTGAGCTTTGTGTCTTTGACACGGCAAAAGTCAGTGATGGACCGATTTGTATTTGGCAGGCCGAATATGCCTGGCCGCTAGGGTTCCACGGGACCTGGGCTTAGGAGGCGGATTTGGCGGACCGAGTGGTAAAATTGGCGGCATGGCGTTTGGGTTTGAAACGGGTTCCGGGTTGGGTCTGGCAAATTGGCATCGCAATGATGATCTATGCTGTCGTGTCCGCGGTGATTTTGCGCGCCTATCCGGACGTAAATATTCGCTTGCGCTTGTCTTTTGAGCCAATCCTTTCGGCGCCGCCTATGGTGCAGGTCCATGTCGCCGCGGCGATGACCTGTTTCAGTGTCGGGCTGATGCTGCTTTTCGCGCCCAAAGGTCTCCGCTTCCACAGAACCTTTGGTTGGGTTTGGTTGGTGTCTATGGCGGTGACGGCAGGATCGTCCTTCTTTCTGACCGGGTTGATGGGCGGCGCTTTCAGCCCAATCCATGCGCTGTCGGCGTGGATGCTGATTGCACTGCCGTTCGGTATTGCTGCCGTGAAGCGAAAGAACATCAAGCAGCACCGCCAGGCGATGACTGAGATGTTCATGGGCGGCATGGTGATCGCGGGTCTGTTTGCATTCCTGCCCGGTCGGTTGATGTGGGATATCTTTTTCGCCACCTGAGCGAATTCCCTGTTACACAAGTCTCGTTCTTCAGGCATAGGTTGGACGGCATGTGCATGAGAGGGAGAATGGGATGAAGCGAGCAATAGTGGCGGGAGCGGCGCTGTTTGGCCTGGCAGCTTGTACAAGTCAGACCGGTGGCATTACCCAGATATTTGCACCCAAACCCGACTCGGCACGGGCTGCGCTAGATCTGTACTACGCAACGATCCCAGATAGCGCGCTTCCCAAAGCTCCGCCTGGTGTGTCCTTGCCGGGCACCGAGCAGACCCTTACGCGGATATTGCTGGCATCCTGCAATGATGAGGAGCAAGCCAGCCCGACACTGGCGCAAATCGCAACCGAAGAGGCAGACCTCTTCCTGATGGTTGGTGACAATGTCTATGGCGACCGCGACGGGCAGGGTTATGTCAGCAATGATACCGACCTGGAGGAGCTTCGTGAGGCATTCTCTGACTTGGCCTCAAGCGATGAATTCAAGGCTGTGCGGGCGAAACACCCAATGATGGTCGCTTGGGACGACCATGATTACGGCGCCAATGATGCCGGTATCGAGTTTCCCTTCAAGAACTTGGCCGAGCGCGTACACGAGGTCTTTTGGGGGCTTGAGGATGAGGATGTTGGTCAATGGCAGGGCACGTATTACGCGCGCAGCTTCGGCGTCGAAGGCCAACGCGTTCAGATCATCGTTTTGGACACGCGCTATTTCCGGTCGGCGCTGACGCCGACTGACGAGTGGGGCAAAGCTGGAAAAGAGCGCTACATTCCTGCCTCGGAAGGGGCGACTCAGGACATGCTGGGCGCCGCGCAGTGGACATGGCTGGAGAACCAACTTCGCGATCCAGCTGACATCCGTCTCGTGGTGTCGTCTATTCAGGTGATGCCGACAGTCCATGGCTGGGAAGCCTGGTCGACCATGCCGGACGAACGCGATCGCCTGTTTGAAGCGGTCAAACGTGCCGATGCCACTGGCGTGGTCTTCCTGTCTGGCGATCGCCACTCGGCATTCATTTATGAGCAAGATGGCGTCTTGCCCTATGAAGCCAATGAATTGACGGCATCATCCTTGAATGTGTCATTTGCGACGGAAACGGCTGAGCTGGACGAGCGTCAGGTCGGCGCGGGCTACCCGCCAGAAAATTATGGCGCAATAAATATTGACTGGGACGCCCGAAAGATCCGTCTGGAAATCAAGGGCAAAACGGGTGAAACCGTGCGGCATAATGATATCGACTTCACCGATATTGGACTGGATTAACGCGGGCTGGGAAGCCGAAGGCAGGAGTATCGCGGCCAGATGGCAGGCTATCGTAGTGTCTGGATCCTAATCGTCGCAGTTACGCTGCTGCAGGCGGGCGGCGGTATTCTTGGTATAATCACGCCGCTGGGGTTGGAATATCTCGGCGCTGCGCCTGTTTATATTGGGGCCATTGGTGCGCTACACGCGGGTGGGTTCATGTATGGGGCAAGGCGCGCACCCACAGCCATTCGAACATTTGGCAATATTCGGGTCTATGCCGCCGCCGCCGCGATAGTGGCGATATCGATCATGTCTATGCAGCTTGCATTGGACATCTGGAGTTGGGCCTTGATCCGGCTGATCCAGGGCTTTGCGTTTGCAATGATGTTTTCAAGTGTGGAGTCTTGGCTCGGTGCAGCTGTGGCCAAGGAAGACCGTGGCGGCGTCACCGGTTTCTATCATTTAATGGCAAAGATTGGTCTTATGTCAGGACCGTTTTTTGCGTTGGGGGCATCTGTCGTTGATGCGGAACCCTTCCTGTGGGCGGCAATGTTTGTCGCTGCGTCCATGTTGCCGGTCTGTCTGACGCAGCGTGAGGAACCCCCTTTGCCCGGGGCCGATCCTTTGACATTGCCCAGCTTGTTCAAACTCGCACCCGCTGGGGTTTTTGCGGCTTTCCTTGCGGGTGTTGCCAATACAGGCGTCCTTGCTTTGCTACCGGTCTATGCAATCGGTGAACTTGAAAGTCTGGCTGAGACTCCAACGGCTGTAGCTGCAATTGCGGCTGCGGCAGCTTGGCTCGGCGGACTTGTAACTCAATGGCCGTGCGGCAAGCTCTCAGATGCGATTGATCGGCGGTGGGTTATCGCCGGTATGTCGATTGCATCTGGAGGCGCAGCAGCGGTGTTGGGGATCGTGGAAGCCCCGAGCCAAACGCTCTCACTTATCCTGATTGGTCTATGGGGCGCAGGTGCCTTGTCTTTCTACGGGATTGCTGTGGCGCACATCGTTGATCGCAGCCCGGACGACAAGATTGCGCAGGCAATGTCCGGTACGCTTTTCGTCTGGGCTTTCGGGTCTGTATTGGGGCCGCCTCTGGCAGGCCTTGCGATGTCGACCAATTATGGTGCGAAAGGCCTGTTTGTGATGGCGGCCATTGGCAGCGCGTTATTGGCGGTCGTCATGGTCCTGCGCCGGGCGGCCCGGACTGGACCTGACCGCAAGATGCGTGCGCCGTGGAATTTCACGACACCCTTGCTGGCCCAGAAGGGTAAGGCAGATCCGCGTGTCAAGGATCGACCGGATAGCTAAATCCTTATTGTGGATTTAGGCATGAGGCGGCTTGTCGCACATGGGTTCATGACAGCGCTGTCTAAGCGGTCATTCAGTTGTCACAGCAAGTCGCAATGATATAAGCGGCGCAATTTCGCAGGTGCAGCGCGCCTGAATTCCCTTTGGAAAAGGCTGATTCATATGAATATTCACGAATACCAAGCCAAGGCGGTACTGAAGTCTTTCGGTGCGCCAGTTGCAGATGGCGTTCCGGTCCTGACATTGGATGATGTGCAGAAAGCCGTTGATACACTGCCAGGGCCGCTCTGGGTCGTGAAAAGCCAGATCCACGCAGGTGGGCGCGGCAAGGGCAAGTTCATCGAGCCAGAAGCTGGCGAAAAGGGCGGTGTGCGCCTCGCCTTTTCCAAAGACGACGTCATGGCCCACGCCAAAGCGATGCTCGGCAACCACCTTGTCACTGCGCAAACTTCTGCTGCGGGCAAACAGGTGAACCGGCTCTACGTTGAAGACGGCGCTGACATTGCGCGCGAACTTTATCTCTCGATGCTGGTTGATCGCGCCTCTGGTCAGATCGCGTTCGTCGCTTCAACCGAAGGCGGCATGGACATTGAGGAAGTGGCGCACGAGACACCTGAAAAAATTCTGACGCTGCCGGTTGGCGATGGGGTTGATGCGGCTGATGCGGCCAAGCTGTGTGATGCGTTGAAACTCGATGGCAAGG
>CAYGKE010000063.1:0-14747 GCA_964350465.1 uncultured Hyphomonas sp.
GGCTGCAGAGGCGCTTGCTGCAAAGCTGGCGGAGAAAAGCCCGCTTGTACTTCAGCGTATGAAGGAGATGGTTGCCGGAAGCGCACACTTGTCCGCGCGCGAAGCCATCGCGTTGGAAATGCGCCATCTCGAAGCGCATGCAAAATCCGCTGACTTCCTCGAAGGGCTTTCAGCCTTCAGTGAGAAACGAACACCGAAATATTCAGGCCAGTAGCGGCCATCTGTAGATGGGGAGAGAGTCTTGTCGGATAGTAAGATTTATATTGTAGGCGTCGGCATGACGCATTTCGGGCGGCATCTGGAAACAAGTATTTCTGAATTGCTGGACACCGCCATTTTGCGTGCGGCGGATGATGCAGGCTGCACCAAGGCCGCCGTGGAGGCAGTTTACCATTCCAGTGCGACCCAAGGTTTCTTGCAGGGACAAACCTTTGTTCCTGGCCAGGTTGCGCTCAGCAAGATCGGGCTGACAGGTATTCCCGCATTCAATATTGAAAACGCCTGTGCGTCCAGTTCATCCTCCTTTCACCTTGCTGTTCAGGCGCTTAAGGCTGGTATGCAGGACGTTGTCCTGGCGGCGGGTGTCGAGAAAATGAACGTGCCTGACAAGGCGAGGATGTTCGCTGTGTTCGATGGCGGTTGGGATGTTGAGACACCTGAGGAGAATGCCAAAAGGCTTCTCCAGTTGGGTGAAGGTGTTGCCGAACCGGAGGGATCGGAATCTGAACGCCCTTATAGCGTATTCATGAAAATCTACGCAGCGTTCGGCCGGAACCATATGAAGCGCTATGGCACGACTCAGCGCCAGATTGCTGCGATAGCCGCGAAAAATCATCAGCATTCAGAGCACAATGAGTATTCGCAATACCGTCAGCCTTACACGATTGATGAAATTCTTTCAGCACCTCCCATCACTTACCCTTTGACGCTGCCAATGTGCTCACCGATCTCGGATGGTGCTGCAGCGGTCATCCTTTGCAATGAGGAAGGCTTGAGGAAGATTGGTGCCACTACGTCACGAGCCGTCCAGGTTATGGCCAGCGCCGTTGCAAGTGGAAACCCCGCGCGCAGCGCCGATGCACCGGAACGCCATGTTGCGCGAATTGCCGCTGAGAGGGCGTATGAAATGGCCTGCCTTTCACCAGAAGACATGGACGTTGCCGAGGTGCACGATGCAACCGCGATTGGTGAGTTGATGCACGCCGAGAACTTGATGTTAGTTCCGATCGGTGAAGCAGGCCCGGCAGCGGAACGCGGGGACTTCACGATTGGCGGCTCAATCCCGATCAATCCGTCTGGCGGGCTGGAGTCCAAAGGCCACCCCATCGGCGCAACCGGGCTGGGGCAAATTCATGAGCTTGTCACCCAATTACGCGGCGAAGCTGGAAAGCGCCAGGTTGATGGTGCCCGACACGCTATCCACGAAAACAGCGGCGGCCTAATTGGCATTGAGGAGGGTGTTGCTGTGGTCAACATTTTCAAGAGGGCAAATGCATGATTGGGGGATTAGATATTTTCTTTGACAAGGCTGAGCTCGCCGCAATCGAAAGCCTGCGTCGCTATCTTGATGAGCAGCTGGAGCCGGAACTGGCTGCGCATGGGGAAGACTTCGTTCCAAAGGACAAAATGCAAAGCTGGACGCAAAAGCTGGCAGAATTTGGTCTCGTCAACGCCCCACAGCCGGAATCTGCCGGCGGGCTGGGGTTGTCCTGGAAGCTGCACGTTCAACTAATTGAAGAGCTTGCCTATAGTTCGGGAGACTTGGCGATAGCCGCACTTGTTAATGGCAGCGCAGCGTCGATGCTGGTCAAACTCGCGCCGGAGCACATCAAGACACGTTACCTGCCTAGATTGTTGGCGGGGGAACTTTTTGCGTCTGTCGGCATTTCCGAGCCGGATGTCGGTTCGGATGTCGCGGCGGCGAAAACCAGGGCTGTGCGAGATGGTGACCATTGGGTGATTTCTGGTGAGAAAACATGGATCACCAATGGTGAGTACTCAGATTTTTTCATCTGCACCTGCCGAACTGGCGAGAACGAACTGACCCATATCCTGCTCGATCGCAATGAGCATCCTTATGAAGTCCGCGGTATTCCAAAGATCGCGCTCAATCGACAATCAACATCACAGGTTTTTCTCGATGATGTGCGCGTTCCGGTCGAGAATACTATCGGTGAAATAGGCTCGGGTCTGAAGAACACGCTCACCCTGTTCGAACGCGCGCGAGTTCACGTCGGGTCGTGGGGCTATGGCATGGCGCGGCGCGCGCTTGATGAGTCAATAAAATATGCAATCGACCGTTCGCAGCATGGCAAACCAATTGCCGGCCACCAGCTCATTGCAGAAAAGTTAGCTGTAATGGCCACAGAGATCGATGCAGCGCGCCTGTTGTCTTTGCGCGCAGCGGGCATGATTGACGCCGGACAGCGCTGCGACAAGGAGTGCGCAATGGCAAAATGGTACGGTACCGAAATCGCTGTCAGTGCAACGCGCCAGGCAGTACAGATTCACGGCGGTAATGGCGTCACGAAGGAGTTCATTGTCGAGCGCCTCGCCCGCGAAGCGATGATCGCACCCATTCCGGATGGAACGACTGAGATCCAGAAACTCCTTATCGGGCGGAGCCTGACGGGCGTCTCGGCGTTCAGGTGACGTCCCGTGTCTAAAGGGCCTCTGCAGGGCATTCGGATTGTCGAAATCGAGGGCATTGGGCCGGCGCCCTTTTGTGGCATGCATCTGGCCGATCTGGGCGCGGATGTCGTTCTCATAGAGCGAAAGACCAAGGGCTCCGATCCGGGATCGACTTTGCCTGTCGGCATTCTGAAAAGAGGCAAGCGCTCGATCGCTCTGGACCTGAAAGACTCTGAAGACCGCGCGGTCGCGCTGGATCTGATTGCGACGGCGGACGCCCTGATCGAGGGCATGCGGCCGGGAGTGATGGAACGCCTGGGCCTTGGTCCGGAAGTTTGTCTGGGGCGGAACCCACAGCTTGTCTTTGGTCGCATGACGGGCTGGGGGCAGGCGGGACCGCTCGCCCAGGCGGCTGGACATGATATCAATTATGTATCCGTCAGTTCAGCTGCCTGGTTTGCAAGCCCAACTGGAACGCGATCACTGCCGCCACCAGGCTTGGTCGGGGACATTGGCGGCGGTGCGAACTATCTGACGATTGGCATTCTCGCGGGCATTCTAAAGGCCAGAGCCACCGGTGAGGGCGATGTGATTGATGCAGCGATTGTCGATGGGTCGGCGCATATGATGAACCTCATCTTCGATTTGCTGCCCAGCGGCATGATGCAAGCCGAGCGCGGGCGCGGCTTTCTGGATGATTCCCCTTGGTACAGTTCCTATCGCTGTGCAGACGGGCGTGACATCACGCTTGGCGCGCTAGAACCGAAATTTTACGCAGAACTTCTACAGCGCCTCGGTCTTACAGGCGATCCCGACTTCGAAGACCAGTATGATCGTGATAGCTGGTCGAAGCAGTCAGAGAAGTTTCGTGCTCTTTTCGCAACCGAACCATCTGCATACTGGCAAGACTTACTAGAGGGGACCGATGCATGCTTTGGCCTTGTGGAAAGTCCGATCAGTGCACCTTTGCACCCTCATAATCTGGCGCGCGGAATCTTTGAAAACAGCCAGGGTTATGTTCAGGCTGTTCCGGCCCCGCGTTTCCAATCGAACGTGCAGGCAATCCCCGGTCCAGCACCTGAGCATGGTCAGCACCAGCAAGAGCTGCTCAAGGAGTTGAAAACCCGCAACTAGATCCGTTGCAAGTAGGTGTCCCAGGCTTTGTCGCTGGCACAAAATGACGGAACATTGGCGTTGCGCGGGGCTTGAGAAACTTCGCCGTTCCAGTGCAATCTTGCTTGGTATGAGAAAAAATCCAGAACCTCATCCACTGGGGTGTCCGGGAGGACAAAATGAACGGCAAAAAAATGCCCGCTACAGCGCTGAAAGTCATTCTGACGGGCGCTACGATCGGTCTTCTGGCTGCCTGTGGAGGGGCGGTCGACTCTGGCGACGCTTCCACACAAGCCTCCCAGGGGATCAATGAGGAACGTTTGCTCAATGCCGCAGGCGAACCACATAACTGGCTTACTCATGGTGGCACGTTTTCAGAAACGCGGTTTAGCGCGCTTGACGCCATTAATCTGGAAACAATCGACCAGCTGGATCTTGCCTGGGCGGCACCGCTTGGCAGCTATCGTGGCGTAGAGGCAACCCCGATCATTGTTGATGGTGTCATGTACACTACGGGTTCGTGGAGCGAAGTGCTGGCGCTTAATGCTGCCACAGGAGAAATTCTTTGGCGCTACGATCCGGAGGTTCCCCGATCAAAGGGCGCACATGCTTGTTGCGATGTCGTCAATCGCGGCGTGGCTGTCTATAACGACAAGGTCATATTCGGGTCGCTGGATGGTCGTCTGATCGCTCTTGATTCAAAGTCAGGCGAACAGATCTGGGAGACCCGTACTGTACCGCTCGAAGAACCCTATACGATCACAGGGGCGCCTCGCATTGTGAAAGGCAAGGTCATCATCGGAAATGGCGGTGGTGAGTTCGGCGTTCGCGGATTTGTTGCAGCCTATGATGCTGAAACAGGTGAACAGGCCTGGAAGTTCTACACTGTGCCGGGAAATCCGGATAATGGATTCGAAAACGAAGCCATCGAGATGGCTGCTGAGACCTGGACAGGCGAATGGTGGAAGCTGGGCGGTGGCGGGACTGTCTGGGACAGCATGGCATTCGATCCTGAACTGGACCTCCTCTATATCGGCGTTGGAAACGGCTCGCCCTGGAATCAGAAAGTACGAAGCCCGGACGGCGGCGACAATCTGTTCCTGTCATCAATCGTCGCGTTACGTCCAGACACAGGAGAATATGTCTGGCACTATCAGACGACGCCGGGCGAAACTTGGGACTACACAGCTACGCAGAATATCATTCTAGCTGATCTTGAGATCGAGGGAGAGCTTCGTCAGGTGCTGATGCAAGCGCCGAAAAACGGCTTCTTTTATGTCATCGACCGAATAAGCGGCGAACTTATTTCCGCAGAGCCATTTGTTCCCATTAACTGGGCCACACATATCGATATGGAGACCGGGCGTCCTGTTGAAAACCCCGAGGCGCGCTATCTGTCTGGTGGACCTGCGCTCGTCAAACCCAGCCCATTTGGTGCCCACAACTGGCACCCCATGTCATTCAATCCGGAAACAGGGCTGGTATATATTCCCGCACAAGATGTTCCTTTCCTCTATTCCGATCAGATCGAGGGCGAGATTGCCCGCTTTGACCGAGACGCAATCAATATCGGTGTCAGCCTGACAGACGCATTACCGGAAACAGAAGAAGCACGTCGCACACTTCTGCGCCAACTTGTCCAAGCACATCTTGCTGCCTGGGATCCGGTAGCTCAGAAAGAAGTCTGGCGTGTTCAGCATGAGCGAATGTGGAATGGAGGTACGCTGACAACGTCTGGAGATCTGGTATTCCAAGGCACGACGAGCGGCGTTTTCAATGCTTACAACGCCAAAACAGGCGAAGAACTGTGGTCGTATCCGGTTGGTGTCGCAATGGTCGGTGGACCTGTGGCGTATGAGGTCAATGGCGAGCAGTATGTTGCTGTATCAGCTGGTTGGGGCAGTGGTGCCAATTTGCTCGCCGGCTTCTATGTCGGGCAGACAGGAGGCCCGGTTGAAGGCCATGTACTTGCCTTCAAACTTGGCGGAGAGGGCGAGCTAAACGTCGCCGCGCTTCTGCAGAAGGCAACGCCTGAGCCAGCGCGACAGCCGCATTCGGCTGAAGCGGTTGTACGGGGCACAGACCTCTACGGTCGATTCTGCGGTGTCTGCCATGGCGGCGCGGCCATTTCGTCCGGAACGCTCCCCGATCTGAGGCAGTCAGCGACTCTCGGGATAGACACTTTTGATGCTTTCCTCCTTCAAGGGGCCGGCGAAGCGATTGGCATGCCCAACTTCGCCGGCCGCCTAAGCCAACAGGAAGTCGATGATATTGAGGATTTCATCCTCTCTCGAGCCTGGATGGCGTTTCAAGACGAGCAACAGTCGACGTCTCAAGCTGAATAGTATTCTGACAATTCGCTAAACCAGTACAAATCTGTCACTCTGGGAGACAACAAATGAAACCTCATATCGCTGCTGCTGCAGTCGCAATCGTAGCCGTGCTTGGTGCATGCTCCACTATCCCAGTCTTTGATGCGTCGGGTCCGGAGTTTCCTCCAATGAACCCAAATCTGGTGGACAGCGAGCTTGCCACCACGCATTTTAATCCGGCTCAACAGGATTCCCTTCCGTTTGCTGGGCCGGTCGGTATTCACGAGATTGATGATGAGGGTATTCAAAGGGTCCCGGCAGGGTTGGTGAACCTCACGCTTATGCAATTACCAACTTATCCTTCAGGTGAGCAGGTGGCCATCTCCGCCAACAATAATCGTATCTCCAAAATCCTGATTAGCGATGGCAAGTTTCAACTGATCAATGCTCTGCCTGTGGAAGGTCAACCCTTCATGTCTGTCGAGGATGCTGAACGTATCGCCGTCGAAATGGATAGTACGGCCTCAGAAGCTGAACTGCTTGGCTATCTCAATCGGAACTATCCACGTTATGTTGAGCGGGTCGTCGCCAGAGCAGCAATCTATAATGTCGTCGACCGCAATGGTGACTTCTACACTGTCGTCAACAACGATGTCGTCGTTTATGGTGATGCCGAACCCGGCAATCCGCTGTCACCACTGGTGGAAAAGCGCCGCTTTCAGCTGCCGCGCGAATATTTCAATCCAACACTGGAAGACCCTGATGCTGTGTTCGGATTGAATCTGACTTATGATGGCATGCTGGCGCTGGTGACGATGGGCGGCGTTGTCGTCATCGTAGACCGAAATTTTGAACAGGCACCGATCATTCATGAGTTGGCTGACGATGAGCAGGTTACGAACTCGATCGCCATTGATGAGGGTGGTGGCATTTATGTTCTCTCAAATAGGAGGCTCCATAAACTGGTTTGGGACGGGGAAACACTTCACTCTAGAGGGTATGGCGCGTGGTCATCAGAATACGATTCCTTCACCGGCAAACTTGGCGGCGTGAGTCTCGGCAACGGATCAGGCTCTACGCCCTCACTTATGGGCTTCGGAGACGAGGAAGACAAACTTGTTGTCATCACGGACGGAGAGTTGATTATGAATGTCGTCGCCTTCTGGCGCGACGATATTCCAGAGGATTTCGTCCAGAAGCCAGGGACCAAATCGCGTCGAATTGCCGACCAGATTCAGGTTAGTTTCGGAAAGTCTGACCTTGAGCGCGCCCAGTCTGAGCAATCCGTTGCGGTATATGGCTACGGTGCCTTGGTGGTAAACAACACATTGCCATCGCCATTGCCAACAATGCTGGAGAATGTTGTCATGTCTGGTAGACTACGCAAAGGACCGACGGGTGCTGAAAAGTTTGAATGGGACGTTGAAGCTGACCGCTGGGTGCGTGCCTGGGCAAATCCCACTGTATCGAGCCCATCAACCGTCCCCATGATTTCTGGCGGCGCCCAACAGGTCTATGTCAATGGTTTCGTAGACGGAAAATGGGAGGTCACAGGTCTTGATTGGGAGACGGGTGAAGCCGTTACACGGCTTCGCCTTGGTGATAGCCACATTTACAATGGCGCTTACTCTGTCATTCACCTCCTGCCGGGCGGCGATATCGTTCTTGGAGGATTGCTGGGCATGATGCGGATATCGGTCGAGCGCTAGGTGTTGACTTTAGTATGATGTGTTGAGTTTCGGCGCTCTGTGCATTGTAGTTAGCGGTGAAATCTAGTTCTATAGATCAAGCTTGATTTGGCAGGGAGTACAATCCGCGTTAACTATGGCTATCGGTGCCGGTGAGCGGCGTCGAACTCAAGCGGTCTACAAAACTGTGGACCAAAATCAGACCGAGCTGAGGACCAAGAATCGATTACACTTCCCGTAAGTGATTGAAAAATATGGATAAAAAATATGGAATGTGGCACGTCACTCGCGCCATTTCTTCAAAGAAATGTCCATTAAATACAAACACTTAACCGACCGCTGGTGGTGTTTATCGCCTATTCGTCAAATTTTGGGATACAAATTGGATACAATTTGGGATACAGAGGGAAATGGCAGCGCCCCTAGATCCCAACCGATTTTTACTCCAGCGCGGCAAGCGCTGGTATTATCAACGGCGTGTGCCCGCGCAATTTTCTGAGATTGATACACGGCGATTTGCCAAGGTTTCGCTCAAAACAGAGTCGCTTGAACTCGCTCGCTTGCGGCGCGACCAGCTTGCAGAGGCAGACGATGAGTTTTGGATGGCGCTCGCGGTTGAGGCTGGCACCGGCCCTGCGGTTCGCACCGCCCTTGAGCATCGCTATAAAGCTGCCATCGCGCGGGCGATGGCCTATGGGTTTTCCTACAAACCAGCCGAGCCTTTGGCAGAAAGCCGCACCATCGCAGAACTGATGCAGCGGATAAAAACGCTGGAAGCCCAGGCGGGCAAGTCTGGCGACCCAGGCCGCGCGGATACAGAAGCGCTGCTCGGCGGGTCACCCAATCCTGCCGCGACTATCACCGTGTCCGACGCCTTCGAGCTATATGTTAGCCGGATCGCCTTTGATGACCAATACAACAAGTCTGATGCCCAGCGCCGATCGTGGGAGAAGACCAAGCGTACTTCAATCGCCTACTTCATCGAGCAGATGGGCGATCTATCTTTGAGTGACATTACGCGCGACACCGCCCTTGAGTATCGTGACTGGTGGATGGAGCGGATGCAGCCTCAAGACGACGGCGCGAAGCCGGTCGTGCCGAACACCGCCAATCGCCATATCGGCAATATGCGCTCGCTCCTTGAGCGCTATTTCAAACATGTCGGTGTCACCGACTTTGAAGATCCATTCCGCGATTTCTACTTCAGCGGCAAAACCGAAACCAACCGCGCATCCTTTAGTGACGACTGGGTCCGCACCCGCATACTCTTGCCAGGTCTTTTTGATGGATTACGTCTGGAGCTTCGGGTGTTGATCTATCTATTGATCGAAACCGGAGCCCGGCTAAGCGAGCTGGTCAATCTACAAGCAGACGATATCCGTTTGAATGCTAAGGTTCCGCACATTGCCATTCGGCCTGAACAGAAGCGTGAACTTAAAACCGAAGACTCGCGCCGTGAAATACCGCTTGTCGGCGTAGCGGAGATTGCGATACGGGCCTGCCCAGAAGGTTTTCCGTACTACTACGATAAGAGCACGCTCGTTTCAGCCAATCTCATGAAGGCATTCCGGCAGCGAAAATTACTGCCATCCCGCGACCATGTGATCTACTCATTCCGCCATTCTTTCGAGGATCGCATGTTGGAAGGCGGGCTTGATTATGGGCTCCGTTGCGCGTTGATGGGCCATAAGAACAATCGTCCCGAATATGGCGTTGGAGGCTCACTGGAATACAGACGCGATGAGCTTTTGAAGATTGCGCATCCGTGTGATGCGGATCTGTTCTAGGGGCCGGAACTTATTTGCAAATTCTGCTTTGGGTGCAAAATTGGACCCTAGCTCAGCGGCTAGAAACGCCCTAAACAGGACGTTGGACTGACGTCAAGCATAGGCGGCAACGCGGTCATTTTCGCACAAATTTGAATCTGCTTTGTTCGCGCCATATTCCATTGGGCCGGCGCAATCTACTCATTTACAAGGGCGTCGATGATTGGACAGTCCGGTGTGTCACCTTTGGAGCATTCGGCCGATATAGTTTTGAGCGTGCGCTGCAGTCTCTTCAAATCTGCAATCTTGTTTGCCACCGAGACAAGGTGCTCACCCGTAAGCGCGTGGATTTCTCCACACGAGTAATCTCCAGAATCGACCAGTGATAACAGGCTCCGAAGCTCTGCAATTGAGAAACCCAGCTCACGGGTTCGGAGAATGAACCTTAGCCGAGACTGATCCACTTCAGAATAGAGGCGGTGCCCGCTCTCAGAACGCATGGGTTCAGGCATGAGCGCAATGGATTCATAGTAGCGAATTGTTTCCAGATTACAGCCTGAACGCTGAGCGAGCTCGCCTCGCTTTATGTGATCTCTCGAAACCGTGAACGACAAACTGAAAATACCTCTTGCACCTGTAGTAACTACAGAGGGTACACTTTCTGCAATGAAAAGTCGAGAAAATCATATGACCGAACCAACTAATACCTCGATCCCGAGGGATGACCGGAAGAATTGGGCTGCTATGGGTGGCCTGATAGGAGCCGCGTTGGCGTCGTCGTGCTGCGTACTCCCGCTCGTTCTGGTTTCGCTTGGCGTAACAGGGACGTGGATAGGATCGCTTACTGCCTTAGAGCCCTATAAACCGTGGTTCATCGCTGTCGCGGTCGCTTTAATTGGGTATGGCTTCTGGTACGTCTATTTCAGAAAACCGGAACCTTGCGCAGACGACACGTACTGCGCGCGGCCTGAATCCTCTCGATTGACCAAGACCGCGCTCTGGCTCGGCAGCATCATGGTGCTCGCCGCGGCGACAATCGATTATTGGGCCCCACTTTTTTATTGAAACACGAAGAAAGAAATCAACATGACCATAGTTAAACCAATACTTTTAGGCGCCGCCCTCGTTGCAACTCTTGGAGTGACCGTTGCTTGTTCAGGAAGCACTCCGGCCAACGCAGAAACAGCACCAAGTGCTGTCGAGGCTGTAACTCCAGTCGCGTTCGAAACGGCAGAATTTTCGGTTGAGAATATGACCTGTGCATCGTGCCCGATCACGGTGCGCAAAGCGATGGAGCGTGTTCCTGGTGTTCAGTCGGTTGAAGTAGATTTTAAAACAAAGATCGCCACAGTGGAATATGACCCGGCTCTGTCGTCTCCAGCTGATATTGCAGCAGCGCCGACCGGCAATGGCTACCCAGCAACGCTCATCGAGGGCTAGTGTTGCGCTCGATTGTTCTTCTAAAGGTCGGGCTTATTGGGACCGTATTCGCGGCTCTGTGCTGCTTCACCCCTATACTCGTTGTGATGGTCGGCGCGTTCGGTCTATCCGCTCTAGCAGGGTATCTCGACTATGTTCTGTTTCCTATGCTTGGCTTGTTCCTATTGCTAACGCTTTACGCGATCTGGCACCGCAAGAAATCCGCGCCCTCAATTTCGAAAGAAAACAAAAATGTCTGATTGTTGCCCACCAGAAAAGTCAGGCTCATTCGACGTCGCCGTGATCGGTGCTGGTTCCGCCGGATTTTCCGCCGCGATTACAGCTTCGGAGCAAGGCGCTAGCGTCGCTCTAATTGGGCACGGCATGATCGGCGGGACCTGTGTCAACGTAGGCTGCGTGCCTTCAAAGTCCATGATTAGAGCCGCTGAAGCGCTACACGGCGCACGTGCGGCAAGTCGCTTTCCCGGCCTCGAAGGAGAAGTCCACGTTGCAGACTGGCTCAAGCTTACAGGCGCAAAAGATGATCTGGTCACGACTATGCGCCAGAAGAAGTACATTGATCTTCTGTCCGAGTATGACGGTGTAACCTACATCGAAGGCGAAGTGCAGCTCACCGAAGATGGTGTGTTGGTGAATGGGACTGATGCGATAAAGTCTACGAAGACGATTATCGCGACTGGCTCGCATTCAGCTCTACCACCAATACCGGGTATCGAAACCGTATCGCACATGGACAGCACCGCGGCGCTCGAACTCGATACGATCCCACAATCAATGATGGTCATCGGCGGCGGCGTGATTGGATGTGAATTGGGCCAGATGTTTGCGCGTATGGGCACAAAAGTCACGATCTGCTGCCGCTCACGCCTGCTGCCAGATATGGAGCCTGAAGTTGGCGAAGCGTTGCAGGATGCGCTTGAAGCAGAAGGACTGACGATCTGTTCTGGCGTCGGCTACCAAAAGATTGAACAGGTCGATGGGCGCATTAAGCTGCATTGCGAGAACAGTGACGGCAATCATGTGGTTGAAGCCGAGAAGCTTCTCGTCGCAACCGGTCGGAGGCCGAATACGGCCAAACTCGGCCTTGAAGAACTCGGCATCCAGATGCTGCGCAATGGCGGCGTCAAGATCGATGAGCGTATGCAATCGACAAGGCCGAACGTATACGCAGCAGGCGACGTCACGGGCAGTGACATGTTTGTCTACATGGCCGCTTATGGGGCCAAGCTCGCGGCTAAAAATGCGCTGAACAGCAACAGCTTGTCCTACGACAATGCTGCAATGCCGGCGGTTGTGTTTACCGACCCGCAAGTGGCGTCCGTGGGCATGACAGAGGCGGCTGCAGTTTCGGCAGGCCGCAATGTCAAAACCTCGATAGTGGGCCTCGATAATGTCCCGCGTGCCCTTGCGGCCCGTGACACTAGAGGCCTCATCAAACTGGTGGCAGACGAGGATACGGATCAACTACTCGGCGCGCATATTATTGCGCCAGAGGGCGCAGATAGTATTCAAACCGCTGTGATGGCGATCAAGTTTGGCATGACCGCAAAAGCCCTCGGCGATACAATATTCCCGTATCTCACAACCGTTGAAGGTTTGAAGCTTGCCGCACAAAGCTTTGGCAAGGATGTCAACAAACTTTCCTGCTGTGCCGGATAGCGAGACGACAGAAAGGGTTCGAATAGATGGCAACGACAGATTTGAACTTGGAAGAACCGGGTAGCATCGCCAAACCCGGGCCGATTGGTAGATTGGCCCGACTCGGGTTTGGAGTGGCCTCGCTGTACTACGTCTTCGGTTTGTTGACTGTTCTAGAACATCCACTCTCCGATTCAGGATCAATTCGTCCGCTTATATTGAATGGCATCTTACCAGGACTGTTTCTCGTCAGTTATGTGGTCAATATCGGGTTTTCGCGAGCCTGGAAAAAATGGCCAGCATTTGCGAGTGCAGGATTAATTCTTGGCGCAGGTCTGGTCGGATATTCGCAAACAGGCGTGATCGAAACAACGCTGTTGGCGCGTACAGCTCAATTCTGGGAAATGTACGTCTTCCTGCACCTTGGGGTGTCTTTCGTGTTGGCATCGGTGATTGGAACGCCGGGATGCGAAATGCGGAGTTTGCACCACTTCTTCAGCCTCATTACTGGTAAACCAACCAAGGAACACGTTTGTCCCGTGGGTCCTTTGGCGCCCATTGATCGCTGGGAGCGAGGCGACCGATAATGTCTTCTTCTGACATAACACGATCATCCTGAGCGTCCTTAATTCGCCCCATCTAGGACACTCGCAAATTCTGGAATTCGAGCAAAAGAAGACATTCTGAAAAGCTGTAAATGGTCCAATTTCGTTAAGGCCCAGAGTGAAAACTAGGTTCTTTATTCCGCAAAAAATTGAGAGACTGCTTGTAGTCTGTTTCAATGAAGTCGCGCGCGCAGCCTGCAATCTTTTCTTGGACCTACGCCAAAGAAGCATTGGCGTTTCCTGTCATGGTTTGCTGTTCGGCCATGTCCCTGGTCACGATCTTCGCTTGCATCGCCGTCGAGATCGGACTGCACTTGCAGCCGCAAAACTTCCTACCATTGGTCGTCGGCATCGCTGGTTCTGTCGCTGGACCGATGACAATCTTCGCGTTCTTTCGGGAGCATCAGGAATACGCTGCGCGTTTGGAACTTCAAGACTTTGCAACTACCGACCCGCTGACTGGCGTCTTAAACCGCCGCGCTTTTCAAGATGCTGTTGCTGATGAGCAATTAAGGATGGAACGCTCTGGCGCATCGGCGGCCATTGTCTTGTTCGACCTAGACCGCTTCAAGTTGCTCAACGACGCTCACGGCCACTCAGTTGGTGATGACGTCCTAAAATCCGTATCTGCCGTTGCTCATTCCGAGCTTCGAGGTCCGTTCGATCGTCTCGGGCGTTGGGGGGGCGAGGAATTTATCATTCTCCTGAATGAAATTACACCGGCTCAAGCACATGATGTAGCGAAGCGTTTGCGTTTGCGCATCCAATCTGAGCGGCTCGAGTTAAACGGCGCGAGCCTTGGCGTTACTGCGAGTTTTGGGGTTGCCTTTGTGGATTCAAACAGCTGTTTTGATGCCGCTGTCTCAGAGGCCGACGATGCACTGTATGAAGCCAAAGCAGGTGGACGAAACCAGGTGGTGGTGCGCGCGCCGATGGAGCTCGTCGCCTAAGCGAGCAATAGAAGACATTAGTCCGTAGCTTGAGTTTGAACAGGTTCCGGCCACGTTATTGACGCCCCTAGTACCTTTTGTTCAAGCTGGTCGTTGAGTGAAGGCAATCGGGTGAGCAGTCGCTCCCAGTTGTTGAAGAATAAAGTGATCTCGGTGTTTAGTTCAGCAGTAATATTTCCCGAGGCTTCCAACAATCTCAGTATTGAGCGTAGATTGGAATATGTCGCAGACTGGTGCCGATCTAAAACTTTGAATGAAGTCACGCTTGCTACTTTTTCTGAGATCTGCCCCCTGACCGAATCTACCTTCAAAATGAGCTCTGATAGCCGGGCTTTTTCGTCATCAGAGAGCGCGTCCTGAACTCGCAGAATTCTGGCGGATTCTCGATCCTGTTGCTCAGTAAATCTATTCATCAATGACTCTTGGATTCTCGAGACCTCTTTAGCCTCGGCGCGCTCAAGAGCGGTTTTTTGATTCACTCTCCATTTCCGGTCTTGTCGTGCTCGAGTATCGTTCATCCACTCAACAAAGTACCACCCAGAGACCACCGTTAGCGCCCAGGCAAACACGATTGCGAGAAGCGGGCGGTTCGCCTCTTCATATA
>CAYGKE010000064.1:0-14093 GCA_964350465.1 uncultured Hyphomonas sp.
TGAGCGAAGGGCCAAATCTTCATCGGAGAGTTTTTTTTCAAAGGATGGTAAAAGCAATTTGCAACGGCACGAAACCCATTGTGGGCAGGGGGATAGTGGAAGGTCTTCATGGGTTTCATCAAAAGCCTCATCGCACTGCTGATTGTTGCCGTGATTATTGCGGGCGCCGCGCTGGGCATTGGTTGGGTCTGGTTCCAAAATCAGGCTGGTAGTGAAGGTCCGCACACCTCCGATATAGCTTTCGTCGTTAACAGGGGGGAGGGCTTGATCAGCGTTGCAAATCGACTTGAGGCAGATGGCCTGATCAAGGATGACCGTATCTTGCGCCTAAAGGCCCGTATGGATGGAAGCGAGAGCCAGATAAAAGCGGGATCCTATATCGTCCCTGCGTTTGCCAGCCCAAGTGACATACTTGAGCAATTGATCGAGGGCGCAGTGATTCAGTACCGGATCACAATTCCGGAAGGTCTGACAACGGCTCAGATCCTTCGCCGGATCAAGGCGGATGAAAACCTTACTGGAGAGATTCCTGATCGGGTTATTGATGAAGGGAGCTTGCTGCCAGACACTTATCTGTTCGATGAGGGCACATCGCGGGCGCAATTTATCGAGAGAATGGAGCGCGCTCAGGATGACTTGCTTGAGGCGCTATGGCCCGAGCGACAGCCCGATATTCCGGTGAGTACGGTATATGAGGCCGTGATCCTGGCATCAGTGGTCGAGAAGGAAACCGGCATTGCCGAAGAGCGCGGGCTTATCGCGGGCCTGTTCACCAATCGGCTGAGGCGCGGCATCAGGCTTCAGAGCGACCCGACGATCATTTACGGGGTTTCACAAGGCGAGCCCTTGTTTAATCGCAATGGCGACCGGCGGCCGATCTATCAGTCCGAGATCGATCGCAAGACCGATTGGAATACCTATCAGATTGACGGGCTGCCAAAGACACCGATTTGCAATCCGGGCCGCGATGCCATCGCCGCCGTTCTGAACCCGCCAGAGACCGAGTACATATTCTTTGTTGCGGACGGCAAGGGGGGGCACCTGTTCGCGACAACGAATGCTGAGCACAACCGTAATGTCGCCGCTTACCGGGCCTATGAACGTGACGAAATTGCCCGGGAGCGCAGCAATTGAAACAGCTATCGGGGATGACGGGCTTTGGCTGTGCGACCGGCAATGCTCAAGCAGGCACGTGGGCGTGGGAGGCCAAGAGCGTCAATGGGCGCGGGCTGGATGTGCGTGTGAATGTGCCGGGCGGCTTTGAGGCTTTGCAGCCGATTGCCAAGGCCGAAGGCAGTAAGCGGTTCAAACGTGGCTCCGTGCAGGTCTCGCTACGTATTGAGCTGAAGAGCGATGATGCTGCGATCAGCGTAAACGAGGATGCTCTTGCCAGCCTTGTCGCCTTGCATACAGAGCAGCGGCAGGGCGAGATTCCATCCGGCGAAGCACTGGCTACGCTGATGACAGCGCGCGGTGTGCTTCAGGAAAGCCAGGGCAGTTTGCGCGATCTGGCGAGCGATGACAGTTTGATGGCCGAACTTAAGATGGGACTGGTTGATGCCTTCGCGCAGCTAGCGGATGCGCGGTTGGCTGAAGGGCAGACCCTGAGCGGTATCCTTGGCGGTGCCATATCCGAGATGGCCAAGATTGCAGGCGGGGCAGAGACCTATGCTGCAGACCAGCCAAAGCTTCTAAAGCTACGACTTGAAAAACAGCTTGCTGAACTCGAAGCCGAGAAGAGCGTTGACAATGAACGCCTGGCTGCCGAGACCGCTCTCAGTGCTGCAAAGGCGGACGTTCAGGAAGAGCTGGACCGACTGCGTGCACACTTTGAAACAGCGCAGCAATATCTCAAGGAAGGCTCCCCGGTGGGGCGCAAGCTTGATTTTCTGGCGCAGGAACTGAACCGCGAGGCCAATACGCTTTGCTCGAAATCTGTCAGTCTGGATTTGACGAATGCGGGGCTTGCCCTAAAGGCTCTAATTGATCAGTTCAAGGAGCAAGCGGCGAATGTCGAATGATGGGGAGAGTGGGCGCAGGGGACTGATGCTGGTGATCTCCAGCCCGTCAGGGGCCGGGAAGACCACATTGGCGCGAATGCTGATGGACGAGTATGAAGATGTCGTTTTGTCAGTGTCGGCTACCACACGCGAGCCCCGCCCCAATGAGGTTGACGGCGCTGACTATCATTTCAAATCGGAAAAAGATTTCCGCAAAATGATAACGGGGCGTGAGTTCCTGGAATGGGCCAAAGTATTCGACCATTATTACGGAACCCCGCGCGCTGACACGGTTGCGAATCTGGAAGCCGGAAATGATGTCCTGTTTGATGTCGATTGGCAGGGCGCTGACGCCTTGCACGATCAGATGCCGAATGACGTGGTTTCGATCTTTGTCCTGCCACCAAGCATCGAGAGTCTGGAAGAGCGGCTATCTGCGCGTCCCGGATCGACGCCTGAAATCGTCGAGCGCCGCATGAAGGATGCGAAGGCGGAAATCCTGCACTGGCGCCGTTACGACTATTGCATCATCAATGATGATCTAGACGAGGCTTATGCGAAATTGCGGCGAGTGTTTCTCGTAGAGCGTACAAAAAGGCTGCGTGAGCATGGCCTTGAGGATCATGTCAGACGTCTGCTGGGCGAACTTTAAGCGTCGCTAATTGTCAGACGGATCGTTCCTGACAGCGTTTTGCCTGGCTTGAGTATCTTGAGACCGGTTTGTTCGGGCGGCAGCGAACTGTTGACAGCATCTGGAGCGTGGCTTGCCGGTTCTACGCAGAAATAGTCCTCGCCCGGCGGCGTAAACACAATCAGTTTTGAGAAGAGCGGGTCGGAAGACATGGTTACTGTTCGATCAGGCCATGTCAGGTGTTGTACTGTCGAACCAACGCCAAAAGCGTGATCGAAGTCCAGCAGATCAACAGGCCGGGTCCGCGACAGGTCAAAGTGGGGCGTCACCAAGATCGGCGGCGCTGGAACGAGGTTGTCATCCGTGCGCCATACCGTGTGCGTGTCAGCCTGAATATTGGCATCCTTTCTGGGGAAATAGGGATGCCACCCCAGACCGGCCGGCATGTCGCGATCACTTCGATTGGTGATACTCATCGTCAGGCGCAGCTCATCATGGGTGACGCCAAATCTCTGAAGGCTCTCATACTGCCATGGCCAGTCGTCCCCCTCATATCTATGGCGAAGGGTTGCGGTCGTCTTGTCACAGGCGGCAATCTGCCAGCCTGTCTGCCAGCCAAATCCGTGAATGGCATGGGGCTCTGGCGGGAAATTTCTGGGCAATTGCACGGCTTCGCCGGCGAACGAAAACTGGCCATTCAATATACGTCCGGCAAACGGGGTCATCGGGAACGCACTGGCTTGCAGCGCGGTTAATTCGTCACCACGCGGCGTTGCCCGCAAAATGGGAACGCCATTGCGTTCAAACCGAACAACGCTACCGCCGAGGTTCGGCTCGATATCAAGTGACAGAGGTCCGCAAGATAGATTGAGGCTCATTGCAAGATTCCCTGATAGGTCGTTGCCAATCGACGGAACGCCGCTTGATCGAGCGTCTCAGCGCGCTGCGTTGGGTCAATATTGCAAGATTCCAGCCACTCTACTGCGTCTAAGTTAGCCTGTATGGCGAGTGGTTTCAGGGCCGCGCGTAGCATCTTACGTCTCTGTCCAAAGGCGGCTGCGGCGACACGCTCAAGTGCCAGGACGGCCTCAAACCGCTGATCCGGCGCCAGTGGGTGCAGGACAGCGACGGCGCTATCAACTTTCGGGGGAGGCCGAAATGCACCGGGGGGCAGGGAGAAAGCGATATGAGCGGTGCAGACAGCGCCGGTCAGAACGGCGAGCCGACCATAGTGGGGGTCGCCAGGCACCGCACAAATCCGCTCGGCCACCTCTTTTTGAAACATCAGCGCCATTTCACCCCGCCATGGCCCAGCCTTCAACCAGTCAACGAGAAGCGGTGTCCCGACATTGTAAGGCAGGTTGGCGACAATCATTGCAGGTGTGTCGCCGTTTGCGGCGGCGATCAATTCTTGCCAATTGGCTTTACGGGCATCCATCTGATGGACAAACAAGCGGGATTGATCGGCTTGCGGCCAAGCCTTCAGGGCGGCAGCAAACCGCGTATCAGCCTCAATACAGATAAGCTTGCGAGCGCCATGTTCGAGCAAAGCGCGGGTCAGTCCCCCGGGGCCGGGGCCAACTTCGATGACGGTCCGGCCATCGACCGAACCCGCAGCCAAAGCCGTCCGGCTCAATATGTCAGGATCATACAGGAAATGTTGGCCCAGTGCCTTACGGGCAGGGGCTTCGGTCAAGGCCTGACGATCAGACATTGGCCTTTACCCGATTGTGCGCCATGGCCTCAGCTAGATCCAATGCCGCGATCAGGCTGTCGGCTCGTGCAGTCCCTGCGGCGGTCGCTTCATAAGCGGTTCCATGATCTGGACTGGTGCGAATAATGGGCAGGCCAAGCGTGGTGTTGACACCGCCCCACATATCCAGAGTTTTAACCGGTATCAGGCCTTGATCATGCGTCATCGCGATGACGGCGTCGAACCGACCGGATCGTGCCTCGTGAAAGACCGTGTCGGCTGGCCTGGAATCGGCGATGTCGATGCCCTGCGCCCGTAGTGTTGCTGCCGCGGGGTTGATGATCTCAACCTCTTCCTGCCCGATTGACCCAGACTCGCCTGCATGCGGGTTCAATCCCGAAAATACCAATCTCGGATTTGGTATGCCAAACTTATCACGCAGCGCGCGGGCGGTGATGTCACCAATCTCTGCAAGCATGTCATGCGACAAGCTCTGCGACACGTCTTTCAACGGAATGTGGATTGTTGCGAGGGAAACGCGAAGGCCGCCGCCGACCAGCATCATGACGGGGCGAAGCGCGCGCCTGTCTTTCCGGGCGCATAGTTCTGCGATGAATTCGGTGTGGCCCGGATGGCGGAACCCAGATTCGTAGAGCAGCGCCTTTGAGATTGGATTGGTAACAACAGCGCCGGCAACGCCGGCAAGCGCTTGGCTCGTGGCTACTTCTATACTTTCAAGGATCGCAGCGGCGGTAGCGGGGTTTGCCGCGCCGGGCATGATGTTAGGAAGTGTAGTTTTCAGAGGGAGGATCGGCAAGCCGGAGGCGAATGCGGCGGGCGCCTCGCTTGGCGAATGAATCTCGCAAATTGGACCGGTGCCAGAATACAGTTCAGGGGCAGCGACAACATAGAATGTGCCCACTGCACGGTCTTTACGTGCCTGCCAGGCGGCTCGCGTTATGCTTGGCCCGCACCCGGCGGGGTCACCCATGGTAACGGCGATAGGCCGGTCACCTAGCGACATTTAGTTCCGTATAATGGTCGCTTCACGGCGCAGGTTGCGCAACGACCGTTCCGAAATCATGCCCAATTGCTGGGAATAGAGGCGATCCTCGATCTGCTGTGGTGTCGGCATATCCTCGACATCATCTTCTCTGGCACACACAAACATCACAGCCAGTGTTCCCGACAGGGCAAAAATATCAGAGGCTTTGCCAACTTCCGTGGCCAAAACCATCGATTTTCCCTCGGGGCCAAGCTCATTGACGCTCAGCCCTTTCAGCTCCGTCGCGCTGATATTGTCGTTGCTTTCAGCGACAGCGTTGACGCCGTCGCAGGTTTCCATTTCAGCGACGGCTTCTGAAAGAGCCGCTTCGGTACCGTCTTCAACGGCGACGCGGATCAGGTCGACGCGCGTCGTGCGTTCCTTGGGGTCTCGCTTGCCGCGAACCTCCATGATGTAAATGCCATTCTCGGCCTCGATTGGGGCAGTGAGGCCGGTGCCATCAGTGGCTTGAACGGCGGCGGCCCTGATTTCATCCAGGTCATCGAGGGTGACCCAACCCATATCGCCGCCGGTTGCGGCGGTCGGCGCGGATGAAAAGCGTTGAGCAGCGAGTTCGAATGGGGCGCCGGCCACCAGCTGCTGATGAATAGACTGAGCCGCAGCCAGGGCCTGCGCCTTTTCTTCTGCCTCCGGTGCATAAAGGAAGACTTCGGCAAGCAGGTATTGTTCTTTTTCGGCGGCGCTGCGTAGGCGTTTCAATTGCTCCTGGATCTGGTTGTCGGAGATGCGGATTCTTGTGCCATACAGACCACCCATGATCCGGCGCCAGCCAATATCCGCTTTGGTTTGCTCTTCAAGGCTTGTTGGATTGATACCAGACTGCAGCAGCGAGTTTACCAGGATCTCGCGCGTAATCCCGGATTGCTGGGCCAGTGATTCGATCGATCTCGAAATGTCGGTCTCTGAAATTTCGACTTCGTATTCTGCTGCTTCCTGCAGCTGCAGTTTTTCATCAATCAGCTGATCCAGAGCTTGCGCCGTGATTTGCTCGATTTGCTCTTGTGTGGGTTGTTGTCCGCCGAGACCCAGCAGAAGCATTCTGGCGCGTTGGCGCACGTCGGTGAAGGAAATCGGCGTGTCATTCACAATCGCTGCGATTGCCTCAAGTTGAAGAGGTTCGGGACTTGTATCCTGTGCCTTCGCGCTCCAGACGCTGCCAAGAAGAGCGAAAATCAAAATGGGTGCCGCAAAAAAGCGTAGCATTAGCAGTCTCCTGCGATGAATTTCCACCGCTATACTATAATCAGCCTGACAATATCCAGACTTGCGCTGTGTGCAACGTACCGTGCGCAACCTGTCTGTAATATTAATGGGAGTTTAGTCCACGTCGTTTGAGCCGAATTGTCCGAGCGTTTTGAAGGAGAATGCAAATTTCACAGAGTCATTTGGACCAATTGTGCGGTCGATTGCCTCTGAGCGCTCAAATGTGATCTGAAATCTCGAACAATCGTCTTCATAGGCGACACCAAATGTATGCCTGATATCGCGATCGTCGCGAATATCGCGCTGGCGGCCATAGACGAAATAGTATTGGTCGGTCAGGCGCACATCACCCGACATGCTGACCCCTTCTTCGCCAAGCCCGGAGACCGTGACGCTCTCGTCTAGCTTGTAGTAGCGAAGCGAGCCGCGCAATCGCCACCAGTTTGTTCTTATTCCGGCATCAATTCTGTTGAGATCGAAATCTTCATCATCAAGGCGGACACGCGTTTCGAGTTTCAGTGGCGCGCCAAGGTCGGCTGATAGCCCTGCGACCCAGTCTGAAACGGTGCCGTCGAGATTGCTGGGAACCGAGAGAAACGGATCAGAGCTGTTGCGCCAGCGCCGTCCCCCCATAGCGGACAGCGAAACGCCATTTTTCCAGAGCGCAGTTGTTGAGATACCGGCAGACGCCTTAGCGCCGCCCTCATACAGGTCGAAACCGGCATAGCCATTGGCATCAAACAAAGCTGTCTCATCAAATTCGTAGAACAGGCCGTCTTCCAGAGGGATATTAGGATTGTTTGTGTTCGAGGTGCCCTGTGCTGCCATTATCGTTGGTTCGACAATGATATCCACGGACTTGCCTGGTCTGAACAGTGGGTAGGACAGTTTGGCGCCGACATTGGCAACGCCCCTGTCGACACTGTCGACGCTGGAGGCGAGATCATCCAACTGATAGTTGTCATAGCGCGCTTCTGCGAAGGGCTCGAGCAACAGCCCGCCGGGCAGGACCTGTGTTGTCGACCAGTCGGATCCGAGCGATACACGGCGACTGTCTACCCCTTGCTGACGCGTTAGAATTGCGGATGACGCATTGACCGAGAGGAATCCGTAGTCACCGAAATCGAAATTCCGTTCGGCAAAAGCAAGCGGGCTGGCAACCGGCAAGGTATCGTCATCATCATTCGCGCGTAGGCCATTGATCGACAGGAGGGCTGCATCAGCGTACCAGTTCGACCCCTGGCCGACAGCAAACACCTGATTCAGGAGACGGCGAGGCTGGCTCGCATAGAGGCCGCGCTTTTCCCCTTCACCGCTAATATCGTAGCGGGTTGTGTAGAGATCATCACTGACCTGTTCGACACCGAAGCCCCATTGCCATTTCGGGCTTACCTGGAACTTCCCGGACGCAAATATGTGGCCTCTCAGCTCGTTATCATCAAATTTTTCCCCGTCGGAATCAAAGTCCTGTTCTTCGGTGAAGCTGAAATTCGCTCGCAGGGCGCCCGACCAGAACCGCTTGCGATATTCCATCTCCATTAATGGGTTCACCCGACCCATGATCTGGGGCGCGATGGTGAGGTCCTGATACGGAGAAATCGCCCAATAATAAGGCTGCTGGAAGAAAACGCCGTATTTTCCGGATGTGCCGAAATCGGGCGCGAGAAACCCTGATCTGCGCCCGGACGTTGGATCGGGGTGTGCGAAATAGGGCAGATAGATGACCGGAACGCCAGCGATTTCTAGCACCGCGTCCTGATAGGACATCATCTGGGTATCTTGGTTGAGGATGGCCCGGCGTGCCCGGATCGCCCAGGTAGGGGTACGGTCGCCCTCGCACAGCTCGCAGGCTGTATAGACAATCTTGTCGAGAGCATTGAAGGCGCCGCCGTCTTCACGCACGGCTGATGCCGCTGTTGCCGTGCCGCCGCCGGGAATTCTGGTCGAGAACCCGACGGCATAGCCGTCTGACAGAGCACTGTCTGTCTCGATTTCCTCGGCAAATCGTTGTGAGCCGTCTGGGTCGAAAATGACGACATTGCCGGTTGCCCGGACCCTGTTGGTATTGCGGTTGTAGATCAATCGCTCAGCTGTCAGAACGCGGCCTTCATAGGTCGCCTCGACATTGCCTTCCGCCGTAACGGTGTTTTCGGCCTCATCGACATAAATATTGTCAGCGCTAAGCGAAACTTTGGAAACCTCTGCCGCTGGGCCAGCCTGCTGAGCCAGCGCCGCCACGGGGTACGACGCCAGGAATGCGAGAGCCACGGCATGGGTCAATTTGGCCATCAGGTTCTCCGAAGGTCTGCGTCCATCATTACCGCTTAAGCGGTGTCGAATGGAGCGTCTAGCAACCGACCTGCATTCCCGCATGAAATTACAGAGACCTGTTGCCGGAATGTCAGTGATTTCATATGACAGCGCGGTGGGCCAAGCCGCCAGCCAGTGTTACCGCTTCGCCGGCAAGTTCCAGCTCCATGAGGATTGCGGCGCAGCGGGCCGCGCCAAGGCCAGTTGTCCGTGCAATCTCATCGATTGATACCGGATGCGGCGACAAGGCAGCCCGGACAGTATCAATCTGCGCCGCAGGCAGCGGGGCATCCTCGTCCATATTACCATCATAATGGCTTTGGCCCGGCGCTCTCAGGCCTGTCTGGCTGATATTGGAGACGGCCTCTATGACGTCATCAGCGTCTCGTACCAGAGTTGCGCCATTGCGTAGCAGCCGGTTGGTGCCGGCGGCGCGTGGGTCCAGCGGTGAGCCTGGCACCGCCATGACCTCTCGCCCTTGCTCGCCCGCTGTGCGCGCAGAGATCAGGGATCAGGACCGTTCGGCGGCTTCGACAACAACAACGCCGCTCGACAGGCCCGTAATGATACGGTTGCGGCGGGGGAAGTCTCTAGCCTGAGCCCGATAGCCAAACCGGCTTTCAGATACAATCAGCCCGTCGCTGGCGACAGCGGCATAGAGTCTGTCATGCTGCGGTGGGTAAATATGATCAATGCCGCCGCCGAGCACCGCGATCGTGCCTGTTTTCAGGCTGGCAGCATGAGCTTCACCGTCAACGCCTCTGGCGAGCCCTGAAACGATCACGAACCCTGCCGCACCAAGTTGCGCTGCAATATCGCGCGCCGACGATGGCGACTGTCGGTTTCGACGCAAGGTCCAGATTACCAAGTATATTCAAGATTGGAGGGGGCGCGCCGAGTGCCAGTAGTAACGGCGGGTAGCCAGTCTCACCTGAGCACAGGATGCGCGCGCCATAGGCGGATATGTCCGCAATTTCTTTTTCGACCTCGCCTGTCGAGGGTGGCTTTGGCCCGCCTGGCTTGAGCGAGGGCAGGGCCTGCAAGGCGGCATCGCTGGTTTTGTAGCGCTGGATTAAACGTTCGAACGTTACGGGCCCTATTCGCGGTGTTCTGGCGAGGCGCAGCCAGCTCAGTCTATCTTGATCGCTAAAGGGACGCAGGGGTGTCATTGTTTTGACTTTGCCCCGGATTTTGGCTCCTCGCCGCGCAATAATCGCGAAATATTGCCGCGATGAGTCCAGAAAACCAACAAGCTCAAGGCCAACAGGACGGCCGCCGCAAATCTCGTTTCACCGAGCAGGAGAGCGCCGACGGGCACCAGGGCCGCCGCCGCCAGGGGAGCAAGTGACGAGATCCGGGTCAAAGCAAAAAGCGCGAGCCAGATCGGTAGCGCAATTATCAGCCCCTTCCATGAGGCAAAAGCCAGCAACCCGGCATAGGTGGCAACGCCCTTTCCGCCTTTGAATCCAAGCCAGACAGGGTAGCAATGACCGATAAAGGCACACGCGCCAGCAACGAGACCGACATTCCGGTTTCCGCTTAACCAGAGCAGAATCAGAACGGCGAGTCCGGCCTTGAAACTGTCGAGCAGTAATGTGGCGAGTGCCAGGTCCTTGCGTCCTGTCCGCAGCACATTTGTCGCCCCGATATTTCCAGACCCAATGGCTCTGATATCACCCAATCCGGCGAGCCGGGTCACGACCAGTCCAAACGGTATTGAGCCGAGCAGGTATCCGGCGATAGCTGCCGTGAGAAACCAGAATGTCATAATATCCCCAACTCAATCCCGTCTCTTTGTGCGAGCCTGATGAAATTCGTCAAGCGGGAGTTGTACAATTCATGTGATTCAACTCTCAACGGGTTGCGTGGCTAGGCCAGCTCGTGCTTTCGTCGCGGATCGGGGAATTGGCTCAGGGGTGTCATGGCGGCAGCATCTTCAAAATCGGAAACCGAGAGAGGTGCCAATCGCGAGCGTATCCTGCGGGCCGCACTTGACGTTGTCGCATCGCAAGGAGTCGATAAGGTCACCCATCGCTCGGTGGCGTCTCGGGCAGGCGTGTCTCCGGGCACGACGACTTACCATTTCTCCTCCCGTGAAGACCTCGTTCGGCAGGCATTCGCCTTGTATATTAGCGACTATGAGAAATCGCTCGTCCAAACGCTCACAGAGCATCCAATCGAAAGTGTCGATGATATTGTCCGCTTCATGTTATCGATGACGGCACTCTCGCCGGACCGGGTCGATCTCGCCACAATCGAATACGAAATGTTGCTATTTGCAGGGCGGGATGAGGCGACGCGGATGCTCGTGGCGGGTTGGTCCAGAGGATTGGAAGGCTGGCTTACAGAGCCGCTGGAGGTTTTGGGTGCCCAGAAACCGATGGAGATGGCACGCCAACTCGTAGCTGTGTGCAGAGGCAGCGAATTTGAAGTGATGTCGCGGCGCCAGACAATCTCGCCAGGGCAATTTCAGGCGCGGCTTGATACCATCCTTGCGGGGCTTTCTAGCGTTTGAATACGCTTTCGCCGGCCACCCATGTTTGCAAGGCACGTCCAACCATGCGGCGGCCATCAAACGGTGAATTTGTTGAGCGGGAGAGAAGGTTCTCACGATCACATAGCCAAGGCTTGTCCGGATCAAACAGGATGATGTCTGCTGGACTACCCTTCGAGATGCGGCCTTGCGGCAGCCCCAAAATGCCTGCTGGTCTGCTTGTGACAGGTGCCAGTGCATCAAGCAGAGACAGGACGCCGTCCTGAACCAGGTTCAGCAACACAGATAGCGTCGTTTCAAGTCCTGCAGCGCCGAACGAGGCTTCACTGAACGGCAGGCGCTTGTCTTCCGGTGGCTGCGGGTCATGGGCTGATACAATGGCGTCGATCTCACCTGCGGCGAGCGCCGCGATTAATGCCAACCGGTCATCCTCAGCGCGGAATGGCGGGTTGGTTTTGCAATAGGTAAGATAATCTCCGACATCGAGCTCATTGAAGAACAGATGGTGCGCGGCGACAGTGCCGTAGGCTTTTATGCCTCGCGCCTTGGCCTCGGAAAGTGCGGCAATGCCTTTGGCGGTTGATATCTGATCGACCAGCAGTGTCGCTCCAGTGGATTCCGCCAGAATGAGGTCGCGGGTGAGGCCGATCAGTTCTGCGTCCGCCGGGATACCTTTGAGCCCCATCCGCGCCGCCAAGGCACCAGCATTCATGACACCGCTTCCGCGCAATGCGCGAACATCGGGACGACTGGCGACAAGCGCTGATTGGCTGGCCGCATAGCTGAGCGTCCGCCGCTGGATGGCAGCATCGTCTAGAGGGATGTCACCATTGGTAAAGAATACGGCGCCGGCTTCCGCCATCAGGCCGATCTCGGCCATCGCCTCGCCTTTAAGGCCGCGCGTAAGTGCACCTGCTGGATAGACCCGGTTCAGCGCCGTTTCTCGCCCCTGATTGAGAATGAACTGGACCAGAGCGATGTCATCAATCACTGGGTTTGTATCAGGCATGACAACCATGCTGGTGACACCGCCAGCGACAGCGGCGCGGGAAGCTGTTGCCAATGTCTCACGCTGTTCTTCGCCGGGCTCGCCGGTTTTGACCCGCAGATCAATCAAGCCGGGCGCGAGGCAGTTTTGATTGGCATCTATGGTTTCAATGGCGGTCACTGAACTGGCGTCGAGATGCGGTCCGATATCAGCGATTGTGTCGCCTTCAATCAGCACGCCGCCGGGCGTATCGAGGTCGCTTGCAGGGTCGAGCAGGCGGGCATTGTGGATCAGTGTCTTCATACGGCACCCCCTGATAGCAGGTGCAAAACCGCTTCCCTTACAGCGACCCCCATTTCAACCTGCTCGGTGATGACAGATTGTGGTCCGTCAGCGATGGCGCTTTCGATCTCTATGCCACGGTTCATCGGTCCGGGATGCATGACGGTCGCGTCGGGTGCAGCCCGTTTCAGGCGCTCTGCTGTAAGCCCGAAATAGCGGAAATACTCGCGGCGAGACGGCAGGTAGCCGCCATCCATTCGCTCCGTCTGAAGTCGCAGCATCATGATGACATCTGCATTTTCAATTGCAGCATCAAAATCGGTCGTCGCTGTGCGGGCTCCCCAGGTCTCGGTGCCGCCTGGAAGTAGTGTTTTCGGCGCACACAATGTCACTTCAGCGCCTAATAGATGCAGGCAGAGTGATGTCGAACGGGCGACGCGCGAGTGCAGAATATCGCCGCAAATCGTAACTTTCAGGCCTTCTACCGTGCCGCGCGTGCGCCAGATGGTGAGTGTATCGAGCAGGCCTTGTGTCGGGTGCTGGTGCATGCCGTCGCCAGCATTGATCACGGCGCAATCAACCTTGCGGGAAAGTAGCTTTGCGCCGCCAGATGCCGAGTGGCGAACAACCAGAAAATTCGGCTTCATTGCGTTCAGCGTCATTGCCGTATCGATCAGCGTTTCGCCCTTTTTGACGCTGGAGGCTGCAACCGGCATGGAAACGACATCCGCGCCGAGTCGCCGCGCAGCGATCTCGAAGCTGGACATCGTGCGGGTCGAGTTCTCGAAGAACAGGTTGATGACCGTTTGGTCGCGCAGAATGGGGTCAGGCCTCTCGCCTTGCCGCGTGGCGTCGGCATAAGTGTCAGCCAAATCTAGAATTGTCTGTATATCCAGCCGGTTAAGGCCATCAATGCTGAGCAGGTGTTTGTGCTCGAAACGGTAACTTGTGTCCGTGCCGGACATACGTGATCTCCGATTTTTCGCGGTGTAGTCGCGAATCGAAGCTGTATCAAGCCATTGGCGTCAGGTCGTGTTGGCAAGACGGTCCAGAGCGGTCTGCAAGATGATCGCTGCAGCCGATGAATCAATGATTTCACTGCGCCGCGCGCGCGACAGGTCGGCATCTATCATCGCGCGTTCCGCTTCCGCGCTCGTCAGACGTTCATCCTGAAAGGCGATGGGGATTTCTCTGGCCTGGCCAATATGGTGGGCCAGGGCTTTGACGGCCTGGGTGCGTGGCCCGGCACTGCCATCCATATTGAGCGGCAGGCCGATAATCACCCCGACGGCCTGATACTCGTCATAGAGCTCAAAAAACCGTGCCAGGGCGGGCGACAGTTTGCGTCCTCGCCGGATGGTTTCAATCGGACTGGCGATCAGCCGCAGGCGGTCGCCGGCGGCGCGGGGGGGGGGTCGGGGGCGGG
>CAYGKE010000064.1:14103-14661 GCA_964350465.1 uncultured Hyphomonas sp.
GCCGCAGGCGATCACTCGCCGCGATGCCGAGCGTACGGGTGCCGGGATCAATCGCCAGAAGTGGGCCTTTTGCAGGCAGGTCAGAGAGGTCAAATACGTGCATGGGCTTGAACTGGCGGTCTGTCGCGCGTATCGCTGCCCGCGTCAAATGGAGTGAGCGACGATGAGCGTGACCAAGGATGATGTTCGCAAGGTAGCTAGACTGTCCCGTATTGCGGTGCCGGAGCAACGGCTCGACAGTTTAGCGGATGAATTGAATGGAATCCTCGGATGGATCGATCAGCTCAACGAGGTTGATATTGAAGGCGTTGAACCGATGACTTCGGTGGTTGAGGCAAACCTGCCCATGCGTAAGGATGTCGTGACTGACGGTAACAAGCGTGATGAAGTGCTGGCCAATGCCCCTAAGACCGATGACGGGTTCTTTGTTGTTCCGAAATCAGTTGAGTAGCAGTTTTACTGGGCATTCTCGTCAGTTGTAATCTCCTCCGAGGTGTCGCCTTTGGTGTCTTCGCCTTCCTCGCCATCTTCCGCTGCATCACGATCCCACTCATAGAT
>CAYGKE010000065.1:0-14370 GCA_964350465.1 uncultured Hyphomonas sp.
TATCTCGATCAGCCAAACATGGAGAACGCAATCGACTCGAGCTACGAATACTGGCTCCCGTCGCTCAACTTGAAATGGAATCTGAATGATGACATGCTGATCCGCTTTGGTGCAAGCCGGGCGATCACGCGGCCGAATATTGCGGACATCAATTCAAGCCAAGCCGTGATCGCGTCTCTCGGCTTCGTCGTCGACGATACCGTGACCCCTCCTGCGGTGACAGCAATTATTCCTGACACTCTGAATGTATTTGGGGGCAACCCGCTCCTGGAGCCAATCGAAGCGACCAATCTCGATCTGTCTTTCGAGTGGTACTTCGGAGATGATGGACAGTTCTCTGTTTCGACCTTCTTCAAGGATCTGGACAACATCATCGTCTATGGAACAGAAACCGTTGATGTCCAGAATTTTGATGGCTTCGACATCCCGGTTGTTGCGAATAGCAATATCAACCTGAATAACGGTAAAGTCGAAGGGGTCGAATTCGCCTACCAGCAATTCTACACCGATTTGCCCGGCATCCTCGGAAATCTCGGTGTCCAGGCCAACCTGACGCTGATTTCTTCCCAATCGACGGCTCTCACGCCGGTCTTCGATGCGGAAGGCGATGGGGTCGAAGGCTTCCTCACGGTCTATCGCTGGGGTGTTGATGACCTTCTTGGACTGTCTGATACATCGTACAACCTGATCGGTATCTATCAGGATGACCGGTTCGAGGCGCGGCTTGCCTATAACTGGCGGTCCGAGTACTGGAGCTCCTATCGTGACTTTGTCACGGGCAACCCGATCATGCAGGATGATATCGGTTTCCTTGATGCCTCATTTAAATGGGACATCACGGACCAGGTCCAGTTCCGCGTGCAGGGTGCCAACCTGCTGGATACCAAAGCGACAGCACGCCAGCAGGTCGATCAGGCGGGTCAGAGCTTTGCCCGCTCAAGCTTCGTTAACGACCGACGCTTCGAAGTCGGACTTCGCTACGAATTCTAGTTCATAGCGAAATACGAACCAAATTAAGAGAGGCCGGATCCGGCCTCTCTTTTTTTGTCACTTATACAAATGGCTCGAGCCGGAATTGTCAGCGGAAATCGCCGTACCTTGATGGTTTGAACCGATCAGTTATCTCAAGAGGCTAGCGAAGCATCGCGGGGGATGATAGCGCCATGACAGGCGCGCTGCTGGTTTTGGTGATCGCCAGACGTACAATCAAGGCGAGGAAGGTGGACAAATGTTGAAAAGATTAAACCTGCCTTTAGCGGTGCTTTTGCTCGGCGCCTGTTCATTTCAGACCGCTACTGATGAAACTGGTATTTCGTCAACCTCAGAGCAAAATCTTCAGGATATGCGTCCTGAAGAAACCGAGGATTGGTCGATTGAACCAAGGCAACTGAGTTTCGGACACGGCGGCATTCCTTCGGATGCAACCATCCTATTCGATGGATCCTCCCTCAATGCATGGCAAGACGATACCGGGCAAGCACCGCTTTGGAGCAATGAAAACGGCGTTCTAACCGTGCAACCAGGCACAGGTGGAATCCGAACAGTAGAAAACTTCTGTGACCTCCAACTCCATATCGAGTGGAAATCGCCAACCGAAGGCATGAATGGAAATGGTACAGGGCAGCTTTGGGGCAATAGCGGCGTATTTCTGCAAGGCCGCTACGAACTTCAGGTTCTGAACTCGTTTGAAAACAAGACCTACGCCAATGGCCAGGCTGGATCAATGTACAAACAGCACCCGCCGCTCGTGAATGCTTCCAAACCGCCGGGGCAATGGCAGACCTATGACATCATATTTACAGCGCCGGAGTTTGCCGAGAACGGCGATGTAATCTCCTCGGCGCGCATCACTGCATTCCACAATGGCGTATTGGTCCAGAACAATAGCGAACTCTTAGGCTCAACGACATATATAGGGCAGCCCAAATATGAACCGCATGGATGCCTGCCACTGCGCTTGCAGGATCATGGCGAAGCCGTGGAATTCAGAAATATCTGGGCTCGAAAACTTTGAGCCCAGGCCAGTCTCACTCTTACGGTGCCGCCATCAAAGGCGTGAGTGGAGGACATGGCCCTCGCGATAATAGAGCTTCATCATTGTGATAAAGGCGTCCCCAAGCCAGGTTGTTCGATCAATCACAAATAGCGCTTGGCCAACTTTTGTATCAAGCGCACTGGCGACTGCCTTGTCAGCGCCTATCGCAGAAAACCTGACCTCACCGGAGGAGAATGGAACTGTTCGAACCAACCATTCATTGATGCTCAACTCCTCAAAAGGTGCATCAACGATCCCCGGCACAGCCGTCATGTTCACCCAGCGCACTTCAAAGGCGTAAGGCTTCTCGTCCGCAAGATGTATGGTCTCGATATAGAAGGCTTTCTGCTTTGGAGAGAGCCGCAATTGATTGCGAACATCTGCGGGCGGCGCCGTCACAGACATGTTCAAAACCTGATGCCGATAAATGCCGTCGGACGCCTCTACCTGCTCCCTCAATACCGGAATTTCCAGTCTGGCCTGCTTGACCGGCGCTGGATTGACTCTGGTTCCACCCTTTCGCTTGCGGATGACCATGCCATTCTCAGCGAGCGCGCGTAGCGCCCGGTTCACAGTTGTGCGGGCACAGCCATATTCCTCAGCGAGTTTCGCTTCATCAGGAATACGCGCACCAAGCGCCCATTCACCCGACAGGATACGTCGTTCTATGGATTGGCGAATATCCTGATGCGAATTCAGACTCACAGAGCGGCCCTCAAACGGTCAATCCTCGCGCTATAGGTCGATACGATCTCATCGCGGTGGATATGCTTACCGCCTCGAACCATGTGGCGCCCCGCCGCCCAGACATCGCTAATCAAACTGTCACTGCCGGCAAAAATCCACGCGTCCAGTATGGCGTCTCCATTAAGCCCAATGACAGCGTGATGGGTAAGATCCAGTGCGGCGAGATCCGCCAAATACCCGGCTTCAATCCGCCCGGCTTTTCTCCCGATGGCCTGCGCCCCGCCGGCCGCAGCACGTTCATAAAGATAGCGCCCATTTGAGGGTGTCTGCTCATCGGTCAGCACGACCCGCGCCTTGTCCCGTAGACGCTGCGATAATTCCAGCATGCGCAGCTCTTCTGCGAGATCAATTCTAACGTTAGAATCTGAGCCGACACCAATCGCCCCGCCCGCCTGCATGAACGCATTAGCTTCAAATATTCCGTCACCCAGATTGGCCTCGGTAATCGGGCACAGTCCGGCCACCGCGCCGGATTTGGCAAAGTCTGATACTTCCGCCTCGTCCATATGGGTCGCGTGTATCAAGCACCATCTTTGATCAACAGGCAGATTGTCGAGAATCCAGCGCACGGGTCGCGCCCCAAGAGCGCTTACCACTTCATCGACCTCGGCCAACTGCTCAGCAGCGTGGGTGTGGACAGGGCCATTAGCCACCAGATCAAGACAGGCCTGCAACCCGTCCCGGTCTACCGCGCGCAGCGAATGCGGCGCGACACCCAGTACGGTATCGCTCGGCATATCCCGACAAAGCTCGGCTATTTCCGTAAACAGTTTTTCAAACGCCAGCACACTGCATCCAAAGCGCAGTTGGCCGTCGCGTAACTCCTGCCCATCCAGACCGCCCTGCATATAGAGAACAGGAAGGTGAGTGTATCCGATGCCGCTCAACCGCGCCGCCTCGAAATGACAAAGTGAGGTCTCAGCGATCTGCTCATACTGCGTGCCGCCAGGTCCATGGTGAAGATAATGGAACTCAGCCTGCGCGGCAAAGCCTGTCTCCATCATCTCCAACTGCACCTGCGCCGCGATGGTCGCGATATCGTCAGGCGTCAGAATGTCCAGAAATCGGTACATGATTTTCCGCCAGGTCCAGAAGTCATCGCGAGGCGACGGACCTCGGCGCTCTGCAAGCCCTGCCATCGCGCGCTGAAAACTGTGACTATGAACATTGCTCAGCGCGGGCAGCAAAACCCCGACACGGTGGTCTGCCCCTGCGCCCGACCCGGCGCCCACGCTCTCGATAAAGCCATCATGACCAATGGTGACAGTCACGTTCTGCATCCAGCCTGTCGGCATGAGCGCCTGTTCCGCAAATATGGTCACGGCCATCTGTGTTGCACTCCACTTTTTTATGTGCATACATATTAATGGTTAAAGGCATGTTGGGGTCAGGTGCAACAAGAAACTGAATACCGTGTTTTCACCGATTGCCGTCTCGCCACCATGGCAGCCGGGTCCACAGCCTATGGCCTGATCAAAAATGCCAGTTTCGTCACCGCAGGTGAGCGTCTCGCCTGGGTCGGGCCGGCGTCCAGTTTGCCAGACAAGTTCCAATCCTTGCCAGCCCAAGCGCTTGGCCAGCGTCTCGTCACGCCTGCCCTGATTGACTGCCACACGCATCTGGTCTTTGGCGGCAACCGTGCCAGTGAGTTCGAGATGCGCTTGAAAGGCGCGAGCTACGAAGAGATTGCACGCGCTGGCGGCGGGATCCTCTCAACAGTCGAAGCCACAAGGGCAGCCAGTGACGACGAGCTTACCTCTTCAGCGCTGCGCCGCGTGGATGACCTTATCGCACAAGGCGTATCCGTGCTTGAAATCAAGTCCGGATACGGCCTGACGATTGAGCACGAGATGCGCTTGCTGCGAGTCGCCAGACGGCTCGGCCAGTTGCGGCCTGTGAGGATCGTCACGACCTGGCTCGCAGCACATGCGGTCCCGCCCGAGTATGCTGGCAAAGCTGACGCCTATATTGATGAGGTCGTTATCGCTGGCCTCAAACAGGCTCATGCAGAAGGTCTGGTCGATGCGGTGGACGGGTTTTGCGAAACGATCGGGTTCGCGCCGAAGCAGATCGAGCGGGTGTTCAACTGCGCCTCTGATCTGGGTTTGCCGCTCAAGCTGCATGCAGAGCAGCTCAGTGACCAGAAGGGCGCGTTGCTGGCAGCGCGCCATGGCGCGTTTTCGGCGGATCATCTTGAGTACCTTGCTGAAACCGACCTACCGGCATTTGCGCAATCAGGTGCCGTCGCCGTGCTTCTGCCTGGAGCATTTTACACCCTGAGAGAAACGCAGCTTCCGCCGATAGCCGCGCTGCGATCGCACAATGTCGATCTGGCCATTGCGACCGACTGCAATCCCGGAAGCTCGCCAATTTCATCGATACTTTCGATCATGAACATGGCCTGCACCCTGTTCGGTCTAACACCGGAGGAGTCTTTGGCAGGCGTCACGCGCAACGCAGCCAAGGCCCTCGGCCTGCAGGGTGAGTACGGTGCTGTAATGGCAGGATCTCACGCCGACCTTGCCGTGTGGAGTGTCGAGCACCCTGCACAACTGTCCTATTGGATGGGGGGAACGCCGCTATTCAAATCGATCCATCGAGGCCAGTTGACATGACACTCAAACTTGCGCCAGGCGCGGCAAATCTGACTGACCTCGAAGCGATCTACAGAGGGCCCGAACCGTTCGCGCTGGACGATCGTGCGTTTGAGGCCGTTAAGAGCAGCGCAGGCGTATTGCAGGAGAAACTCAAAGGTGACGCGCCGATCTATGGCGTGAATACCGGCTTCGGAAAACTCGCCTCCGTTCGAATTGCCAATGACCAACTGCTTCAATTGCAGCGCAATCTTGTCCGCTCTCACAGTGCAGGATTTGGCGCCCCACTCCGTCCTGAGATTGTCCGCCTGACGATCGCACTGAAATGCCTGTCGCTTGGCAGAGGCGCCTCCGGCGTTCGCCCTGAGCTGATCAAGCACATGCAAGCGATGCTACATGCCGGGATTGTGCCCGTCATTCCAGAAAAGGGGTCGGTCGGGGCTTCCGGAGACCTTGCCCCACTCGCCCATCTGGCGCTCGCTCTCATCGGTGAGGGCGAGGTGTTTTATCGGGGTCAGCGAATGCCGTCCGCAAAGGCGTTCCTGGCGGCGGGATTTGACCCAATAGAGCTGCACGCAAAAGAGGGACTGGCCCTTCTCAATGGAACGCAAGTGTCGACAGCCCTCGCCTTGGCTGGGCTATTCGATGCCTGGCGACTCGCTATCACATCTTTGACGACCACCGCACTTTCAGTCGATGCCGCGATGGGATCGAGCGCTCCCTTCCGAAACGAAATACACGCGCTGCGTGGTCATCAAGGCCAGATCGAAAGCGCCAGGCGGCTTCGCCAATTGCTGGATGGCTCGAAGATAAGAGACAGCCACAGGGACGATGACGAGCGTGTTCAGGATCCATATTGCCTGCGCTGCGCGCCGCAAGTCATTGGCGCTTGTCTCGACCAGCTTCGACATGCTGGTCGAACGCTCGAAATTGAGGCGAATGCGGCGACCGATAACCCGCTCATCCTTTCCGATGGCGAGATCGTATCAGGTGGCAACTTCCACGCCGAACCGGTCGGCCTGGTTGCCGATCTTGCCGCCATCGCGATATCAGAGATTGGCTGCATCGCTCAACGCCGGATCGCACTGCTGGTTGACCCAGCCCTTAGTTTTGGACTGCCAGCCTTCCTCGCCCCGGACCCTGGTCTCAAATCCGGCCTGATGATTGCCGAGGTCACATCTGCAGCCCTGATGAGCGAGAACAAGTCTCTCGCCAATCCGAGGTCCATCGACTCAACACCGACTTCCGCCAATCAGGAAGACCATGTCTCCATGGCGTGCCACGGCGCACGGCGACTGCTCGAGATGAACGAGAATCTCGCTGGCATTCTCGCCATTGAGGCGATGGCAGCAACGCAGGGCATTGAGCTGCGCGCGCCCTTGGCGACAAGTCAGCACTTGGTGCACGCCTCCAAGATCATCCGCGGCGTTTGCCCGACACTGACTGAAGACCGTAATGTCAGTCCGGACATTGAGGCCGTAGCAGACCTTCTGCTCTCAAGTGATCGGCTCGCGACTCTCGGCGGCGATCTTGATGCGATTGAGCTTGCGGCATGACGCCTGTGTCTGTCATTCAGGGCGATAGCCCGCTGATATTGGCGCAGCCCCATTCCGGGACTTTTGTTCCGAAAAACATATGGAGCGAGCTGACCCAGCTCGGACGACAGCTGGTCGATACAGACTGGCACATCCCAACGCTATATGAAGGGCTTGCGAGTAGCGCGACAGTGGTCCAGGCCAATTTCAGCCGCTATGTCATTGACGCCAATCGAAACCCTTCTGGCACCAGTCTCTACCCAGGACAGAACACAACCGGTCTGGTACCCCTGATCAGATTTGACGAGGAAACGATCTGGCGAAAGCCGCCATCCGAAGCCGAGATTTCAACGCGCCTCGAAGCTTTTCATCAGCCCTACCACACCAGCCTGAAATACGAACTCGAACGGGTGCGACGCCAACATGGATTTGCCATCCTGTATGACTGCCACTCGATCCGCTCCGAACTTCCATACCTGTTTGAAGGGCGCCTGCCTGATTTGAATATTGGCACCTATGACGGTGCATCGTGCGCAGCCTCTATCACCAAGTCTGTCATGCGAGTTTGCGAAACGCAAAGCGCCTATACTCACACGCTGAATGGGCGCTTCAAAGGCGGCTGGACAACCCGGCGCTATGGCCAACCGGAGCAGCACATTCACGCGATCCAGATGGAAATATCACAGCGCACATATCTCGCCAGTGAGGCACCGCCGTTCACCTATGATAGCGCTGCCGCGACACCGCTAAGAGCCGTATTGCGCGACATACTCAGCGCAATCGAAACAACAGCTCAAGCCCATTTTCCAAAGGAGACGAACCGTGGACAGGCGACTTAAGAACCGTCGAGACATAAAGGCGCCCACCGGTGATCAACTGAACTGTCTTAGCTGGTCAACCGAAGCGCCGTTCAGAATGATCCAGAACAATCTGGACCGCGAAGTTGCAGAGAACCCGGACGAACTGGTCGTCTATGGCGGCATTGGCCGCGCCGCCCGAACATGGGCAGATTTCGACAACATTCTATCCACACTGAAAACTCTGGCAGACGATGAAACGCTGCTGGTGCAATCAGGAAAGCCGGTCGGTGTGTTCCGCACCCATAGTGACGCGCCGCGCGTCCTCATCGCCAATTCAAACATCGTCCCCCACTGGGCCAATTGGGATCACTTTAACGAACTCGACCGCCAGGGTCTGATGATGTACGGCCAGATGACCGCTGGATCGTGGATATATATCGGCACACAAGGCATCGTCCAGGGCACTTATGAAACCTTTGCCGAGGCAGGCCGCAAACACTATGGCGGTGACCTGTCCGGCAAGTGGATTCTGACCGGCGGCCTTGGCGGCATGGGCGGCGCTCAGCCACTGGCCGCAGCAATGGCCGGGGCGTGCTGCCTGGCCGTTGAATGCAATGCTGAGAGCATCGATTTCCGTCTGCGTACAAAATATCTGGACCAGAAGACCGATAGTCTCGACGAAGCACTAGCAATGATTGAGCAGTGGACGGCTGCCGGCGAAGCCAAATCCGTTGGCCTTCTGGCGAATGCTGGCGACGTATTCCCCGAACTTGTACGGCGCGGTGTCCGCCCGAATATCGTAACCGACCAGACCTCCGCCCACGACCCAATTAATGGCTATCTGCCTATCGGCTGGTCAATGGCGCAGTGGAAGGACAAACGCGAAAGCGACCCAAAGGCGGTCGAAGCGGCGGCCCGTGCGTCAATGAAGGTGCAGGTTCAGGCGATGCTGGATTTCTGGAATGCAGGCATCCCGACACTCGATTATGGTAACAATATTCGGCAGGTCGCCAAAGACCAGGGCTTGGAGAATGCGTTCGATTTTCCGGGCTTCGTACCCGCCTATATCCGCCCGCTGTTTTGCCGGGGCATAGGTCCATTCCGCTGGGCCGCCCTCTCCGGCGACCCTGAAGACATCTATAAGACAGATGCCAAGGTGAAAGAACTGATGCCGGGTGACGAACACCTTCACAACTGGCTCGATATGGCACGCGAACGTATCGCATTTCAGGGGCTTCCTGCCCGCATCTGTTGGGTTGGCCTTGGCGATCGCCATAGGCTCGGCCTGGCCTTCAACGAAATGGTCTCGTCTGGTGAGTTGAAAGCGCCGGTCATTATCGGCCGCGACCACCTCGATAGCGGCTCGGTCGCCAGCCCCAACCGCGAGACCGAAGCCATGCAGGATGGCTCGGATGCTGTCTCGGACTGGCCATTACTCAACGCCCTGCTCAATACTGCGTCCGGGGCAACCTGGGTCAGCCTGCACCATGGCGGCGGTGTCGGTATGGGCTTCTCGCAACACGCTGGAATGGTTGTGGTTGCAGACGGCACCGAAGATGCGGCGCGGCGACTTGAGCGCGTCCTGTGGAATGACCCCGCTACCGGCGTCATGCGTCACGCGGATGCTGGCTATGATATAGCGATAGACTGCGCACGCGACAAAGGGCTCAACCTGCCCGCGATACTCTAGTACTTTCCTGATTGACAAATGCGCAGTGGGGACAAGACTCCTTATTGTTAACAATTGACATTTTGGTCGATTGTCATCTACAAGGCTCACAGGTGCCGACAGCACACTAGAGGCGCGGCGGCGACGCGGACGGTGCCAACCTACTGAGCCTGATGAATGCTGAGGCATCGATAACAACAGGGACACTTTACGGCGGCTAATCTGCTGCTAAACACCACAACAGAAAACACTGTATCGGCACCCCATATGACTGACCCAAAATTGCGCCTGGCAACATCCCTTGCGAACAATCCCTTGATCGCCATCCTCCGGGGATTGAAGCCGGATGAAGCCCTTTGGGTTGGTGAGACTTTGATGGGGGCCGGCATTACCGCATTTGAAGTACCGCTTAATTCGCCCTCGCCCTATGACTCCATCGAAATCCTGCGCAAGCGGTTCGGCGACAGCGCCATTATCGGCGCTGGTACGGTCACCACGACCGATGCTGTGGCGAACGTCCAATCGGCGGGCGGGGAACTGATTGTTTCGCCAAATGCAAACATCGACGTCATATCGGAATCTGTGCGTCGCAACATGATTTCGTGCCCGGGCTGTCTGACTCCAACGGAAGTCTTTGCCGCATTGGGCGCCGGTGCTCACGGGGTCAAGATTTTCCCTGCCAGCGTGATTGGCCCGGCCGGAATCAAGGCCATGGGCGCGACACTACCAGATGATACTCTGGTCATTGCAGTCGGCGGGGTCTCAGACAAGAACATGGGTGAGTTTGCCGCCGTAGGTGTCGTCGGCTTTGGCATGGGAAGCTCGCTCTTTACACCCGGCATCAGTCCAGACGAGTTCAAACAACGCGTTGAACAAACCGTCGCGGCCGCTCGCCAGCTTAAGGACGCATAATATGGGACAGATTGTCTGCTTCGGCGAAATGCTTTTGCGACTGAGTTCGCCGGGGAAACAGCGCCTGTTCCAGACGCAGATGCTGGAAACCAATTTTGTTGGCGCAGAAGCCAATGCGGGTGTCACACTGGCGCGCCTTGGAAACCAGGTCGATATGGTCACCGTCGTGCCGGACAATCCGGTCGGCCGGGCTTGCGAAGACGCCCTGCACCATCAAGGCGTCAACACGCGATATGTTCTTCGCCAAGGTGAACGACTTTCGACTTACTATCTTGAAACAGGCGCACTGATCCGACCATCCAGCATTACGTATGATCGCGCAAACTCCGCCTTCGTCAACGCGTCTCCAGCCGACTATGACTGGAAGACCATCCTTGGCGGCGCAGATATCCTGCATATTTGCGGCATCACGTTGGCGGTCGGCGAGAGCGCGTATGCAGCCAGTCTCGAAGCGGTGAAAACCGCCCGCGATCTTGGTGTGCGCGTGTCGTTTGATTGCAATTACCGCGCATCACTCTGGAAAGGCCGCGAAGACCGCGCAGTCGAACAAATCAGACAAGTTATCTCCCACGCTAACATCCTGTTTGGCGGTCGACGCGATGCAAAACTATTGATTGGCGCTGAAATTGGTTCGGGCGATCCCCAGGCCACATTCAGGCAAGCAGCAAACGCATTCTTTGCCAGCTTTCCGTCATTGGAATATGTATGCTCGACCCAGCGCGTGGTTCGCAGCGCAGACTCAAATGACCTCACTGGGTTTATCACCACACCGGAGCAGTTCGCGACCAGTAACACATATGTCCTAGACGGCATTGTCGATCGAATTGGCGGCGGCGATGCGTTCGCTGGCGGTGTCCTGCATAAGCTTTGTGCTCAAGCCAGTCTTGAGGATACCATTTCGTTCGGTACCGCAGCGTCAGCGATCAAGCACTCGATTCCAGGCGACTTCAACCTGACATCCGAAGCCGAGGTGACCGCACTGGCGCAAGGCGGAACACTGGACGTTCAACGCTAGATAAACGTCAGAGGCGGCGCTGCAAAGTTGGCGAGGCCGGGCAGAGCTGCCGCAACCTCGCTATCGTTCAATCCAAACCACCGCCCAAGCGGCGCTGCAAACTGCTCAACGGAAGTTGTCGGGATCAGGCGCCCACTCCCGGCATCCTGATCATGCCCGAAATCAAACGCTGGAATATCGCCATAAATGTTTCGACCCTGAACAGCATTGCCAACCACAAAGTGGTGACTGCCCCAACCATGATCCGTGCCGTCACCATTAATCGCCAGCGTGCGGCCAAAGTCCGATGCCGTAAACAGCGTAACTTGATTGGACAGGCCTAGCTCCTGCATGGCCTGATAGAAGGCTACGACGCCGGTGTCGATTTCCTGCTGCAAGCCTGGCAAGTCATTGGCCTGATTGGAATGTGTATCGAAGCCGCCAATTGCCACGAAGAAAATCTGGCGATTCATAAGCAGCGCATCGCGGATCGAAATCGTGCGTGCGACGGCGGCAAGCTGTTGCCCAAGGAAGTGTTCCGGAAACGCCGTGGCAAGCGGCTGCGCCGTCTCTAGCGATTCATTGAACTGCTCATTGGTCTCCAGGGCATTGCGCATCGCCGCCGCCGTATCGCGCTCGATAAGGTTCGGGCGATTGAAATTCATTGCCTCAAAATGATCGCGCAGGTTTTCGTAGATCATCTGGCCATTTGGGTCATTCGGATCGGCTTCGAAGAATTGCAGGGCCTGAAATTCCGTCGCGCCCTGGAGCCCCATCTGATAGGGCTTGATCGTATCGCCGGTCAGGAACACCTCGTTGCCGAGGCTCGTAATGGTGGAAAATTCGGGATAGAAATTTGCGCCACTATTCACTGACGCTTCGGCAAACCGGCCACCCCAGCCATACATCGCGCCTTCAGGCTCGGACGACATCCAGGTCGATTGCTGGTCATTGTGCGAAAACAGGCGTTTCGGCGTCACAGCTGTATCTGCTTCCCATTCAGACCGTGTCAGCGGCTCGACGAGTGGACCAACATTGCCGACAATCGCCGCATCGCCGCTATCAAACAGCGCCTTGATGCCTGAAAGCTCCTCCGGCAAGGCGAACTGACGACCACCAAAATTCGCGGCATTATCGGGATTGAGCGGCAGCAGACGATCCCTGGCCCGCGTCGAACCACCGGCCATATTGGCATATTGCCCCAGCAAGGATGCCCTGATCTCGGCATAGCGGTCATAGGACGCCTGATCATAAGGCAGCACCGTGTCGTGCGTATCGAGCCCCCCCAGCAAGAACACGCAGACCAGTGCCTGATATCCGGTTGTTGTCGCAGCATGGGCCTGAAAGCGATTCAAGCTTGATCCGATACCCAGCAGAGATGCCGCACTCAGCGCGCTGGCTCCGGTTAGAAACGTTCGGCGATTATACGTCATGGGCCCTCGCCTCCTCTAGCGCTGCACAAGATAGTCAGGTGCTGTGAGCATCATCAGCACCGCCAGGCCGACACGTATGCCGGGGCCATCATAATTGGGGTCACTCGGATTATCGAGCGGGATATCATTCAGGAAAGTGACAATGGTCTGCTTGGTCTCATCCGATGCGGTGCCATAAGTCAAAAGCAGGTCGAGATGATCAATCAGGGCGGCCGGATCGTCTGCCAGCGCCAACTCATCGCTATAGTCCGGGATCATACTGGTCGCGCCCGGATTGCTCGCGTCGCCCGCAGCAAAGCTAAAAATGAAATAGGTCATGTAATTGGCATAGCCAGCGACACTATTGGCATTGACCAGCTGAAACTCCGGCATGGTCAGACCGGCAGCACCTGTCTCCGTACCCGGTGCCAGATAGCCGGGGCGATAGAAATTGAACACAGATGGCGACTTGTAAGGGTGCTGAGCCAGCGCCCCCGGCGCGCCTGTGTTCCACATTTGAAATGTCAAATCCGGCGTCACCGTCGCGGCATCAAACGTTCGCGCCCAGTTGATGAACCGGACCACAGGCTCGCGCAGCTTGCCGAAATCATCCGCGGCGCGGGCCGTCTCGCTGCGCGCATCATCGTCAAACAGGATCGCGGCAATCGTCGCCGCCAGATCGCCGCGTCGACCATCACCCACACTGGCACCCGAAGGCAGTGTATAAGTCCCGTTCGCAAACGCGGTTGCAACGCGCTGCACATAGGCTGGCGACGGATTGCTGGTGACGAAGCGCTGGATCAGTTGCCGACTGATAAAGGGCGGTGTGTTGGGGTGATCGACCAAAGCGTCAAGCGCCAGGTCGATGCTCTCAGCCGGCCCGGTCCCGGTCGAAATAGTTGTCGTCAGAAACTGCTTTTCCAGATCGGAATGCATGTCCGGAAAGACTTTCATCGGTGAGTAAAGCGCTGAAGCGTCGATCATGCGATAATCGAAGTAGAAATCATCATCCTCAAGGCTGAGCCCGGTAAACACTTTGGCGAGCCCTGTGACATCGCCATTGTCATAAGTTTCCAACGGCGCGCCTGATCCGTCTGTGCGCACTGTGCCGTCCATGTTCAACTCGACAAGACCGATGGAGAAAAGCTGCATCACTTCACGCGCGTAGTTCTCGTCTGGCATCCGCCCCGTGGCCGGGTCACCCTTGGTATTCTGCAAATAGGTCAGGTACTCGCCCATCGCTGGCGAATAGGTCACATCTTCCAGCAGGTCCCGGAAATTCCCAAATGCGTTCGACACCAGGATGTCCTGATAGTGCGCCATGGTCTGCGGCACCTCGAACAGGAAATTGCCCTCGGCATGCGACACGACCAGTATCTGCGACAGGGCAAAGGCCGTGCGCTGCCGCAACTGGTCGTCGCCCTCAATCGCGTTCATCCAGAATGAAAAGGTCGGCGACTGTTTTACCTGATAGGTCAGCTCACCCATTTCACGCGCGTCAGGCTCGGCAATTTCAGCCAGAACATAATCAAGATTGAGGCTTGGCGTTTTGGCAAGCTCCGCGAGAAACCAGTCTGAATCAGACGTTCCCGTCAGTGAGGCAATGTCACCCTGCTTCACACCAAACGTCGCTTGCGTCAGGAAGCGCGCGGTCGAGGCCTCTGTCGCAAAC
>CAYGKE010000066.1:0-14256 GCA_964350465.1 uncultured Hyphomonas sp.
CGAAATGACAGCACAATGAAGCCGCAGGGCGTCTACATTCTTAGGGGCACATCACTTCGTTCGAGTGTTTCTACCTTGAAACGCGCCAGGAACGATGATTCTATAGGCTACATTCAGAAGGGCCAGAATAGCATAGCTTACTTTGGCCATCAGCTCGTCGATTTCCTAACCTTAAGAACCACATGTCCAAAACCACACCCAGAATCTACCAAGTAGGCGATCATTGGCTCGCGAAACGGCCTCGAAGCAAATTTTGGCACCGGTGTTCATTCGATACCGAGCGTCGTCAAACGCGTTATGTGTCCCTCAAGACGGAAGATATTGAGGAAGCCAAGAGTGCTCTGGATAAGTGGTTCGTCGGACACCTTTCAGAGCAATCGAATTATGAAAACCCAAGGCTGCACTGGATCATGGATGCTTACTATGAAGAGCACGCCAAAAACCTTAGCAGCGCAAGTAGTATCAAGCTCGCTCTGCGACACTGGAAAGACTATTTCGGGGACATCGAAATCGCCGATTTACGAGAGATCCGGGTTCAGGAGGGGTTTCACAAATGGTTGCAGGCGCGCGGTCAAGTCAATAACTCCGTCAATCGTACATTGGCGCTTGGCAAAGCCGCTATCAATCGAGCTTGGAAGTATCGGCTAATCGAACATCCTCCAGCTATTGCAATGCTGAAATCGAATGCGTCGCCGCCGAAAGGTCGACCGATGGAGATCTCAGAGATTGCCCGCTTGATTGATGCGACCGATTGCGAACACCTGATTGATTTTATCATCTGGGGATTGGCGACGGGCGCACGGCCGAGCGCTATTCGAGACCTGACCTGGCAGCAGGTGGATTTCAATCACGCTCGAATAGATCTCAACCCAAAAGGTAGAGAACAGAATAACAAACGCAGACCGGTTGTGAGGCTGCCGGAAGTTATCGCTGAGCTGTACGGCATGGCGCATCATACTGGTCTGCAGGGGCCAGTGGTTTCCTATAAGGGGGATCACGTAAAATCTATCCGCACGGCCTGGCGTAAGGCCCGAGAAAAAGCGGGTCTGGATAAAGACTGCCAGCCGTACAGTTTGCGTCACACGGTGGCGAAATGGCTTCGAGTTGAGGGCATTCCGGCTTGGGAAGTAGCGGCTCAGCTCGGTCATAAAGATCTAAAACATGCAATGACCGAGCGTTACGCGTCGTTCTCGCCTGATTATCTTGAGGGATCAGTCGAAGCGATCGACAAGCTGCTGAATGAGCTGCGTTACACATGCGTGACACTCGCTAAGCCACGCATTCAGCTCAATCGGCCAAAACTCAGTCCTACAAAGGGTTTGGGATGGTGCCGCGAGGGAGAATTGAACTCCCGACCTCATCATTACCAATGATGCGCTCTACCACTGAGCTACCGCGGCCTTTAGTGTGGCCGGGAATTAGCTTATGCCCGCGCATATGAAAAGAGCGTTTCTGGACAAAGACTGCAATCATGGCTGACAAAATCCGATCTGCAGAGCGCGAAGCCCGGATGAAGGCCGCGCTGAGAGACAATCTCAAGCGCCGAAAAGCCGCATCAAGGAAGGCAACTGATACCAAAGCTGGCGAAAAGCCGGAAAAGACCAAATAGGTCTGACCACCCCCTCACGACTTATTCGCCATGCAATATCGCTGCGAATCGGCTGGAATGGTGCGGGCGGCCGGGCTTGAACCGGCAAGGCCGTATTAGGGCCGACGGATTTTAAGTCCGTTGTGTTTACCAATTTCACCACGCCCGCAGTGTTGGTCACGACGCGCCTTATGCCGTCTGGACACCATCCAAGGCAAGACCGAAAGCGAGCGCACCGCCAATCGTCAACAGCAAAGCTGCACCAGCAGCAAAATCCAGAAGCTGGCGCGGGGTAAAACCGAACCGGGTCCAGATCGAATGGGCTTCTTGGTCGGTCATGGCGTTCCTGCTATTTTCACGGACTATCGGGACCATAGCAAAAGCTTGCTGAGGTTCGGTTAAGCTGGCTCGGCAATTTTCACAGACCCAACGGCAAGAATGTTTCTCGGACAATATGCTGGACCCGCAAACTTTCCGGCTTACGCTGAAATAAAACACTGGGAGCGGCTTATGACGCCAGAAATCATTGCGGATGGATTCTATTTTCTGGAAGGCCCGCGCTGGCGAGACGGTGCCTTGTGGTTTTCCGATATGCACGATGCGCGCGTGTATCGCCTGATGCCCGGCGAAGAGGCCAAAGCGGTCGCGACAGTGCCCAAATCGCCATCTGGACTCGGCTGGTTGCCGAATGGCGACATGTTGATTGTCTCTATGGAAGATCAGAAAGTCATGCGGATGGACGCTTCGGGTGAATTGCATCCTCACGCTGATCTATCTGCAATCGCCGACCGGCGCACCAATGATATGATCGTGGACAAGATCGGCCGCGCTTATGTCGGTAATTTTGGCTTCGATTTTCAATTTGGCGAACCACCCTCCCCGACCAAGCTGGCAATGATTGAGCCGGATGGCACTGCAAAGGTTGCCGCAGACGGCCTTCTGTTTCCAAATGGCATGGTCATTATTGAAGAAACCAGAACGCTGGTTATCGCTGAGACGTTTGGGGCGTGTCTGACCGCCTTTGATATTGCCGCTGATGGATCGCTATCCAATCGCCGGGTTTGGGCAGCATTGAGTGATGGCGCAGTGCCGGATGGCATCTGCCTCGATCAGTCCGGCGCGATCTGGGTCGCTTCGCCGACAACCGGCGAGTGTCTGCGCATCAAGGAAGGCGGCGAGGTGCTAGAGCGCGTGAAAACCGGTCGCCAGGCTATCGCTTGCAATCTGGGCGGTGATGATATGCGCACGCTGTACATCTCAACGGCCGAACACACGCATTATGACAAGTGCCGAGAGCTCCACAGCGCGCGGATCGAAGCGATACAGGTCGAAATTCCTGGCGCTGGATCACCTTGATTGACACTTGGGACCGATCAGAGTGACTAGGCACGAACACAACATTCAGGATTACCATGACTGATGTCGCCCAACTAGAAAAACGCGGATCGATTGCGATTCTGACTCTCAATCGCCCCGAAACGATGAATCCGCTTGGTCAAGCCGGTGACGGGCCAGCCATTGCTGCGCTGTGCGCTGAGATTGAGGCCGACCCACAAATTCGCTGCTCAGTCTTGACGGGCGCGGGCCGTGCGTTTTCGGCTGGCGGCGACGTCAAGGCGATGAAGACCCGCACCGGCGCCTTCGGTGGCAGTCCCAACGATATTCGAGAGGGCTATCGCAAGAATATCCATCTGATCGTGAAATCACTCTACAATCTCGAAGTGCCATTGATTGCCGCCGTCAATGGCGCCGCGATTGGTCTGGGCTGTGATGTCGCCTGTATGGCCGACATGCGGATCGCATCCAACACAGCAAAATTCGGCGTCACGTTCCTGAAGCTTGGCATCATCCCCGGCGATGGCGGCGCCTGGCTACTGCCTCGGATCATCGGCCCAAGCCGCGCTGCCGAATTGCTGTTCAGCGGCCGCGTGATTGATGCGGAAACGGCGACAGAGTGGGGCCTTGTCTCGCGAACTGTCGCGCCAGAGGACTTGATGGAAGAGGCCATCAAGCTCGCCGAAGAGATAGCCGGACAACCTCCGCAAGCCCTGCGCCTTGCCAAGACCTTGCTGCGTCACGGCACGCACGCCTCCTACGATACAATCATGGAGATGTCGGCCGCAGCACAGGCTGTGATGCACCATACAGAGGATCATATCGAAGGCGTTGATGCGATCCTTGAGAAACGCAAACCAGAATTCAAGGGTCGTTAGTAACTCTTGGGCAGGCCAAGCACGCGTTCGGATATGTAATTGAGGATCATCTCGCGGCTGACCGGGGCAATCCGGGCCAGCATGGCTTCGCGCATATAGCGTTCGACATGATATTCCTTGGCATAGCCCATTCCGCCATGCGCCAAAACCGCAGCTTCACAGGCCCGGAACCCCGCTTCGGCTCCCAAATATTTAGACGCATTCGCTTCAGCGCCGCAATCCTCGCCAGCATCGAACAAAGCCGCTGCGTTATAGGCAAGCAGCTCCGCCGCTTTGAGTTCGGCCCAGCACTTTGCCAACGGATGCGCGACACCCTGATTCTGGCCAATAGGACGCCCGAAAACGACACGCTCATTTGCATATTGTGCGGCACGTTCCAGAGCTGCAAATCCAAGGCCGACGCTCTCGACAGCGAATAAGACACGCTCGGGGTTCAAGCCTTGCAGTAAATACTTGAAGCCAGCGCCTTCTTCTCCGATCAAATGCTCTTTGGGGACTTCCAAACCATCGATGAAGAGCGTGTTGCACTCTACCGCCTTGCGGCCCATTTTCGGGATTGGGTTGGCTTCGATCTTACCGCGATCAAGATCGGTATAGAACAGTGAGAGGCCGAGATATGGCTTGGCGCATTGATCCTTCGGCGTCGTCCGCGCGATGATCAGGATCTTGTCAGCGCGCTGAGCGCCCGTCGTCCAGATCTTGCGACCATTGATCGTGTAGCCCGTATTGGTCCGCTCAGCCTTGGTCTCAAGCGAAGATGTATCGAGCCCGGAATTGGGTTCCGTGACGGCAAAACACATCTTCTCTTCACCGGAGATGATTTTTGGCAAGTTTTCCTGCTTCTGTTCCTCAGTGCCGAATTTTTCCAGTGGCTTGGGTCCAAAGATATTCAGATGGATGGCCGACGCGCCGGAATAGCCCGCGCCTGAGCGGGTGACGGTCTGCATCATTAACGCCGCTTCGGTCAGGCCCAGTCCGGAGCCGCCATAAGCTTCTGGAAAGGCGATTCCGAGCCAGCCGCCCTCCGCCATGGCATCACAGAATGCTTCAGGCCATTTGCCGGTCTCATCAGTGTTTAGCCAGTACTCGTCATCGAACAGGGCGCAGGTCTTGGCAACAGCCTCTTTGATCGCAAGTTGATCTTCGTTAAGTGGGGATATGACATGCATTGCGAGGTTCTTTTCTGCGATTGTCTGGCCAGTCCCTGCTAATCGTTGGCGCGAAGATGGCAATAGTTACACCTGCAACCAAGGCGCATCCCGGGACCCGATTTGCAAAACGCGAGGGGCTCCCGCAAGTTACTGGCCCAAGAGGATTTCAGCTGTGAAAACGTCCAAACCTGCGCCAACCCGTTTGAGTGTACGAATAGATTTCCCGGATGGCACGCGCTTTGGCCCCGGAAAAGCTGCGCTGCTCGAGGCAATCCACAATGCGGGGTCGATCACCGCTGCAGCCATGCAACTCGGAATGTCCTACCCGCGAGCGCTGAAGCTGGTCGATCAGATGAATTCCCAGTTTGCCGCGCCCTTGATCGACGCCCAACATGGAGGGGCCAGTCGCGGAGGCGCGACAATAACCCCACTCGGACAGGATATACTACGGCTCTATCGCGCGCTGATTGAGACAGCTGATCAAACAACAAGGAAAATTCAAAAGGACATCGCTCGGCGACTCGAATGAGATTACGCTGGTCTCGTTGTAAATGATGGTTTAGATCGGGCCTATGAATGCAGCTCAACCTGTACCGATATACGATCATATCCTCGATGTTCTGGCAGCCGCCCTAAAACATAAAGCGCAAGGGCGCGAGCTTGCGCTCGCTTTTGTGACCGCGACCAAGGGGGGCTCGGTGCGTGCACCCGGCGCGGCCATGGTAATTAGCAAGGATGGGATAGTAATTGGCTACCTATCTGGCGGCTGTATAGATAGCGATATACAGCTTCATGCTATCGCGGCACTGGAGGATAGGCACCCCCGGCAACTCAAATACGGCCTTGGCTCACCATTCGAGGACATCAAACTCCCCTGCGGTGGCAGCATCGATGTCCTTATCCTGCCGCATCCGGATTTCGAGCTAATTGCAGCCTGCGTCGACCGGTTGAGAGGTCGCGAGGTCGTGGCGCTTCAAGTATCCGCAGACGGTCTAAGCTTTGCAGCAGATGCAAAATCAGGCGCCGCACTGATTGTAGAGTACGAACCCAAGCTCGCGCTGCGCTTGGCTGGACGAGGGGCTGATTGCCTGGCGACAGCTAGGTTAGCTCAATCAAGTGGCATCGACATCTGTCTACAACTACCTGACGCGGACGACCTCACGGCAGCGAAGCGCGCTGGTCTCAGTAATGTCCAGAGCCTGGCTTCTCCGACCCAGCTGCCCGGTATTCAAGACGATGAGTGGACGGCTTTCGCCTTGATGTTCCATGACCCTCATTGGGAGGAAGCTCTACTAAAGCAGGCATTGGCCGGACCAGCCTTCTATGTTGGCGCCGTAGGGAGTCGCGCCACCCACGCCAGACGGTGCGAGGCGCTCAAAAGCGCCGGCGTTTCTGATACCGAAATTGCACGCATTCATGGCCCCATTGGCATGATCCCAGCCATGCGCGATGCGGGCATGTTGGCCGTGTCAGCCCTTGCTGAAATCGTCGCGGAGTTTCATAGCAGGCATAGACGATGACGCTAGGCGAGACCGCACTCCTGCTACTCTCAAGCGGGCGATCCACTCGGTTCGAGCGTGGCGACAAGCTTCTGGCGAATCTATCCGGTAAGCCTGTGCTGTCCTATGCCGCCAGCAGCCTGGCAGCTGACCCCGTCAACTGTCGCATCGCCATTGTCGGAGACAATCAAGCGGAACGAAAGGGCTTGCTTGTGGACCATGGCTGGACAGTCCTGCTCAATCCAGATCCCGATGCCGGGCAAGGCCAGTCTTTGAAAATTGGCCTACAGCACATTGAACAATATTCGAATGCGCAGGCGATGATGATCCTGCTTGCTGATATGCCAATGGTTCCAGATCAGCACCTATATGAACTTGCCGATACGCTGGCTGATGGCACACAAGCCGTGATGTCCGAAGCGAATGGTAATTTGGGTCCGCCAGCCATATTCGCTCGCTCAGCCTTCGCATTGCTTCACAAAGTGTCAGGCGACACCGGCGCGCGGAAAGTTTTCCGTCAGTTGGAAAGGACCAAAACAGTCCCAGTTGAAACCGCCTTTACGCTCGACATTGATCGCGACTGCGATATTCGAACAGCAGAGGATTTGTTGAATGACTGAAACAAATGCGCTGCTCGGCGACAGACCTTTGATCGATCCGTTTGGTCGACACGTCACTTATTTGCGGCTGTCTGTCACTGATCGGTGCGACCTTCGATGCACGTATTGTATGTCCGAGAAGATGATCTTCTTGCCTAAGAAGGATTTGCTGACACTTGAGGAACTGGATGAACTCGCAACGGCTTTTGTCCGTCGCGGGGTTCGCAAAATACGGCTGACTGGCGGCGAGCCCCTTGTTCGGAAAGATGTCGGCATCCTGATCGACCGACTTGGTCGGCATATTGGTGAAGGCCTGGACGAGCTGACGCTGACAACAAACGGTACGTTATTGTCGGCGTTTGCGGAGCGCCTCGCCGGCGCTGGAGTAAAACGCATCAATGTCTCGCTGGACTCAATCAAACCGGATCAATTCAACAGGATCACACGGCGCGGCGACTTGGCAACCGTCCTGAAAGGCATCGATGCCGCCCAGAACGCCGGACTCCAGGTCAAGATAAATACGGTTGTACTCAAACACCAAAACCGAAATGAAATTTCCAGCATGGTTGCGTGGGCACATGGTCTGGGAATGGATATGACTTTGATTGAGGTCATGCCGCTCGGAGAAACCGGCGAAGACCGCGTCGATCAATATGTGCCCCTGCCGATGATCCGCGACGACCTGGAGACCAAGTGGACACTTACAGACCTGCCATCAACGGATGCGAATAGTGGCCCGTCCCGTTATGTCAGGATCGCCGAAACTGGTGGCAAACTGGGTTTCATTACGCCACTGACAAATAATTTTTGCGCAGGGTGCAACCGGGTCCGGGTGACTTGCACCGGGCGCATATATATGTGTCTCGGTCAGGATGACCATGTCGATCTTCGCGCCGCCTTGAGAGAGTCACTCGATCCGGAACAGGCCTTGAACCGCGCACTAGAAAAGGCACTGCTGGCCAAGCCGGAAAAACATGAGTTCAATATCGCGCGGCGCGGCGAAGCACCGGCCCTGCCGCGCCACATGTCTCTGACGGGCGGGTAGGCATGGCGCAGTTGCTCTACTTCGGAAAACTCTCGGATTTTACCGGCAGTCTCAGCGAGACGATCTCGCTCCCTGCGACCGTGACGGACACATCAAGTCTGCGCGCCTGGCTCAGCACTCATCGCGGATTTGGCGCAGCGATCCTGGATGAAACGGTCCGTATTGCCATCAACGACGAGATTGTGACGGAACCAAGTTCGATAGCGGCTGGCGACACGATTGCATTCATGCCCCCGGTGGGGGGAGGATAGGTAATGATCGCTTTGCTCGACCAACCATTCGATGCGGCGGATGCTCTCCGGGACTTTGAGCAACTTTGCTCCGGCGCGGGCGCGATTGTCAGTTTCACTGGGCGGGTTCGGGATCACTCGCCAAATGGCACCGTCCAGATGCTTCACCTGCAAGCCTACTCCCCTCTGACCGAGCAGGCCATGACCAAAGCTGCACAACAAGCTCGCGAGCGATGGGACCTTGGCGCATTGGCAATCCTGCACCGGGTCGGAGATATGCAGCCAGACGATACAATTGTCTTTGTGGCAGCGGCCTCTGCGCATCGCCGCGATGCTTTCGAGGCCGCAGACTTCTTAATGGACTATCTCAAAACCAAGGCGGTATTCTGGAAGAAAGAGACAACCGAAAATGGCAGCCAGTGGATCGAGCCCCGCGCTCAGGATTACGAAGACAGCGCGAGATGGAACAAGTTTGAGAAAGCGAACGCATGAGCGGAATTGATGAGACTAAATCCTTCAAACCAGTTCGCATCGCTATTCTGGTCGTCAGCGACACACGGACGCTGGAGGATGACACATCCGGTGCTACGCTGGTTGAACGCCTTGAGAGTGCCGGCCACACACTGGCTGAAAGAAAGATCGTCAAGGATGACGTTGCCACCATCCGAACGGTGGTTACGGCCTGGATTGCTGATCCGGACGTTGACGTAATTATCTCAAGCGGCGGCACAGGCCTGACCGGTCGTGATATTACCCCGGAAGCCATCACTCCCCTGTTCGATAAAGTCATTGAAGGGTTTTCCGTGATCTTTCATCAGGTCAGCTTTCAGAGCGTTGGGCTTTCCACCTTGCAATCGCGGGCCATTGCAGGGCTGGCGAGTGGGACATTCATTTTCTGTCTTCCTGGCTCAAACGGTGCCGTAAAAGATGGCTGGGACAAGGTTATCTCGTTCCAGCTCGACAGCCGCCATGGCCCCTGCAACCTCGTTGAGTTGATGCCGCGTCTGATGGAGCGCTGAACATGAGTGATCTGACGCATATCGGACCCGACGGCCGTGCTCGCATGGTTGATATATCGGACAAAGAGAAGACCGAACGGATCGCAGTTGCGACAGGGCAAGTTAGCATGTCACCAGAAACCCTTGCACTGGCAACCTCGCGGGAAACCAGGAAAGGGGATCCGATTGCCGTGGCTGAACTTGCCGGCATCATGGCCGCCAAACGAACAGCCGACCTCATCCCCTTATGCCATCCGTTAAGCCTTACTGGCGTTACTGTCTCAATCGAGGCCGACCAAAAAGGGGCAGCTCTGGTTGTAACATCACGCGTAAAGACGACGGCTGAGACCGGTGTCGAGATGGAGGCGCTGACAGCAGTTTCCGTCGCTTGTTTGACACTCTACGATATGCTGAAATCTGCCGACAAATCGATGGTCATCAAGGCGATAGAGCTGACTCAAAAGACCGGCGGCAAATCGGGCGATTACAAAAAAGCACAGATATGAGCGACCTGATAACTGTCGAAGAGGCGCTTCAGGCGCTCGCAGCACACCCCTTACCGCGAGCTCTCGAAACAATAGACCTCCGCCATGCACATGGACGCACGCTGGCCAAACCTGTGGCGGCAAAAGTATCAAAGCCGCCCGCTGCGGTATCCGCAATGGACGGCTATGCCGTACGATTGAGCGATGTGAACGTGCCTGGCGCACAGCTTGTTGTTGTTGGCGAAGCGCCAGCCGGTAAACCTTTCAAGGGACAGCTGGGGGCCGGCCAGGCGATCCGTATCTTTACGGGCGGCGAAGTCCCCAGCGGCGCCGACCATATTGTCATCCAGGAAGACACTATCAGTGACGGAGACGCCATCATTTGCCGCCTTGGCTATGATGCCCCCAGACACATTCGCCCCGCTGGTCTCGATTTCTCGAGCGGAGATCAATTGTTGGACGCAGGGACCCGGATCGACGCGGGTGAACTCACGCTAATTGCCGCCGCCAATCATGGCTCGATCGAGGTCTATGGGCGACTGCGCGTCGGCATACTTGCAAACGGCGACGAGCTGAAACCGCCCGGCAGCAGTCTCAAGATCAGCGAAATACCAAGCTCCAACTCAGCTGGCCTCTCTGCTCTGATTTCAAGCTGGGGCGACGTACCGGTCGATCTCGGAATTGCCAGTGACAGCGTGACTTCAATTGTGAAACATCTGGAAACTGAACCTGATATTGACCTGTTTTTACCTGTCGGCGGCGCCTCTGTAGGCGATCATGACCACATGCGGTCAGCGTTTGAAGCGCTTGAATATCAGTCGCTATTCCAGAAAGTCGCGGTGAAGCCCGGCAAGCCGACATGGTTTTCGAAGCGAGGCTCACAGCGCGTGCTGGGTCTGCCGGGAAATCCGGCCTCAGCGCTCGTCTGTGCACATCTGTTTCTCAAGCCGCTCCTTACTGGAGCAGCAACCCTAGAAGCCCTCCCGGCGCGCCTCACACACGGGCTCGCCGAAACGGGTCCGCGCGAAACCTTCCTGAGAGCAACGGCAAAAATCTCACCCGATGCTGTTGTCTCTGTGTCTACACTCGGCAATCAAGACAGCTCCCGGATTATTCCGTTTGTAACTGGAAATGCTCTGATCAGATGCCCGGCGGGTGCGCCCGCCAAACAGGCAGGCGATATCGTGAATATTATTTCACTGCGTGAATTGCGGTCCTGACAAGTTGTGAATCGACATTTGTCACAACGAATCTATGCTTAACAGGGTGACGGAACGAAGTGGCGCAAGATCGACCACTTGAGCGGAAGGAAGTGCTGATGGCCAAGCTTAATGTAAATGGTGAGATACTGGACGTTGAGGTGGACGACGACACGCCGCTTCTATGGGTGTTGAGAGAGCAGCTCGGCCTCACCGGGACGAAATATGGTTGCGGCATAGCTCAATGTGGCACCTGCACAGTTCACGTCGATGGCGTCGCGGTGCGGTCCTGCGTTTATCCGGTGGCCGCCCTCTCAGGCGAAGAAAAGATTACAACGATTGAGGGCTTGTCAGAAGACGCCAGCCATCCGGTCCAGCAAGCTTGGGCAGAGCTCGATATTCCGCAATGCGGATACTGCCAACCGGGCATGATCATGGCCGTGTCGGGCCTGCTCGCTGAGAATCCCAATCCGACCGATGACGATATTGATGCTGCCATCACAAATATCTGCCGCTGCGGCACCCTCGCCCGCGTTCGCAAGGGCATCCATCTCGCGGTCAAGAAAGCCTAAGGGAGAACAGATCATGACAGACACAATGAGCCTCTCCCGCCGCAAATTTATCATCGCCACAGGCGCATCTGGCCTGACCATTGGTGTGCTTGCGGCCTGTTCGCCCTCAGGCACCGAAGAGCCAGACTATTCCGACCTCCCACCCAATGATGAGGTCAATGCCTGGGTCCATATCGATCACGACGACACCGTCACCGTGCGGATTGCGCGCTCTGAAATGGGCCAAGGGACCCTGACCGGTCTGGCGCAACTCGTCGCTGAAGAGCTGGAATGCGATTGGAACAAGGTCGTGACTGAATACCCAACACCCGGCGAGAATCTCGCGCGAGAGCGTGTCTGGGGTGATTATTCTACTGGTGGCAGTCAGGGCATTCGTGGTTCCCATCAATATGTCCGAGAAGGCGCCGCCGCTGCACGTGTCATGCTGATCGAAGCTGCTGCGACGGAATGGGGCGTCCCAGCGACTGAATGTACGGCCAAGGATAGCACAATTACGCATGCCGCTTCGGGCAAGAGCACGACTTATGGCAAAGTTGCAGGTGCCGCCTCCAAACTGGCACCGCCGCTCGAAGTCACCCTCAAGGATCCCTCCGAGTGGTCCATCATCGGCCAACCCAAGAAACGGCTCGACACAACTGACAAGCTGACGGGGAAACAGGTCTATGGCGCCGACCTTCAGCTTGAGGGCATGCTGAACGCATCAATCAGGCAGGCCCCTCGCCGCAATGCTACGCTGAAAAGCTTTGACGAAGCGGCCGTGTCAGGCATGCCCGGCGTCAAAAAGATCGTTGCCGTTGGCAATAATGCTGTCGCGGTCATCGCCGACACGTGGTGGCAAGCCAATAAGGCATTGGAAGCGCTGACGATCGAATGGGAGGGCGGCGACGCGTTCTCCTCAGCGGCATTCGAAGCCGACATGGACGAAGGTTTGACAGCATCTGATGCCTTCATCGGAAATCAGGCTGGTGATATTGAAGCCGCCTTTGCCAATGCCGCGCAAATCATCGAGTCTGGCTACAATATGCCATTCCAGAACCACGCCACAATGGAGCCGATGAATACGACGGCGCTATACACAGAAGATAAATGTGAAATTTGGTGCCCAACACAAAATGGGGAAGCGGCGCTGTCTGCCGTTGCTGGAGCCTCCGGTCTACCGATTGAGCAGTGCGACGTTCACAAGATTCATCTGGGCGGCGGTTTCGGTCGGCGCGCGATGACGGACTATGTCAACTCGGCCGTTGAGATCGCAAAATCTATGCCGGGCACGCCGATCAAGACGCTCTGGAGCCGCGAGGAAGACATGGCGCAAGGCTTCTTCCACCCGACGACCAAGGCTAAACTTCGCGGCAGTCTGGACGCAGAAGGAAACCTGACCGGTCTGCACGTTCGCATTTCAGGTCAGTCTATTCTTGCGGCGCTGTTTGCGCAGGCGATTGGTGACGGCATTGATCCTGCCGTCTTCCAGGGTCTAGCGCCAGATGGCGGGGATCCCAGAATGGCCGACCAGACAATCAAGTACAGCTTTGACAACCTTCTGGTCGATCATGCGATGCGCAACCCGCCGGTAAGGCCCGGTTTCTGGCGCGGTGTAAATCTCAATCAGAACGCAATCTATCTGGAATGCTTCATGGATGAATTGGCACACGCTGCTGGCCGCGACCCGCTGGAGTTCAGACTGGCTCACCTGCAAGACAGCCCCAAGACGGCCGCTGTCCTGCAAGCTGTCGCCGATCGATCTGGTTGGGGGCAGGATGATGGCAAGGCCCGCGGTCTGTGCGTCATGTATGGCTTTGGCTCACATGTCGCCGCCTGCGCCGAGGTGACCGTCAGTGACGATGGACGCCTCAAGATTGATCGTATTGTGGCCGCAACGGACCCCGGATATGCGGTCAACCCGCAGCAGATCGAAGCTCAGGTTGAAGGCTCTTTTGTCTATGGGCTCTCAGCTATGTTGTATGGCGAGATCACGTTTGAAGATGGCGAGGTTCAGCAGACCAACTTTGATACGTTCGACTCGATGCGCATCGCAGATATGCCCGAGGTCGAGACAATCGTTATGCCATCTGGTGGGTTCTGGGGCGGGGTCGGTGAACCAACTATCGCGGTGGCGGCCCCTGCTGTTTTGAATGCGATCTATGCGGCGACTGGAAAGCGTGTGCGCAAGTTACCGATTAAGGATCAGAACCTGCGCGAGGTATGATAAATTGTCGGCCAGGCAAGCATTGGTGATAGGTGCACTTTTAATCGCCAGCGCCTGCGGTAGCCAAACAAGTACCGAAGCCGAATCTCCCGCCTTGGAAGCGGCATTGACTCGACCAGCAACCCTGGCGGCGTCTTGCTCCGGTTGCCATGGCCAGACTAGCGGGGCGATAATCTCGCTGGACACGCTGAGCGAACCTGAACTGCTTGAGCGCCTTCGTACATATGCCGATGATGCAGGCGGAACCACGGTTATGCATCGCCTTGCGCGCGGCTACTCCGAAGACGAAATGACGGCAATCGCAAATTTCCTGACAAACCACAATGAGGGACCATCGAAGTGAGCCTGAACCGGCGGCATATGCTTGTTGGGCTGGGCGCGGCCAGTGGCGCGCTAGCGATTGGCACGCCCAGTTTTGCCCAGGACAGCATCAAGCTTGTCGGCCTTGGCGGTGGATTTGGCGGTGCGACGGCA
>CAYGKE010000067.1:0-14126 GCA_964350465.1 uncultured Hyphomonas sp.
GTATTACTTAGCGGAATGGCGAACAGCTATGTGACTGTTGGCCAATTGGTAAAACGCGGCGAACCGGTTGCCAAGATGGCAAACCGGGTCAGTCCGGAGCCTGAACTCTACATGGAAGTCAGGCAGGCCGGGAAGCCGATGAACCCCGCCAAATGGATGAAACGCGGCTAAACCGCGTGCGAAGGAGAAAACGTCGATGAAGGGTATGCTAACAGGCGCTGCACTTGGATCTGTATTGGGCGCTGTTGCGGTGGGAGTGACGGCGGTTGCCTGGCCAGCTCCAAAGCCCGACGAGTCGCGCGCCGAAACCTATCGCCAGCTTGACCTGTTCACCGAGGTGCTTGCCCGCGCCAAGGCGGACTATGTCGAGGAGATCGATGAGGTTGAAGCGATTGAGTCGGCGATTGACGGCATGCTGGGGTCGCTGGACCCACATTCGAGTTTTCTTTCGGCCAAGGATTTTGAGGCCATGCAGGTCACAACCTCTGGTGAATATGGCGGGCTCGGCATCGAAGTTACGATGGAAGATGGCTTTGTTAAGGTCGTGACACCTATGGATGATACGCCGGCAAGCCGAGCAGGTTTGCGTTCTGGCGACCTGTTTACCGCCATCAATGGACGACCAATTATTGGTCTGAAACTGGATGATGCGGTGCGCGATATGCGCGGTGAGCCCGGTTCAGACCTGACAGTGACGGTGCTGAGAGAGGGAGAGGACGCATTTGACGTGACGCTGACGCGCGAAGTGATTCAGCCAAAATCAGTGACATGGCGCGTGGAAAGCGACGATATCGCTTATATCCGGATCTCGACTTTCAATGAGCGCACAACGGAATTGCTGGATGACGCGCTTGACGAAGCCAAAGACCAGCTAGGGTCTCGGCCCAAGGGGATTATTCTCGACCTGCGCAATAATGGCGGCGGACTGCTCGATCAGGCGGTGACGGTCAGTGATACATTCCTGTCAGGCGGCGAAGTTGTCTCGACCATCGGGCGTCGACCTGGTGATGTCGCGCGGTTCAACGCCCGTAATGGCGAAGCCTTCCGCAACACACCGATTGTCGTTCTGATCAATAATGGCTCTGCATCAGCCTCTGAAATTGTCGCCGGTGCGCTGCAGGACCGTGATCGCGCCACTGTGCTGGGGATGACCAGTTTCGGCAAAGGTTCGGTCCAGACGGTTATCCCACTGGGGGCTGAGCGCGGCGCTATTCGCCTGACCACAGCCCGTTATTACACGCCATCCGGGCGGTCCATTCAAGCGACCGGTATCGAGCCTGATGTCGAGGTTTCCAATTTCCGCATGACCGAAGAAGAGCTGGCCAAGATCAAACGCTATTCTGAAGCCGATCTCCCCAACGCGCTTGGCAATGAGGCTGGAAAGAATCGCCGCTTGCCACATATCCCCGATGAGCAGCCGCCAGAGGGTTATAATGGTGTTGATTACCAGCTCGACCGGGCTATCGAAATTCTCGATGGTGGGCAGGTTCTGGCCGGTAGCCGGGCTAATCCTGGCTGAAACGACGCCCGAAAAGACATTTTTGAGCAAGGCTTGCGAGCAAACATGCCTCGCTAGGCTTGCATGCGTGCCCGAATAGACAAATATCATAAGCTCTGCCATTCCGGCGGCGAGCTTCTAATTCTGCCCTGAAAGATTTGCAAATGTTTGATCACCGCACGACCGACCTGAACCTTGTTCCGACTGTGATCGAACAGACAAGCCGCGGCGAGCGAGCGTTCGATATTTTCTCGCGCTTGCTGAAAGAGCGCCTGATCTTCATTACAGGCCCAATTGACGATGCGACGGCGTCTCTGGTCTGCGCGCAGCTTTTGTTTCTGGAGTCCGAGAACCCGAAAAAAGACGTCGCGATGTATATTAATAGTCCTGGCGGCTATGTAACAGCAGGCCTCGCGATATATGACACGATGCAATATATCCGCTGTCCGATCTCGACACTCTGTATCGGACAGGCCGCCAGCATGGGGTCGCTACTGCTGGCGGCAGGTGAGCCGGGTAACCGAATTGCGCTGCCAAATGCGCGCGTTATGGTTCATCAACCATCAGGCGGTTATCGCGGTGTCGCCACCGACATTGAGCGTCACGCAGAGGAAATTCTCGACCTCAAGAAGCGTCTTAACAATATTTATGTGAAGCACACCGGTCAGACATATGAGGCAATCGAGAAGAAACTGGACCGTGACACATTCATGACAGCTGAGGAGGCGGTGGAGTTCGGGATCATCGATCAGGTCTATGAGCGCCGGAAGGATGAAGATGAAGGCTAGTTGGCCTCGTCTTTGCTACACCCTGTCGGCAAGCCCTTGCACCTGCGGCGAACGGCTATAATAGTTTAAAAATATTGGGCGGCGAGCGCGTTGTAAATCGTGCGTTAAGGCCTGCCCGTCATTGAGGTTGCCTATGGCAAAGCAAAGTGGCTCCGGCGATTCCAAGAACACGCTTTATTGCTCGTTCTGCGGAAAAAGCCAGCATGAGGTGAAAAAGCTCATTGCTGGTCCGACTGTATTCATCTGCGATGAGTGCGTTGAACTCTGTATGGATATCATACGCGAGGAGAACAAATCTTCCGGGTTCAAGGCCAAGGAAGGCGTGCCGACGCCGCAAGAGATTTGCGACGTGCTGGACGATTACGTCATTGGTCAATCCTACGCCAAGCGCATCCTCTCGGTTGCGGTTCACAATCATTATAAGCGCTTGGCAAACCCCGGCGGCGCTGACGGTGTAGAACTCGCAAAATCCAACATCATGCTGATCGGCCCAACCGGTTGCGGCAAGACGCTGCTGGCGCAGACTTTGGCGCGTGTTCTTGATGTTCCATTCACGATGGCGGATGCGACGACGCTTACTGAGGCTGGCTATGTCGGTGAGGATGTCGAGAATATCGTCCTGAAGCTGCTGCAGGCCTCAGACTATAATGTCGAGCGTGCGCAGCGCGGTATCGTCTATATCGACGAAATCGACAAGATTTCCCGCAAATCGGACAATCCGTCTATTACCCGTGACGTCAGCGGGGAAGGGGTCCAGCAGGCGCTTCTAAAACTGATGGAGGGAACCGTGGCTGCGGTTCCACCACAGGGTGGGCGCAAGCACCCGCAACAGGAATTCCTTCAGGTCGATACGACTAATATCCTGTTTATCTGCGGCGGTGCGTTTGCCGGTCTCGATAAGATCATTACCTCACGCGGTGACAGCACATCGATCGGTTTTGGAGCAGAGGTAAAGGATCCTGACGCCCGCAAGGTCGGAGACGTCCTGCGCACGGTCGAGCCAGAAGATCTGCAACGCTACGGTCTAATCCCGGAGTTCATTGGCCGTTTGCCTGTACTGGCGACACTGGAAGATCTCGACGAAGATGCGTTGATGACGATCCTCACACAGCCGAAAAACGCCCTCGTCAAGCAGTATCAGAAACTGTTCGAGATGGAGGACGTGACGCTCAACTTCACACCTGATGCGCTGACCGCTGTCGCCAAGAAAGCGATCCTCCGCAAAACTGGCGCACGTGGCCTGCGTTCCATCATGGAGGCGATCTTGCTCGATACGATGTTCGAGCTGCCAAACCTGCGCGGTGTTTCCGAAGTTGTGATCAATGGTGAAGTGGTGGAAGGCAACGCCAAGCCACTTTACGTGCACGCCAAGCAGGCAAAGCCGAGCGAAGCTTCATAAAGACGCCTGCATAGTCCAAAATTGCCCGATTTCCACCGCTATTTTGCGGTTGAACAAACCTGTCATGGGTACAACATGATGAGGGCGCCGGAATCATCCCAAACTGAGATGACGGCGAGGAAGGGTCGCTGCTGAGCAGGGCCCGGAATGAAGGAGTCAGGAATGACAGTAAAAACCCTACCTGTCCTGCCATTGCGGGATATTGTGGTCTTCCCGGATATGGTGGCGCCGCTTTTTGTGGGTCGCGACAAATCTGTTCGCGCCCTCGAAATGGTTGATGAGGGCGTCAATGAGATCATGCTGGTCGCTCAACGTGATCCCTCAACGGATGACCCTGGCGCTGACGACATTCATGAGGTCGGCACCACAGCGACGATCCTTCAGCTTTTGAAACTGCCCGACGGTACGGTAAAAGTGCTGGTCGAGGGCGGCACCCGCGCCACCGTGACTGCTCTTATTGACAAGGGTGACCATTATCAGGCCGAAATCGCACCGATCGATTCTGTTGACGCCGCTGGCAGCGAGATTGAAGCGCTGATGCGGGCTGTGAACGAACAGTTTGAGAATTATGCAAAATTGAACCGCAAGATTCCGCCGGAATCTGTCTCCACGATTGGTCAGATTGTAGAGGGCGGCAAGCTGGCCGACGCCGTGGCGTCGCAACTCCAGGTCAAGCTGAGTGAAAAGCAGGAACTGCTTGAATTGCCTGATGCCAAAGAGCGCCTCGAGCGTGTTCTCTCCTTGATGGAGGGCGAAATGGGCATGATGCAAATGGAGCGGAAAATCAAAAACCGCGTCAAGCGTCAGATGGAGAAATCCCAGCGCGAGTATTACCTCAACGAGCAGATGAAGGCGATCCAGCGCGAACTGGGTGACAGCGATGAAGAGCGCGATGAGGTTAGCGAGCTGGAAGACAAGATTGCCGAGATTGGCCTGTCTGAAGAAGCGCGCACCAAAGCCGAACAAGAAGTCAAAAAGCTGCGTCAGATGAGCCCGATGTCGGCCGAGTCGACGGTCGTACGGAACTATCTCGACTGGTTGCTGTCGCTGCCATGGGACAAGCGCAAAGACATTTCGACCGATCTTGATGCGGCTGAGAGGCAGCTCAACGACGACCATTATGGCCTCGACAAGGTCAAGGAACGTATTCTCGAATATCTTGCCGTGCAGAAACGAACCAATAAGCTGCGAGGACCTATCCTCTGCCTTGTCGGCCCTCCAGGGGTTGGTAAGACCTCGCTTGGCAAGTCGATCGCCGATGCCACGGGCCGTGACTTTGTTCGGGTGTCGCTCGGCGGTATCCGCGACGAGAGTGAGATACGCGGTCACCGCCGCACGTATATCGGCTCAATGCCGGGCCGGGTGATTCAAAGCTTGAAAAAGGCCAAGACGGGCAATCCGCTATTCTTGCTGGATGAGATCGACAAGATGGGCATGGACCATCGCGGTGATCCATCTGCGGCGCTTCTGGAGGTGCTCGACCCGGCGCAGAACTCGACGTTTAATGACCATTATCTGGAGGTCGACTACGACCTCTCGGACATCATGTTCGTGACGACAGCGAATAGTCTGAATATGCCACAGCCTCTACTGGACCGAATGGAGATCATTCGTATCGCGGGTTACACCGAGGACGAGAAGCTTCAAATTGCTGTCCGGCACTTGCTGCCAAAGATCCGCGAGGGTCACGGCCTGTCAGAGCAGGAGTGGGTGGTTACCGATTCTGCGATAACGGACCTGGTGCGCTACTATACACGTGAAGCTGGCGTGCGTTCGCTTGAGCGGGAATTGGCTAAACTGGCCCGTAAAGCAGTCCGGGAACTCGGCAAGGAAGGCGTCAGTGTGATCAATGTCACGCCTGACAATCTCGGCGATTTTTCCGGCGTTCGCAAGTTCCGCTTCGGTCTCGCAGACGCAGAAGACCAGGTTGGTGCTGTCACCGGCCTCGCCTGGACTGAAACTGGCGGCGATCTGTTGACGATTGAGGCGCTCTCGATGCCGGGGCGCGGCGCAACAAAGATCACGGGCAACTTGCGCGATGTGATGAAGGAATCGATTGCAGCCGCAGGGTCGCTCGTACGGTCTCGCTCGGTTGAGTTTGGCATCAAGCCGACCGTGTTCAACACGACCGACATTCACGTTCACGTCCCCGATGGCGCGACACCCAAGGATGGACCGTCTGCCGGTATCGCAATGACCACTGCCATGGTGTCGCTTCTGACAGGTATACCCGTTCACCGCGATCTTGCGATGACCGGTGAGGTGTCGCTGCGTGGCCGCGTTCTGCCCATCGGCGGATTGAAGGAAAAGCTTCTGGCGGCGCTTCGTGGTGGGATCAAGACGGTTCTGATCCCCGAAGAGAACGAAAAGGATCTTGCCGATCTGCCAGATAATGTGAAGGACGCCCTGACGATCATCCCGGTGTCCGACATAACAGAGGTCCTGCCTCGGGCTCTGACGCGTCCTCTGACGCCTATAGAGTGGTCCGAGGCCGATGAGGCGGCGCTCGCGGCGACCCTTTCGGGGCGGCCAAATCCAGAGCAGGGCAGTGATGCCATTCGTCACTAAGTAAGCGGTGACAGCAAAAACAGACAGCCCCTGTCATTTCTGGCGGGGGCTGTCTTGCATTTGGGCGCAGCTTGGCGCAAATAGCCCCTTCTGAGGGCGATTAGCTCAGTTGGTAGAGCATCTCGTTTACACCGAGAGGGTCAGCGGTTCGAGCCCGTTATCGCCCACCAGACTTTTCAAGGACTTAGCGGGATTTTTTCGATCCTTTTTCGTGTTCCTTGGTGTCCGTTTGACACTGCGTTTGACATTTTCTGTTTCTGTTCTGTGCTACGGGCGGCCGGTGATCGCTGCGATAACGGCGCTGTCATCGACGTAAATTCGCTTCATTTTTGATAATGTTCGGTCAGTCCAGCCGAATAAATCAATCAGAACTTGGTCCGTTATCTCAGTATATTGGTTTTGAAGGATAACCATGTGCGTGGCGGCAGTCTTTCTGAGGTCATGAATTGTTGGTCCATTGTCGTTAGGACCAAGCCCAATCTTGCTGCGGTGGCGATCAAAAGCCTTGCCGTACGCCTCGGATGACCAGGGGCGGCCATTGCTGCGCACCAAGATAGTCGTGGCCTGGACGTCGAATTTCGCGCGATAAACCGCAATTTCAGTTAGCAGAGCGCGCAGCGGCGGGACCTTTGGAATAATTACCTGACGTCGCTGGCGGCTTTTTCCTGTGCGAATGATTAAGTGTTGATTTGTCTCGGCAGTAAGCGGGATCTTGATCAGGTCCTCGCGTCGCAAGCCGGTATAGAGATTGAGTAGCAAGCCGTGGCGGAGTTCGGGGCGGCACGCTTCCAGGAAGGCCAATTGTTCTTTCTTGCTCCACGCCCGCGCGGCTGTGGGGCGCTCGTATACGCTTTCGATTGAACTCGCTCGGTTGAAGTCCAGTCGACCGTCATTAATGCACCAAGTTAGGAAAGCGCTGAGAGCGATTACAGCCTCGTCGGACGCACTCGGTGAGTGTCCCCATGTCTCATCGCGAAAATCGACCAACCTCGGTATGATCCGTCGTCGGTCCAGGATGCATACCGGTTGTGAGCCCAGCGCGGATTTGTCTTTCAGTTTCATTTCGCACCAGGTCTCGAGGTACCCGCGACGCGCGAATCTTCCTTTGGTGCTCATCCGCTTGAACCGTGGGGACTTATCAAAATAGCGCGACAGCGTGGCGCGAACACTGCCTCTCGCTGGGGTCGAATTTGTGATGGCCTTTGCGGCCTGATAATCGTCGATAAAGTCTTGGGGAAGGCGTCCCGACTGATCCTCGATCGGGGTGTGATCGCAGCTGTAAAACCGTGGACCGCCGCGATGGGTGTAATAGTAATAACGGGTAGTGCCGTCTGCGAGCTTCGAGGGCGAGCGGTACACTCCCTTGAACGGCATTTTATCCCTCACAATAACTGGTCCAGACCATCTTCATGAATCGACAAGGCGGATTTGTCCAGAACTCTAATATCGCCGCTTGCGCTGATTTCGATAGCGCGAATGTCTAGACCACTTTTCCGCGCACCGTCGATCAGGGCCTTGACTAGGCGTTTTATCTCGGCGGCTTTGAACGCAAATGCGATCGGATGATGTTGTGGATTTGCCATCGGCGACCTCATTGATACTTGCATTCGTGCTCTCTGATAGGGCTCCGAACGTCTCATGTTGTGACCGGCGCGCTATTTGCTGAGCTCAGGCCGAGATAAGCCGACACGGTTCGTCCGATAGTCGGTTGGTGCATTCATAAATGACACAAGATTTTGCGTTCTGGGGGGCTCTGCGAATGTGTCAGAGCCGAAACCCAACAGCGTAACCCTTTTGGATTTGCCACTAACGACTCATGTGGAGCGCGCTTCGCTTGCCCGCACTGCGTCTCTTGGAGGAAGGACCCGCTAAGCTGTTGGGAGGTCAGCGCCCATGAAAAACCCGCCGAGGTCTAGGACCGGGCGGGTTTGGATGGCGCATTTCTGACCATGACCGAATCACTACACCCGAGGGGGCCCCCTCGTCAAGCCCTCGAACTGGTGATGACCCCGCGCGCAAAATAGAACCGCAGCGGTAATTCCCCGTAGACATTGGGAATGCGTTCGCTGCAGTTAGTTTCATTGCGCTGTCAGAAATTAATAGATTCACGACGGGGACATGATTTGCAAGCCAAGGTTCGTTTATCACTTTTGGCCAAAGAAAATTTGTAATCAGGGGGTCCGCGGTTCGAGTCCGTGTGGGGGCACCATTTCTATTTCCAAAGACATCCAGTTACGCTCAATAACATAAGCAAAAACAGTGCATAACTGGCAGCTTATCAGGTTTTCCGTTCCGACAACGTCCATAGACATACCAATGGATCCAGCATGTTTGTTGGTATTTTTGTTGGCTATTTCTGGATTCTCGGACTGAAAGTTGCATGAAAACTCTCATGGCTTTGACAGATTTAAAAATTCGATCCCTCAAACCTGAGGATAAAACTCGCAAGTACAGCGACGATGGTGGTTTATTTATCCAGGTTAGTTCCAAAGGCTCCAAGCTTTGGAGAATGGCGTACCGCTATCAAGGCAAGCAACGGACACTTTCGTTCGGAGCGTATCCAGCAACTACCCTCTCTATGGCACGCGCAAAACGAGACGAAGCCAAGCACATGCTAGCGAAAAATATCGACCCAGGCCGCGAAGTGAAGCGAGAGAAGTTGCGCCGTCGGGGAGCTGCGGAAAATACCTTCCAAGCTGTCGCGGAAGAACTGCTGCTGAAGCAAACCAAAGAGGGAAAGTCTCCGGTCACCCTCAACAAAAAACGATGGTTACTCTCCATGGCCTACAGCGCGTTTGGAGCTTTCCCCATAACCGACATTACCGCCGCAGATATCCTTGGACCGCTTCGCGACATCGAGGCCAAAGGCAAATACGAAACTGCTCATAGATTGCGGTCGACTATCGGGCAGGTTTTTCGATACGGAATCGCGACGGCTCGTTGCGAAAATGACCCGACATACGGACTTCGTGGAGCTCTAGTCTCACCGAGCGTTGTGCATCGGGCAGCGGTCACTGACAAAGAAGCTTTTGAGCAGCTGGTCAAAGATGTGTGGTCCTATGACGGGGCACCGACTACTGTGATTGGATTGAAACTGATGGCGTTCCTTTATCCGCGGCCTGGCGAGTTGCGGCATGCAGAGTGGCAAGAGTTCGATCTCGAAAAAGCGGTTTGGACAATCCCCGCCAACAAAACAAAGATGCGAAAAGAGCATAAAAAGCCGCTACCGCCCATCGTGCTCGAAGTGTTGAAGTGCTGGCAACCCGAGCATGCCAAAGGTTTTGTACTACCTGCGTCTACGACACACCGGAAGCCTATGAGCGAGAATACATTGAATCAAGCACTCCGACGAATGGGATATAAAAAGGATCAAGCGACTTCGCATGGTTTTAGATCAAGTGCGTCGAGTTTGCTAAATGAAAGCGGCCTGTGGTCAGCCGATGCGATCGAGGCGGAACTTGCTCACGTTGGCGCGAATGAGGTTCGACGCGCTTATCATCGCGCTCGGTATTGGGATGAACGCGTCAATATGGCGAAGTGGTGGTCGGAGCAAATCGAGAAGTACGTTGGCTAGGTTGGCAGCTGGAAGTCTAAAACATTACCGAAGTTTAATAAATAAATCTGCCTGATATTAAAAACTATTATAATACAGCACTTTAATGGATTCTATGTGCCTTTGATTCAGCTGCATTTGAGCAGCTGCTCGTCGTTGTGAACTCATTGAGTGGTGGTTTGAGTTTGTTGGATGTTGTGACAAATAGTTGGCCCCTATCGGAATGAAGGAGCCAAAACATGTCTAAATTCAATCGAACAAGAAATCAGTCAACAAACGACTCTCTGGGACCAATACTCAGACCCAAGTGTGCCGCAAACTACGTCGGATTGTCCCTCAGCTCGATGTATAAACTCATCCAAGATCAAAAATTTCCGAGATTAGTTAAGATTAATCCGGGGGGGAGGGCCAGCGGAATTCCAAAGGCATGGTTAGATGATTTTATTCGATCGCGAGTAGACAGTACGCAATCGGGGAAGACGAGTCATGATTTATCCCGATGACGAACATCAACTCAAAACAGCGGAAGCCTACGCATCTGCAGGGTTCGACATATTTCCGTGTATGAACCGCGGTACGCCAAAAAAGCCTTGGGTAAAATGGGGTCGAGAAGCGACTTCTGACATCAATAGAGTTCGCAGTTACTGGGAGCGCTGGCCCGACGCGTTGATAGGATTGCCTACGGGCATGATCAATCAAGTTACGGTCCTCGACATCGACCGCAAGAACAGCGTCGATGGCTTTGCCAGCTTGGAGCGGCTCGGAATAAGGGTGGATAACCTGGATTGTCCGAAGGTACGTACACCGACGGGAGGGCTCCATCTTTACTTTAAATACGCGCCTGAGGTCAGGAACTCCGCCGGCAGGATCGCCCCAGGAATCGATGTTCGGAATGACGGTGGATACGTAATTGTTGCTGGCGTGATCGTTGGCGTTGGAAAGTACGAGGTCGTTTTATGATACTCGACCTCGATCAATCCAAATTATCGCCATTCCCGTCGGAATTAACTCGAACTCTCGCTAGGGAACCGAAGCGTGAGATTCATTACGCACTCAATGATCCATTGGGAGAATTCCCTAGGTTCGCCAGCATCATAAATCGCTTCGCCCAAGCAACCGAAGGGTCGAGAAACTCAGAACTAAATACCGCGTCATTTCGAATCGGACTGTTGTCTGATGCCGAAAGACCATCTCACGAAATCGTTCGCAAAACCCTGCTTACCGTATGCGAAACCAACGGCCTTTTAAATGACCCGGACGACGGGCTCGATAAGTGCCTATATACCATCAGAAGTGGCATAGACTCAGGAAAGTCTAAGCGGGAAGCACCCATTCAACAGCTTCTCACAGATCTCGGTACGAGTGCCATCCGCGATCAGGCACCGCTCGAGGAAGATCGAAAGACCACTCTTCGCTTAGTTCCAGAGTCTGAGTGCGGTCGGATTAGGCGAGCCACAAACATCATTAAAGGGCTCATCACTGTTGGCGATCTTGTATGTCTTTTTGGGCCGCCTGGGTGCGGCAAGTCGGTTTTGATCCCGTACCTTTGTTTAATGGTGGCTCGCGGCGATCTGTTCTTCGGTCTCAAAACTAACCCTGGCGTCGTGTTCTTGTTATCTCCAGAAGACCCCAATGGTAACGGGTGCATGGTGCGAGCGGTCGCGGACACATACGGTGCGTCCAATCAGGTTTATCTGATCGAGGGCCTGACCGACTTGGGCGCCGAGGATGGGCGACAGCTGAAGGAGCTTATTGAGCTTATAAATGAAAAAAAGCCCTCGCTTATTGTAATAGATACCCAAGCGATGGCGTTTCCAGGATTGGATGAAAACAGTTCCGAAGCGATGAGTCGAATAATCGCAGTTACGAGGGCTTTGACCAAACTAAACCTCGCTGTCGTACTGATCCATCACGACACGAAGTCGAGCTCTGGCAGCCCGCGCGGACACAGTTATTATCTTGGCGCTCTAGATGTTGCCGTTCATCTGTCACCGGCTGGGGCCGATGGTATCGTGAAAGCCAAACTTACTAAGAACCGAAACGGCCCGTGCGATCAAATACCAATTGCCTTCAAAATCCAGAGTAAGACTATCGGAATTGACGAGGACAACGATCCTATCACAGCGCCGATCGCGATTCCTGTCCAGGGCATAGAAGCAAACCGACCAAAACGCCTCACCGGACCAGAGCGGTCTGCAATCTACGAGCTTGAGGGGCTGTTGCCAGTCCGATGGGAAGAGCACGACCCAGAACCGACGGTCTTGCTATCCAATTGGCGAGAAGCCTGCATTTCGGGCTTCCGTGTATCAAGTTCTGATAAACGAGAAAGCCGCGCCAAAGCCTTCAGTCGAGCTTTGAATGGGTTAATCCACAAGGGTAGAATCCGGATCGAAAACGAGGTCGTTTCTTTACCCGGAGAACGGGAGGCTGCAATGACGTGAGACTCTCTCCGACATGTCTGGGACAAGTTTAAGACTGTCCGCTCGCATATTCAAACCGGACAGACACGGACACCCCCCTATAGGGGTGTCCTGTGTCCGAGATGCCAGACGCAGGATCAATAAGATCTCAAACTAAAAATACCTGAAAGTGTCTTAAGCCACGATCGGCGCAACCTCCTGGTATTTTTATCGGTTTCGAGAAGGAACCGTAGCGAACATGAATCACATTCAAGGAAACTCAACATGAGCAAAAAACAAGACAAACGCGTTGTCGATCGAGATCAATGGTTTCGGGTATTTATGCCGTATACATACCAGAAGCTGGAAGGTGCTCACCGAAAACACTTCTACCTTCCCCTTAACAATGACTACAAACCACTTGGAGTACGCTGTGAAGAGGAAGTTGATTATGATGCGTACGCGGTATCGCACGGAGTCATTTTCCGCTCCGATCCAAAAGGGTTTAAGAACGTTTGGGTAGGCAAAGCCCTTTATCTCTACTCCGGTCATCCTGCTTCTCTTAAGGATTACACAGATCGAGTTGCCCGTTTGCTCTCACGGACGATGAAATTGGAGCGCACAAGTTTTCACTAGCGTGCGCGGTGTCAACCAAGGCGCGCAGTGTAAAAAACTAGCGATCGATCCTAAGATTTCGGCTGGGCCAGTGAAATAAAACAGGCCCAACCTCCCCTGGACTATAAGTGTTTTTTATAACCCAGAGGCGGGCAGTTTTTGTTGCGGTTTTGGCGACCGGCGTTTCGCAGATTCAAGGTGAGACTGGAACCCTCTAGCTCTACTTAGCGAGCGGTTGCACTTGCGTCGGCGCGTTCGAAGCTGACCATTCGCGTGAGAGAAATTTTCAGAGCTGGAATACGTTATCAATGTGCTCAAACGGAACACAAATTCGATTGAATGGGTATCGTAAACGCAATCAAAAGACATCTAACGCTATCTCCAAAAAATCGGAGAATTCAAGAAGACGGAAAGATTAGGTCGACAAAAATAGGGTTTCTTCTTTTGAGAACAACTTATGAAAGATAGGCCGCCACTCCCCGGCGAGAAAGCTTACAACGCTGTCGCTAAGCTTCGTCTCATTCATCGATACGGAGGCAGCTTAGTGGTGCCCGAAGTCGTTTTTGCCTTATCCGGCAATCGTTTTCTTACCGCGAACGATTTTAGCCCGAGTGTTCTTGGCTTCTTTGATGATGGCGGGGTTCTGAGAATTCATTTTCGAGTAGCAGATCAGGCTGACTTTTGGTTTCAAACGACAACTAGTCAGCATCTCGGAGAACTGACTGACGGTAGCCATTTATATAACGGAAAACTTGGCGGTCCGAAACCTATCCTCCCCTGGCTCAGAGGTCGCTCTCGCTGGGTGGAAGAACGACGCAGTTTTGACCTTTTGTTGTTCCATCATACTAATGCAGCGGCGAAATCGGCGATTCTCGAGAGTGGTTATTTTCGGGGCTCCGCATGGAATTACCAAGGCACTCGTACGCTAAAAGACGTCCAATATGTCTATCTCACTAACAAATCTAGAATAAAAACGGATATCGATCTTCAGGCGATTGGTATGTCCAGCCAAGGTGAGCTTTACATGCGATGTGACGATACGGTAGCGGGGGCCGGCGAAATCGTAAAATTCGAAGTCTACAGAGAAAGTACATCGAACCGAACTTCAACACTAGCAGTCTGGGTTCCGGTCGAGTTACTAGCTCCTCACCACATTATATTTCATGACCCTGAAGGTGAGAGTGCGTTCTATGAGATCGCATCACCCGAAATCTTTCGCGTGCCGTTGAAACCAAAAGCCACTGCTAAGCTAGAAAATGGAAACGCGCTTCTACCCGATGACGCTGCGGTTCGTTTAGCTGATTAC
>CAYGKE010000068.1:0-13836 GCA_964350465.1 uncultured Hyphomonas sp.
TGGCCGGGGGTGGGCATACGTGCCGGGCGCAAGGGCGCTAGGTAGGAGGCTTAGAAACAATCAGACGAACAAAAAGTCCCGCAGCCCTTGCGGTTGGACCGTGTCCGCGCATACGCGCCGTTCGCCCACCCCCGACTGCTGGGAAAGATCAAATAGAGCCAGCGCGCCCGCGCTGACCGCTTTTCCTTATTGTTCGTCAAATGACCTGCAACTTCAGGTCTCTACACCGATTAAGCGAATCCCTACACGAGCGCTCTTATGTCGATGCATATTCGTGAATACAGGTCCAACGATCAGGCTGAATTGATCGCCTTGTGGGGCGCGAACGGTCTGACGCGGCCTTGGAATGATCCTGTGACAGATATCACGCTCGCTGTTCGGGCGCGGGAGTCGACGCTTCTTGTCGGGTTGAAGGAAGGTGCCATCATGGCCAGTGTCATGATCGGCTTCGACGGGCATCGGGGATGGGTCTATTATCTTTGCGTTGATGCGACCTATCGCGGACGCGGACATGGCCGCGAACTGATGATTGAAGCAGAAGACTGGCTTCGAGACCGCAAAGCGCCAAAAATCCAACTAATGGTTCGATCTGATAATCGGGATGCGGAAAAATTCTATCAGGCTCTTGGGTATGTGATGCACTCCGTCACGGTGCTCGGTAAACGCCTGAATGAGGATATTAGCGGGACGGTGGTTCAGGCGACTGAGTGCACCTGATGGCAGCCTCGGGTGCAATAAAATTGCCGCTATCTTAGTCCAGAAAAAAGTGCTTCGGAATGGGAGACGTCGGTCGCGGGGATTTAAGGTCGCTAGGGTTTGATTTGATACTGATGGCGCACCATCGCTTATGACTGCTTTTGGTTGTGCCCTAAAGCGGTCGCTCGCGACGTATTCATTGGATCATGCGCAGAAATGGGGCAATTGCGGTCTGATTTTTTTTCGAGATCACACACGTTCGGCGTCCCATCAACACCTCAGTCAGAGGCACTTTTCCTGACATTGGAAACAGTTTTAATTCAGCCAACCCAATGAGTTCGGTTCACATCGTCCGACAAGTTGTCCTGCACGGCCAATTCCCGTTCGCGAGGCCAGTCAGGGATGGCGAGCTGTGCCAGTGAAGGCTTTGCTAACAAGTATCCTTGCATCAGCGTGACGCCGAGGTCGCGCAATACGTCGTATTCGGCAACGCTCTCAATACCCTCACAGATCGGGCTTATCCCCAGGTCCCTAAGCATGTTTAGAATATTCGAGAGAATGACGCGCTGAACTGGCGTTTTATCGATATCCCTGATGAGCTCCATGTCCAGCTTTACAAAGTCCGGTTGGAATTGAGAAAGCAACGACAATCCCGCATACCCAGCACCGAAATCATCAATCGCTGTTGAAAATCCCATTGAGCGATATGTGCGCAGAATGTTCAGGACATGATGAGCATCGAGCTTCTCTGCCTCAGTAAATTCAAATATTATTCTGTTGGTTGGGAAACCGGTGTTCAAGGCGGTTTCCAAAGTCAGTCGGATACAGGCTTTTGGCTCATAAACCGCGTTCGGTAAGAAGTTGATCGACAAGAAAGACTCGTCTTTGGCCAGATCGAGCTTGGCTGCAAGCTCAAGCGCTTTTACGCGGCATTTTTGGTCGAAACCGTAGCGTGTTTCATCTGTTACAGAGTCTAGAATTTGGCCTGCGCTTTCGCCGTTGACCCCGCGAACCAAAGCTTCATGAGCGAACACCTTTTTCGCCTCGACATCAACGATCGGCTGGAAGGCCATTGTAATCGGCGTTTCAAAGCTCTTCCCGTCTCGGCATGCTTTGCATTTTTGAGGAAGGGTCATAACGCACCTGACGAATTGCACTGGAATCTGTATTTCAACTCTTGCTTGAAATACGGTTAACTGACCCGGCCGAGGCAATGTTTGTTTTAGCCATCAAAACAAACATTAGCTAAGCGGCCTAAAATCGCCCCGTAACGGTCGCTCGTTATGTCTGCATTGGGTTGCGGATTCATAGGGTCGTTGCAACACGTTGGTTGAATTTCTCCTAGATGGGCTTGAGCTGCCTGGTCTTTAAGCGAGCGGCTTAAAAACGCCTCTAGAAAACTTTGCCACTTGTTTTTACCGAGCGCTTCCCAACCAGACGTATCCGGAACCTGCTTCGAGTTATTGCTCGAACTGCTGTTCCTGAGCTCGAGAAACACCTGCTTCCCGCTTGGTAGGCAAGATCCGGGAAGGAAGTCGCCAAATCCACTTAGCAACATTGGCGATATCTCCTGGTATCATGTACGCAGCCGGAACAACAAGAAGCGTCAATATCGTTGACGTGGACAAGCCGCCAATGAGCAACGCTCCCAAAGCGTTTCTCCATTCGGCACCATCTGATGTCGCCAAGGCAACAGGAACCATCCCGAAGATCGCAGAAAGAGCTGTCATTAATACTGGGCGAAGGCGTTCAGGACAGGCTCGTCTGATTGCATCGCCGCTAGGCACGCCTTCTTCCATGAGCTGATTGGCGCGGTCGACAAGCAGAATGCCATTTTTCATCACGATACCCATCAGTCCAATTAGGCCGATCTGAGCAAACAAAGACGATTCCAATCCAAAGTAGTAAAGACCAGCGAATGCGCCGGAAAAACTAAGCGGTGCCGTCAGCATAATGATTAGAGGCTGGACGAAAGAATTGAATTGGCTTGCCAGCACCATGTAGAGAACAATAAAGGCAAATAGCAGCGCAAAACCGATTGCGATTGCAGTCTCAGCCATACTTTTCGCCATACCACCCATCTCATATGTGATGCCGGGAGGTGGAGGCACCTCTTCAAGCATTTGGAGGAGTGCTCCAGATGCTTCGCCCAAGGACGACCCTGTTGCCGTGATCGCCAGTACGGACACTTTCCGAGAACGATCTTTTCTGTCGATCTGCGCAGGTCCCGACGCAAACTGAATCCTCGAAACTGCCCCAACATCCACGAGGCGACCATCGACACCACGCACCTGAACGCGTGACAGATCGCTAATGGTCTCGCGTTGAAGACCATCCAATCTTAAGCGCACATCATAGCGTTTGCCGCCGTCTTCAAAGCTAGCCACATTGAGACCGCCAAGAGCGATACGGGATGTGGACGCGAGCGTGCGCGCTGAAACACCCTGATCTCCCGCCCTAAGTCGGTTGAACACGATTTGTGCCTCAGGTCGTCCCGATTGATAACTGGTACGGGGGTCGGAAAATGCATTATGCGCCCGCATTCGCTGCACCAATTCGTCTGCATAACCGGCAATTTCTTCCAGGTTCGGCCCTTTTAGAATCAGATCGATGTCCGTTCCACCGGAACCTGTGCCACCCACCCAAGGAACTTCCAGCACCGATGTTTTGACTGCGTTCGGTGCGGCAGATGCAATTGCAGCGCGAGCTTCGTCCATAATTACAAATTGAGATTTCGCGCGGTCGGACTTTGGAGAGAGAGAAGCATAGAGGGACAATACATTCGTATCGCTTTGTGCACCCGCGCCAATCGTGATGAAGATATCTTCAATATGCTCAACGTCGATCAATGCTCTCGCAACATTGTTTGCGACGTCACTAGACGCAGTGATTCCAATGCCTAATGGAAGCTCGATTGTCCCTTGAAACTCGCTTCTATCTGCCTTGGACGTAAATCCCGACGGCACGCGCGCAGCATACCAGCCGCCGACAATCACTGACCCGGCGGCCAAAAGCAGCACAGGATATCGAAGGGTCACCGCCCATGAAACGATGTGCCCATAAACTCGATCAACACCGTCCCACAGCAATTCTATCGGGCGGAGCCAGAATGCGGTTTTGCCATGCTTAAGCATTCGCGACGCGAGCATGGGTGTCAGTGTCAAAGCTACAATCAGGGAAACAGTTACAGAGAAAACGATGGCCAAGCCGTACTGGAAGAAAAATCGCCCAACGATACCGCTCATAAAAGCGATGGGAACGAATACTGCGAGCGTCGCCGCCGTCCCGGCCAAGACCGCTAATCCTACCTTTTTCGTACCGTCATAAGCCGCCTGCATGGGTGGCTTTCCGTTCTCGAGCTCCTTGGTGACGGATTCAATAACGACGATGGCATCATCAACCAGAAGCCCAATCGCAACGGTCAGCGCAAGTAGGGTCAGCACGTTGATCGTGAAGCCCATCAGATAGAAGCCGAAAAAGGTCGCCACCAAAGAGGTCGGGATCGCAATAGCAACGATAAGGGTCGCGCGAACATTCAACAGGAAGATGAATGTAACGGCGACCACCAGCCCAATGGCAATCTGTAAGTCATGACCGACGTCCTTGATCGAACTCTCAACAAATTTCGAAACATCGCGTGTGACGACAATCTCCACACCGTCCGGGGCGAGTGTCCGCAAACGCTCAGCTGCAGACTTTACGGCACGCGAAACCTCAACTGTGTTGCGTCCGGATTGCTTGCGGACATCAAGCGAGACACCGCGCCGACCGTTGAGGAAGGCCGCAGAGCGTTCGTCTTCCAAACCATCTTCCACTCTTGCGACATCGCCAACATGAATTGCAACGCCGTTTTCTCGATACGCCACGGGTAGATCTGCAAAACCTGCTGGCGTCGTTGCTTCAGCCAATGTTTTGACGCCGAACTCACGTGCGCCACCGGCAACTTCAAGCCTCCCACCTGGAAGCTCAGCATGCTCACTCTGGATCGCCATGCGAACATCATCCGCAGTTACCCCGAAAGATCGCATCCGGTTGTTGTCAAGCCAAACGCGGATAGCCCGGTCTCGTCCACCAACAATCGACACCGAACCCACACCCTTGATGCGTTGAATCTCTTCCTTGGCAATATCATCAGCGAAAGCAGTAATCTCCCGGATCGGGATATCACCAGCAATCATAACCGATATTATGGGTGCGGCATCCGGGTCGACTTTATCGACAACAGGTGGATCAACGTCGCTCGGCAATTCAGCCAATGCGAGTTGAACCTTATCGCGGACGTCTTGGACTTTGACGTTGATATCGGTTGTCAACGCAAACTCGACTAAGATACTCGAAACGCCTTCGGTACTGAACGATTGGAGACTTTCGATCCCATCAATCGTGTTGACGTTTTCTTCGATAATATCCGTAACTTCAGATTCTATCGTTTCAGGCGAAGCACCCTCAAGTGTTGTCGTGATAGAAACGTACGGGAATTCAACGTTTGGAAAGAGATCGACACCCAGTCGGCCAATCGAAATCCAGCCAAGCCCAACGAGCGCGGCGATCATCATGACAGCGAAAACCGGACGTTGAATAGAGGTCTTGACGATCCCCATCATGAGGCGTCGGTCTCCACTATCGCGCCGTCACGCATCGCATCTAGAGGGCCGACAATAACCAAGTCGGATTCACTCACGCCTGAGAGAATTTCAATTCGAACTGCATCAATATCTCGAAATGCAACCGATGCGCGCTGGGCCCTATCACCATCAATTTTGAAGACATAGGGAGAAGTGCTTGAGCCCTGGAGCACTGCCCTCGGCAAAACAAGGGCTGGTCGCGGGTCGACGTTCACTTCCGCCCGCACGGACTGCCCCGCGCGCACGGCGCACCCCTCATTCAAGAACGCCATTCTGAACTCGACGGTTCTTGCTTGCGGATCAACGCGATCATTTAGAATAATGATGTCTGACGGGATAGGTGCACTCCGGCCATCGACATAGAGGTTTCCCGGCAAGCCAAGACGCAACCGACCAACTTCAGACTCCGGCGCAAATAGGATCCCGGCTGCGATCTCGCACTCTTGTATTTGAAGGACCGCCGAATTGCCCATTCCAGAGAAACTATTTGCCATGAATACGCCTTCGTCGATGTAGCGGGCTGTCACCGCACCATTGAAGGGCGCGCGAACAATCGTGTCATCTAGTGCTTGCCGCGCAGCCGCGACTTGAGTGCGACGGAGCGTGACATTCGATGTCGCAATCTGGAATGTTGTTTGAACCTCTTCGTATGCGGCGCGTGAGACTGAGCCGTCATTGACGAGAACAGAATATCTTTTGAAGGCGCTTTCGGCATTTGCCGACTCCGCAATTGCGATATCAAGTTGGGCTTCAGCTTCAGAAAGTCGTTGTTCATAGTCGATGCGTCGCGTCTGAAACAATGCCTGACCTTTTTTCACACGGTCACCAACTCTGACATGAAATTTTTCGACTACGCCTTGCGACAGCACGCCAATGTTGCTCGTTTGCTTTGCCGCAATTGTACCTGACGCGACTAGAGGTTCAGCAAGGTCAATGCGTTCGACGCTGATTGTATTCACTTTAATCGGCGCAATAATTTTTGGCCTCTCATCAACCGCCACCGGCGTTTGTTCCACAGGGGGATCATTTGAGCACGAGGCAAAAAGGAAAAGCAAAATTAGCGTCCGAAAAGGCAAATACCGGTTCATGCCGACCGCCTAAGCATCCGATAAGCCCCTCTGCCGCTCGAAAGCAAATCGCCGTCGTTGTTCAAAACACTGGCCTCCGCCACGGACAAGGTGCCTCCGAGGCGAACCACCTTACCGACAATTGTAAGCGGGCCAGGTGTTGCAAGTTGATGATAATCAACACGTAAATCTGCCGTTGCTAGAGGCATATTTCCGGTCGCAATCAACGCGTAAAACCCGGTCAGATCGATCAACGCGGCGAGCACACCGCCATGCGCAGACTTTACCTTCGGGTTTGATACGAGTTCGTCGCGCCAAGGTATGGACAGTTTGATTTTATCCGCGCCCGTTTCGGTCACAGTGAGTCCGAGCCAGCGGTGAAACGGAGCCGCTTCTAATGCCTGCTGAACGAAAGCGAGATCAGGCAGAGTAGCACTCATGCTTCCACACCTTCCGAATGCTGGCGCAAAAAGTTGCTGACAGCCGTCGTGAATACATCGTTGTTGTCGCCAGCCACCATGTGTCGCGCTCCGGCGACATCTGTGAATTGGGCTTGAGGCAGTAAAGCCTGAAATGCTTTCACTGAGGCCTCAGAGACAAGCTCACTCATGCGTCCGCGCACCAAATGAACGGGAACAGTGATGTTGCGTACTGATTCTTCTAGATCCCCAGCTCTCGCAACCGCTGATCGCTGCATAACCCCTTGAATGAAGGCCGGGTCCCAGTGCCAACGCCAGCGTTTATCCTGACCTTGCCGAAGGTTTTTGCGCAAGCCGTCAAGGTCTTTCGGTCGAGGCCGGTGAGGTAAATATTGCGCGATAACATCTGCGGCCTCCTCCAGCGTCGCAAATCCATCCAGGCTATGCTCGGCCATAAAGCCCATTATCTTTGCGACGCCGCTAGCTTCCATGTTTGGCGTAATGTCCACCAAAGTGACTGACGCAAAAGCTTTAGGTTGGAGCATACCAGCCCCAACCATCGCCCCGAGCCCGCCGAGCGAAGCGCCGACGATGTGAGGTGCAGGCCCTCCGTCGCTTAACTGCTCCGCGACAGAGACCAGGTCACGCCCAAAGGCCTCCAGAGAATAGTCGCCATCTTCAGCCCATTCGCTATCGCCGTGCCCCCGAAGATCAAGGGCAATAGAACAAAATCCTTGCTGACCGAGCGATCTGGCTGCGCCTTTCCACGCATAGCGAGTCTGACCGCCTCCGTGAGCAAATATTACAGTTGGCGCAGAGTCCTGACCGTAAGCGGAATAGGTTAGTTTGAGACCACTTGCTTGGATTTCTCGCTCGCAACCGTCATACATAGCCATAGTGAATCTCCGCGACGCTTATTGTTATACTCCTAAATGTAAGGTAACTTACGAACAAAGTAAATCGGAATGATATTTTGAAAACTTCAATCACCGAAAATAGCTTTGCCGAACGCATGGGCGATGATGAGCGAGTGAATCTCAGCTTTTTGCTGGCTGAAGTTTCTCGCTTGTTGCGAGCGGCCTTTGATCAGGAAATGGAGCGGTTGGGCCTAACGCGGTCACAATGGCATGCCTTGATCTACGTGCTCCGGCTGGAGGCACCATCTCAGACCCAACTTGCTGAGGCGTTAGAAGTTGCCCGTCCGTCTGTTGGCACACTGATCGATCAGTTGGAGAAATCGGGCTACGTATCGCGTGAGGCTGACACGCGAGATCGTCGTATTTGGAGGGTTGTGCCGACAGCGTTTGCACTGGAGCGATCAGAGGAGATTGCACGATTGGCGGAGAGTGTTGCCAACAAGGCGTTTGACGATCTATCTCAACAGCAAATAGAGGCAGCGTCGTCAGTGATCCAAGTCATTAGAGAAAATTTGACGAGCTGATTTTTAAGGCGATTTGAGTCTGTTCTCACTTCGCTGATGCCGACGTAGCTACGAATTGGTCACGAAGAACCGCCTCAATAGGCTACTTGGCACCACGTAGCGCTACGAGAGGCTAGGTTCAAATCACACAAAACATCATACTTTCAATGATTTGCCTTTTTCAATGTGACCTTGCCGTTGCGTAAATATGAGCAAACCGCCTTCAAGACCCGCATTCGGGTAAAAGCTGAAATCGGCAGCTTTGTGCGAGACCATTTTGGAGTCACTTGCAGACGTGCTGATTTCTTTGAATTCGTCCGTGTTAGTCGGTGCGGGCTAAAGAACGCGCTTTACCTCGCTATACGCCCCCCTCGCGTTAAGAGTGAGCTCAACCGAAACATCGCTACGATTGCGCCAAAACCACCCGTGCGATCCATCGAAAGCTGCTGTGAGACCCCCGGCATCTTTCGTTTCTGCACGGCCCCTGCGATAGCTCGTAGACTGTCCTCGCGTGCCATCGCCATGAAGATCGGAGTTGAGATGGCCGGTATCAGCGCTCCAAGCATAGGTGGCCGTGTCTCCGGCGTTCATCACGAGTTTCACTTCGGCTGCTTCTCCAGGCGCAAGTGTGAGGGTTACAGTGTCAGTCCAGGCGGGCTGCGCGTTAGCGGGCGCTGGCTCGGCCGCGACTTCTGCAACGACCTCGCTCACTGCTGGGGCTGCGGGCGTGACCAATAAAGCTTCAGACTCACCCGTTGTTGCAGCATCCATCGCCGCTTCATCGGCGAGCTGCTGTTTGATTTCTCCCATTTCTGTCAAACCGGTGATTTTGCCGATGCCTGTTGGGTCTATGGCATACTCAGCTGGCAAAATGACAGAAACAAGAAGCGCTGCCGCCGCTGCGACAGCAATTCCGGTTGATCGAATCAATTGCGCCGTTGTTGGAAGGTCAGCGCGGGTGGGCATATCTGTATTGTACATATCTTGTGTCCTCTTAAGAGACGAAATAGCCGGTGAGTTGATAGCCAATCAGCAGGAAACCTGCGGCCATCATCACCACGTTTGCGGTATAAGCGTGTTTGAGAAAGCTCGGCGTCTTACGCCAGAAGCCCATGACAATCAGGATGGCACCAAGCGCGAGCAATTGTCCGACCTCAACGCCGACATTGAAGGCGAGTAGATTAGGTAACAGACCCTCAGGCGAAATCTCATAATCAAGAATTTTCGACGACAGCCCAAAGCCGTGGAAAAAACCAAAGATCAGCGTTGCAGCCTTGGTGTTCGGCTGAACCCCGAACCAGCGCTGATAGGCACCCATATTATCAAGTGCCTTGTAGACAATCGACAGACCAATAATCGCATCAATGAGATAGCTGTTAATGCCGAAATTGAAGTAGACGCCTGCTAGCATCGTGGTGGAATGACCGATGGCGAACAGGCTGACATAGATGCCGATATCCTTCATCTTGTAGAGGAAGAAAATGACCCCGAGCAGGAACAGGATATGGTCGTACCCCGTCACCATGTGCTTGGCACCAAGATACAGGAAAGAGATCAGGTTTACGCCGGTAATTTCCTGAATGTAGCCTTTGTCACCTTCCGCCACGGCGTGGGCAAATGCCTCACCTGAAAAAGTGAGTAAACTCATCACAAGCAAGCTGGCGATGATGAAGGGGCGAGCGGTCACAATTCTTATGGCATGTGCCGATGATGGGTCACGCATCAATCAGATTCCTTATGTCAGAAGCTGTCCGAGCGCAGAGAAATGCCTGCATGATTATAGTCCTTGTTCGAAAGTGATGCCGAACCGGCCTGCAACCCAGATTGCAGTCAGGTAGAGACAGATCGTGATGAGGCTGGCGACAAGTAGTGAGAGCCAGAAACTGACGCCCCGCTCCATTAATCCCGGCAGGATCAGAAAAAACGGCAAGCTTGGCACAACATACCAGAGCGTTGCCCGCGCGTGCGCCGCGACTTGAGCGACATCGCCGCTGGTGTCGCGCCATAGCCAGATGATAGCCAAAAGCGAGATGAGAGGCAGTGACGCGATGAGCCCGCCAAAGCTGGGGTAGCGCCTGGCGACTTCTGAGATGATCGCGATGAGAACGCCTGACAGCGCCGCCTTGAATATATAATAGCTCATTGAATTACTCCGCAGGGGCCGGTATTGGCGAGGCTGGTGGCGGTGCGACGCTTCGCGCGCCGGCATGGATGATCCGGTAGAGTGCTGGCAGGACCAGAAGCGTCAGCAAGGTCGCCGAGACGATGCCGCCGATAACGACAGTTGCAAGCGGGCGCTGGACCTCACTGCCCAGCCCGACATTTAACGCCATCGGAACAAAGCCGAGGCTTGCCACAAGCGCCGTCATCAGAACCGGACGCAGTCGTTGGAGGGCGCCATCAAAGATCGCGTCGTCGAGCGACTCCCCAGCCTCGCGTCGCTGCCGGATGAAGCTCAGCATCACGACACCGTTGAGGACTGCGATCCCGGAGAGCGCGATGAAGCCGACCCCTGCCGAGATTGACAATGGAAGGTCGCGCAAGGCCAGCGCCGCTACGCCGCCCGTTAGGGCCAACGGCACGCCTGTGACCACGATACCCGCATCCCGGACCGACCCGAACAACATAAGTAGCAGCCCGAATATGGTCAGCAGCGCAATCGGCACCACAATTGTCAGGCGCTGGCTTGCCGAAACCAGCTGTTCCCAAGTGCCGCCATACTCGATCCAGTAGCCAGGTGGCAGTTCTGCATCGCGCGCCATCCGGGACTGCAGCTCGGTGATAAACGAGCCAAGGTCGCGGTCGCGCACATTCGAGGTGACAGTCAGTTTGCGTTTGCCATTCTCCCGGCTGATTTGATTTGGGCCGGGGGCAATTTCGACGCGGGCAACTTCAGAAAGCGGAACGAACATCGGTCCGTTGCCACTGCGCCGGCTTTCCGGCAACGGAAGCGGCAGACGCTCAATGGCCGACACATCCGTCCGTAGATATTCTGGGAAACGCACGACGATATCAAATCGTCGGTCGCCTTCGAAATAGCGACCTGCGACTTCGCCGCCGAGGGCAATCCCCGCAACGCGCTGGACATCCCCAATATCGAGGCCATACCGGGCTAAAGCATCGCGGTCTGGGTGAATGGATAAGATCGGCAGGCCGGTCACTTGCTCGTACTGAACATCGGCTGATCCGGGCACACCTGAGACAATGTCCTCAACGGTTTCAGCAAGCGCCGCCAGCGTATCGAGGTCATCCCCGTAGATTTTGATGGCAACGTCTGCGCGAACACCTGAGATCAGTTCGTTGAACCGCATTTCAATCGGCTGAGTAATTTCATACTTGCTGCCGGGAATGGCTTCGACAGCTGCTTGTAACTCAGCCACAAATACAGGTTTGGGTTTGCGCGGGTCTGGCCAGTTCTTCCGGGGTTTGAGGATGATAAACGTGTCCGCCACGCTTGGCGGTACTGGATCTGTCGCAATCTCGGGTGTGCCGATCTTAGCGAAGACTCGCTCGACTTCGGGGAGTTCGGTAATGCGGCGTTCCAGCATTTCTTGCATATCGATGGCCTGGGTCAGACTGGTGCCGGGTATGCGCAGGGCGTGCAGGGCAATATCGCCTTCATCCAGATTGGGGATGAATTCCGATCCCAACTTGGTTGCGCCCAATCCTGCCGTTCCAACCAAAACAAGAGCGGCAATAATCACAAGATACCGGGCACGAAGCGCGAAGCGCAGCGCCGGGCGATAGGCCGCCTGCGCGCCGCGCATAATCCAGCTTTCTTTTTCGGTCACCTTGCCTCGCACAACCAACGCAACAGCCGCCGGGACAAAGGTAAGCGAAAGGATAAGAGCAGATGTGAGCGCAATCACCACGGTGAACGCCATCGGGTGGAACATTTTGCCTTCAATACCTGTTAGAGCGAAAATCGGCAGGTACACGACCGTGATAATGATTACACCAAAGATAGATGGCTTGATCACCTCGCTCGACGCTGACGCTGCAAGCGAGAAGCGCTCTTCCTGGGTCAGAAGCCGTCCGAGGCGTTTTTGGACTTCACCGAAACGTCTAAGACAATTCTCCACAATAATCACGGCTCCATCGACGATCAGGCCAAAGTCGAGCGCGCCAAGGCTCATCAGATTGCCGGACACTTTGTTCTCGACCATGCCGGTCACGGTCATCAGCATCGCAAGCGGAATGACGGCAGCCGTTAGCAGAGCGGCGCGAAAGTTTCCGAGCAAGAGAAAGAGCACGATGATCACGAGTAGCGCCCCCTCGGCAAGGTTCTTTTCAACCGTCTTGATGGTCGCATCCACGAGCGTGGTCCGGTTATAAACCGGCGTGATCGTCACGCCGTCAGGCAGACCCGGGCGGATTATGTCGACCCTGTCGTCAACGGCGACTGAGACGGTCCGGCTATTCTCACCGATCAACATAAACGCTGTCCCCAGAACCACTTCCTCGCCGTTCTGTGTAGCCGCGCCTGTGCGCAGCTCTTCGCCTTCTCGGATGTCTGCGACATCGCTCAGACGGACACTCACAATGCCTGTGTCTTTTACCGTAATGGCGCGCAGATCATCGAGGCTCGTCGCCTGACCGGGCACGCGGATCAGGTTCTGCTCGCCATTGCGTTCAATATAGCCTGCGCCTGTGTTGGCATTGTTGCGCTCCACGGCGGACATGATGTCGTCGAGGGAAATGGCGAACCCTGCCATTGCGGCAGGATCAGGTAAGATGTGAATTTCCTTCTTGAGCCCGCCAATTGTGTTGACCTCAGTAACGCCTTCAACCGTGCGCAATTGCGGCAGCACAACCCAGTCATTCAGAGTCCGCAGATCCATGGCGGTCCAGCCCGTGCCATCTTCTTTTCGGGCATTTGGCTCTGCCGCTAGAATGTACATGTAGATTTCGCCGAGACCGGTCGATATGGGGCCAGGCTCCGGGGTAATACCTTGCGGCAGGACAGCCTGTACCGACTGTATGCGTTCTGAAACCAACTGCCGGGCGCGGTAGATATCGGTGCCATCATCAAAGACCACCGTGACCTGGCTCAGCCCATAACGTGACACAGAGCGCGTATAGTCGAGGCCAGGGAGCCCCGAGATTGCGGTTTCAACTGGAAAAGTGATGCGCTGTTCGGCTTCGAGCGGTGAGAAGCCTGGGGCTTCTGTGTTGATTTGCACTTGGACATTGGTGATGTCTGGAACGGCGTCGATGGGTAGTCGGTTGAAGTTCCAGATGCCGAAGCCTGCCAGGCCCAGGACAACTGCCATGACCAGCCAGCGCTGGCGAATTGAGAATTCGATAATGCGTTCGAGCATGTTGAGCCCCTAATGGTCGTGGCTGGCGCCGGACTTGTCGATGTCGGCTTTGATGAGGAAAGAATTTTCGGTGACGTAGATCTCACCGGGGCTCAGTCCGCCCAGCACTTCCACTGTTTCACCATCGCGGCGTCCAAGGTCGAGCATGCGAACTTCATATGTCTCGCCGACCTTCGCATAGACGACGGTAAAGTCCCGCAAGCTCTGCAGGCCAGTTTCTTTACCCGCCAGCGGCACTTCGTTTTCTGCGATCACAATTTCTACCATTAAGCGCATTCCGGGGTGAAG
>CAYGKE010000069.1:0-13788 GCA_964350465.1 uncultured Hyphomonas sp.
TAGCGCAGCCCGGTAGCGCACCGGTCTGGGGGACCGGGGGTCGCAGGTTCGAATCCTGCCGTTCCGACCATTTTTTTCTGTCTCCCCGGCTCGGCAAAAAATATTCAACATAGCTATGATTTTTACTTGTCAGGCGACGTTTGAGTGGCCACCTTCTTGCACCTTCATACAAGTATAGAAAATACTTTTGGGGTTGGGATGCTGGACGATCAAAACACACGCGCTAGGCGCATAGTCATTCTGGGCGGTGACGGGTTTTGTGGATGGCCGATGGCGCTGTACCTTTCGCGGCGAGGTTGCGAAGTTACGATCATTGATAATCAATCGCGGCGAGCCATTGATCGGGATCTCGGTACGGCCTCCCTAACGGCTATTAGCTCACTTGAGCAGCGACTTTCGGCCTGGTCTGACATGACGGGCCGAGTAATCCGGTCCCACAATATTGATATTGCGAATGACTATGACGCCCTGCGAGAGGCGATGGTGAGCGCCAATCCGGATGCGATTGTGCATTTTGGAGAGCAGCGATCCGCGCCGTATTCGATGCGGTCGAGTTCCGCTAGTCGCTACACTGTCAGCAACAATATCAGCGCCACGCACAATGTGCTTGCTGTCCTTGTCGAAACTGGCCTCGATGCGCATCTGGTGCATCTTGGGTCTGTTGGTGTTTATGGCTACTCGGATGCTGGCTTGATGCTGCCTGAAGGCTATCTGAGTATAACTGCGCATGGTGCGGACGGGCGGGATGTTCGAAAGGAAGTTCTGTATCCGGGCGACCCAGTCTCAATATATCATATGACGAAAGCGCAAGATCAGCTAATGTTTGCGTTCTATGCCGAGAAATATGGCGTCAGGATTACCGACCTTCACCAGGGTATCGTCTGGGGTACCCAGACGGCAGAAACAGCTCTGGATCCACACTTAGTGAACCGGTTTGACTATGATCCGATCTACGGGACGGTTGTGAACCGGTTTCTGGTACAGGCGGCTGTTGGGCATCCACTAACTGTCTATGGCACCGGGGAGCAGACCCGCGCCTACATTCATATTCGAGATACGATCAGATGTATCGAACTGGCGATCGAAACGCCACCAAAGCGCGGAGAGCGTGTGCGGGTTATCAACCAAATTGCAGAGACGATGAGCGTTGGCGGCCTGGCGCGTCTTGTCGCCTCGATCACGGGTGCCGAGGTGGCGTATATCGAGAACCCGCGGAATGAACCAGCCAGCAATGAGTTTGAAGTTGACCGAACGACATTGAATGAGCTTGGCCAGGTGCCGCGGACATTTGAATCATCACTGTCCGAAGAAGCGGACCTTGTCGCAGCGGCGGATACATCTGTGCTCGACCTGTCTCAACTTACGCCGGAGCCGCGTCAAAAGGAATCTGTAAGCGCAGATTAGTTAAAGGGCGGCGATTTTGTCCAACAGACCTTGCGTATCTCCGCCGTCTTCAAGGAAGAGTTCCGAGCGGTTGGCCATCATTTTCTTGCGTTCAGCTCGGTAGTCTTCGGGTGAGATTTCGCTGAGGAATTTTGCCACGTTTTCTGCGTAAGGCTCTGCGAAAGCATGCCCAACGCCAGCTCTCTGAAGCCAGCGGTCCATTTCCCAGCCCTCAACGACGAGCGGAACTGCGCCGTAAAAGCCGCCCTGGTACATGCGGCAGGCGAGCAGCAGGGGAGAGTTGCCGAATTCGTCCAGGAAATCGAGGCACCATGAAAAGTGCACGCGTCCATACATCGCTTCGAGATCGTCAGGGATCGTGTACTCACCTTCATAGACCCAATTCGGATGCCGGTTAACGATCTCCATATAGGCTTCAAGACCGGTTTCTGTTGGATAGCCGCGTGTATATATTTCGACCTTGTCACCAAGGCGCCCGGCAATCTCCTCCAGCAGGCTCATGCTCTTCGGGCAGCGAAGCGTCCCAAACCAGCCAATGACCCAGCGATCCGTGATGCTTTCCCAGGCACTGCCAGCTGGTGTTGGCTTGGAAGATTTATCGCCAAGCTGGATCTTGTTTTCGAGAACGTGCCAAGGTCCCTTGTACTTTTGCACGGGTTCGAAATATCCGCGCATGAAGCCGGGCGAAAGCGGTACAACAAGATCAACGCGTCGCAGCGCCCAGCGTTCAAGGAAGCGAAATACAACTCCGCCGAAGGATTTCTTGAAAAAAATTTCCTGAACGTCCTCAACCTCGTAAACCAGCTTTGTTTTGCTTCTGGTCCACCAGCGGGCAAGCAGGCCCAAGAAAAGCAGGTCGATATTGCGCGCATAGATAAAGTCAGCATCGCGGATCGTTTGCTTGTGCTTCAAGATTTTACGCAGGCCGCTCCATAAGGCTGGGAGCCTAGAATAGTAACGGCGGTCCTTGGTATTTCCGAGATGGATATTGTTCCATTCGGGCTGAAACTCGGTGTTGAACTTGTGTCGGCGAAAGGTGAATGCGGTCAGATTGACGCCAGCCCGCATAAAAGACCGTATGCGCAAGATCAGTGTGGGATTGGTCGCGTCCACCCCGATATATACGCCATTCATCGCCATTGTCCCATCCTGATGCCTGCAGGCACCGATGCCCTTAAAAGCTTAAGCACATATCGGGCCATCGATTGATGGCTGGTTTGTGCAGCTCGCGGCGCGGAGCGTTGCCACAGCTTCAAGGTCAGTTCAATGGGATGATTTGTCAGAGGTCATAGCCGTGACCGCTTGATGGGTAGACCATCTGGCGCCAACTGGGTGTCATCCGATCAAATGGTGACCAGTCTTCTACCGGGATAGAAAGGCGTTCGGCTAACAAGTAGTAGACTATCGGGTTCACTCCGAGACCAATATGGCTTCCATACACCTCAATATTGTCGGTGTTAGGTCCCGGGCGCTCGATACAGGAGGTCCAATGCACGACGCCATCGGATTTCGAGAAGATGGATGTGGTTGGAACCTCTGGCGGCGGCGGAGGCCGGTTATAGTTCAGGACCTCCATAAAGGCGGGATCATTAGGATCGTGGCCGGAAACAAGCTCAAACAGCCTGCCGATGGAAGACACATTAAGGTGCGCATCAAACGGGCTACCAAGAGTAATCACCTGCCTTACCATGTGGGGTATCCGCCGAGCAGCATTCCGGGCCATGACGCCGCCAAGGCTCCAGCCAACAAGTGACACCTTGCGGCCCGATGACTGGAATATCTCTTCAATCCGCCGATCAAGATCAACGCCGCCCTCTCCAGACGTCTGTGGTCCGTTATTTCTGCCTAGATTCCAAGGATAAGCTTCGTAATTGCGAGCCCTCAAATGCCTTCGGATGAGACTGGTTGATCGGTCACCTGTTAGAAAACCGGGTAAGGTTAGAACTGAATGACCATCGCCCTTTGGCGCATATCGCAGCAGCATTGCGCCCAAAGGCTGGGTCGCTAGCTCGCTAAATGCACGGAAGGGTTCGAGAAAAGGCAGCGGGAAAGCTGGTCCCTGACCAGCATTTTTCTCCTTTGTTTTCAGAGCCTTAGCCATGATGGCGAGCCCGTGTCGATATGATCATGAAGAAGAGGTAAGGGGGGGCATCTGCCTTGCCAAGCGGCTTCTACCAGTAGGCGAGGCTAAGAAATGTTCACACCAGCAGCACTTCGATGCGAATAATCACCTGTTTTTTATGCATTATTGGTATTTTCGGTGTAGCCTTTGCACATAATTACAAACGCGCAGAACCGCGCATGGGTATGAGTGATGGCTGAACTGGCACTAGACGATTTAATCGAAGATATCTATGATTCGGGAGAAGGTCCTGAAATCGCAGCATTTTTTGACTTTGACCGCACGCTTATCGCTGGCTTCTCTGCAAAATCTTTTCTTGAAGAGCAACTCAAAAGCGGGCGGTTGTCTCCTCGCGACTTGGCCAAGCAAGTCTCCGCTGTCGTAAAGTATTCTTCAGGCCGGATGGATTTCTCAGGACTGATCGCAGCCACCGCAGAGATGATGCGCGGTCAGGCAGAGTATGTCTTTGAAGAGTTTGGTGAGGATGTTTACCGCAAGAAAGTTGCTGGTGCGATCTATCCTGAAGCACGCCTGCTTTTGGAGGCGCATAAGGCGATGGGACACACGATCGCCATCGTATCCTCGGCCACCAAGTATCAAATCGAGCCAGCAGCCCGCGAACTTGGCATCGAGTATATCCTTTGCACCGACCTTGAAGTCGAGGACGGTGTCTTCACCGGCCGTGCGATCAGTCCGACCTGCTTTGGTCCTGGCAAACGTATCGCGGCTGAAGAGATCAGCACTGACCTCGGACTCGATATGGAACAGAGCTTTTTCTACACTGATAGCGAAGACGATCTGCCTTTACTTGAGGTTGTTGGGAGGCCAAGGGTCGTAAATCCCAGCAAGGAATTACTTAAAGTAGCAAGGCAGCGGGCGTGGACGATTTGCAATTTTGCCGGGCGCGAGCGCCCAAGCCTGTCGCAAATTGCAAGAACCACATCGGTCTATGGCATTGTTCCAGCTACGCTTGCGGCCACTGCTCCCCTGTGGCCCCTTTCTGGCCGTAAGCGAACCGCTCTGAATACCGCAATTTCGGCATGGTCGGACGTAACTTCGGCGATTGTCGGCCTCGAGTATGATGTCGAAGGGGAGGAGCATTTATGGTCGCACCGCCCCGCTGTGTTCATCTTCAATCATCAAAGCTCGGTCGACACTGTCATTATTGCGAAACTGATCCGGCGTGATTTCACCGGCATAGGAAAGAAAGAGATCAAGAAATTTCCGATCATTGGTCAAGCGATGCAATATGCTGATGTCGTGTTTATTGATCGCTCTTCACCAGAAAAAGCGATTGAGGCCATGAACGATGTTGTTTCAACGATAAGGGAAGATGAGCTTTCGATCTGTCTAGCACCTGAAGGCACACGTAGCCGCGGTCGTGCGCTTGGCAAGTTCAAGAAGGGTGCATTTCACATCGCGATGCAGGCTGGCGTGCCGATTGTTCCAATTGTGATCCACAATGCTTCAGACTCGCAGCCAAAGGGTAATCACATTGCTCGCGCTGCTAAAATCAAAGTGACGGTTCTGCCGCCCGTAAAAACCGGACGTTGGACGGTGAAAACGCTGGACAAGAATATTGCAAAGATCCGCCAGATGTATCTTGAGACGTTGGGGCAGACCGATAGCGAGCAGCCGGTGCCGCGCTGAAAGTAATCGCTGCGCCAGACGGCCTAGCCTCTGATTCACTGCAACTATTTGCATAATTTTGGTCATTCCCTACGGTGGCGAGATACAACGCTCACAAGAGGCGTATATAATTTCGGGAGGCTGACTTGAAATTGAAAGTTGCGGTGTTGGGCGCGGGCTCATGGGGTACAACAGTCGCCTCAATAATCAGCGACAATGCGCCAACCACAATATGGGCCCGAAACCCGGATACGGCGGCCGAGATCAATGCCGAGCATTCGAATACGTCTTACCTGCCGGATCTCAAACTTAACCCGACGCTTGTGGCCACAGCCGATATGGAAGAGGCCATAAGGCAGGCAGACCTGGTGGTAATGGGCGTTCCGTCGAAAGCGATGCGTGACACTCTGGTTGAGGCCAAGGCATTTATTCGGCCTTGGGTGCCTGTGATTAGCCTGGCCAAAGGTTTTGAGCCGGGGACACGGCTTCGCATGACGGAGATCATTTCAGAAGTGCTGCCGGGGCATCCGCCCGGCGTACTTACAGGGCCGAACCTCGCCCGTGAGATTGTGCAGGGTTATGCTGCCGCGAGCGTTCTGGCGATGGAAGATGAGTCCGTCCTTAATCAGCTTCACCCGGTCTTTCAGTCGTCTCTGTTCAGGGTCTACACAAATACCGATATGGTCGGGTGTGAGTTAGGCGGCGCCTTGAAGAATGTCATCGCAATTGCGTCCGGAATGGGCGATGGGACAGGCGCGGGCGAGAATACAAGGTCTGCGGTCATCACGCGTGGTCTTGCGGAAATTACCCGACTTGGCGTTGCAATGGGCGGGCGGGCAGAAACATTCTCCGGCCTTGCTGGGCTTGGTGACCTGATGGCGACCTGTACGTCCAGTCTCAGCCGCAATCACCACGTTGGAGAACAGCTGGGAAAGGGTCAATCGGTCGATCAGATTATTCAGGATATGAATCAGGTGGCGGAAGGCATCAATTCAAGCCGGATTGTGAAAGACTTGGCCGAGCAGCATGGAATTGAGATGCCTATTGCGCATGAAGTCTATAAGGTCTGTCATGAGGGCTCGACAGCTAACCGTGCCTTTCGTGGTCTGCTCCGGGTCGAGACGCGATCTGAGGCCGATCCCGGATAACGAGGTTGAGTGTTAGGAACAGAGGTTTTTGAGCGTGGTAACAGCTGTCGAAACTGTTGGTGATTTTCCGGATCGCGGTGACCGGGTTCGGCTTTTATTGCTGTATGCCAACACCGCAACAGAGCGTGCCGTCCTCGAAGCATTTGTCGCCAGATCCGAGGGAGCCCTTGGTCGCTCACCCCAGCAACTGGTTGCATGGTTTCAAGATGACAAAGACAAGGATGAATTCAACCATGCCGATCTGATTGAACGGTTGGGTGCCCACCCATCCTTAGATATTATCCCGATCGGTGTGGCCTGGAAACCGAAGTCTGACTCGCAACAAAGCTGGCGCGAAATCTCGGCCTGGATGAAGCTTGTCGACAGTAACGGTCGTCAAAACCGAGTCTTGAAACGCCAGCCGGAGCGTTGCGCGATCATTATCGGAGAGTTCGGGACGCAGAAGGCTCTGCAAGCCCGCTATCGCCACCGGGCGACCAGTCAGGGCCAAGTGCCCAGCCCCGATCCGAAGGCGTTTGCAGACTTTGTTGCTCTACAGGCTGCCTTGACGATTGAACGGGATGCTCGGGCGGTCACCGGTGAGAGCGTCAAGTACCCGCGCCATGTCAAACGCTCGATCTGGGCACGTCCCGATTTTCAGGCTGCGCTGAGTGACATCGCGAAGGCCTCAAATCGTAGCCTGGATGCAACTCAAACCGAAGCCCGCGAATGTATGAAGGAGCTAATCCCCGCTGTGCGCCCCGCACATGTCAGCCTGAGTAGTGCCTTCTCCAGGCGTGTTTGCCGTCTCGGTTATGATCAGGACCTTGTCTATGATCAGGAGCAAATGGCGGAGATACGAAAACTGGCTTTGACCCGTCCCGTGGCGCTTGTATGGACGCATAAGACCCATATTGACGGAATGGCTATGCTTCTCGCCAGTCGACAAGAGCACTTCCCACTCGTGCACTTGATCGGAGGAGACAATATGGCCTTCTTCGGCATTGGCTACATGATGCGCCGGGCCGGGTCGATATTCATAAGGCGTTCCATCGATAGCGACGTTTATAAGCTGGTATTACAGTCCTATCTCGGATTCCTTCTTGAGAAGCGGTTTCCGGTATCGTGGGCACTGGAAGGCACGCGGTCCCGCAACGGCAAACTAATGCCGCCGCGTTTCGGGATTTTGAAATATATTGTCGAAGCGGCGAACAAGGCCGAGATGAAAGACCTGACCCTCGTTCCAGTGTCGATCTATTATGACCTGATTGCCGAGTTAGGTGACTATGCGCGTGAACAAACAGGCGCAACCAAGCGCAAGGAGAGTCTCGCCTGGTTTGCAGGGTATATAAGGAATTTGCGGAAGCCTTTAGGTAGGATTTCACTCGGCTTGGGTGAACCGGTTGTTGTCGATACGACATCCGAGGAGATGTCGGAGGCGCTTGAGGGCGGTGGCGAGAGTTTTTCGGTTGCCTTGCAGAAGCTTGCATTCGAGGCATCGGTCAGCGCCAATTCAGTCACACCTGTTACACCAAGTTCGTTAGTCAGTTTGGCCCTGACGGGCGCGGCGCCGCAAGCACTGACTGGCCCAGAGCTATCGCACGAGGTTCGCAGGCTTAGAGACTGGGCCTTGGAACGCGGGTGCCCGATGACGCAAGAGTTGGAGGAGGGGGACCGGGAAGAAGTCGAGCGAATTATTTCCACGATGATCGATATCGGGGTTATCTCTCGCTACGACGAGGGACCGGAGGCTGTCTATTCTGTTGCAGAAGGTCGGCATTTTGATGCGAGCTATTACCGCAATAACGCCATCCATTTCTTCGTGACCCAAGCGATTATCGAACTGGCGCTGGCCAAAGCCACGTCGGCAGTTCCGGCGAGAGCGTTGCAGACATTTTGGGATGAGGCGGCGCAGCTGCGTGACACGTTCAAGTTCGAGTTCTTCTACCCCGAGCAGGAGGCCTTCGCCAAGGATATCGAAGTGGAACTCGCACGGCACGAAGAAAACTGGCAGTCGCTCGTGGCCGCAGGCCATGCAAATGACGTTCTCCATGCGGTTCGTCCGCACATGTCACATGCCGTTCTTCGACCATTTGCAGAGGCATATGGTGTCATTGCCGAGGTTCTGCAGGCGCAAGGATCAGGTCCGCTCGATGAAAAGGTTGTGGTTGCACAAGCACTCAAGCTCGGACGACAATCGTATTTGCAGCGCAAGATCACCAGTGAAGAGTCGATTGGACTGTTGATGTTTTCCAATGGCTTCAAACTGGCGAAAAACCGCGGCCTAGTGCCTGACAGTGATGTTGATATGAAGGCGGCGCGTCTCAGTTTCTCACGGGAGCTCAACGATATTGGCCGCCGGTTGCGTATGGTACGCGACATTGCTGAACAGCAGCGACGCGAAAAAGGTACTAAATCAATCCGGGGGGGCGATGGAGACCGAGCGTCACTGACCGTGGTGGGTGAGAACTAGTTTAATCGATCCTGTACAGTAAGCCGAAAGAATTTTGTGCTAAATCAGGACATAAGTAGAATTCTTAAGGCAGATCAGAATGAGACAGCTCAAGCCACAAGATGCACAATTCATCTTCATGGAGGATGCACATGTGGCCGCGCATGTGACTGGTATCTCGATCTGTGATCAATCGACGGCGCCAGACGGCATTGTCCGCTTCAAGGAAATTCTTGCGGTGGTCGAGAAGCGGCTCGGCCAGTCGACCATGTTCGACCGTCGTCTCATGCGGTTGCCGTTCGACCTTGATTTCCCATACTGGGTTGAAGACCAGAACTTCGAGCTGGAATACCATGTTCGTCATGCGCGCCTGCCAGAGCCCTCTGACTGGCGTCAGCTTTGTATCCAGATTGCGCGCCTTCATTCCCGGCCGATGGACCTGAACCGCGCACCCTGGGAAATGCACATCATTGAAGGCCTCAACAATATTGAGGGTGTCCCGAATGGTGCTTTCGCACTTGTGCTGAAGCTGCATCACAGCGCATTTGACGGGACGTCGGCAACGCAGTTTGCTGCGTCCATGATGGATTTGGGGCCGGAAGGCCCGCCGGTCTTGCCTGCTGCGAACCAGTCCCCGAAAAAGTCTGCGCCGATTTCAGCCAACGCTGTAGCTGCGAGGGCGGCGATAGGCAACGCAACGGCGCCGGTGCGAATGGCCCGGACGGCCTTGAAATATGTGCCCAAAGTTGCTCGTGAGCAGTCTGGCAAACTGCTTAAGCGTGGCAAGAGCGGGTCAGGTATCCCCAAGACGAGATTCAATGGTGAAATATCTCCGAACCGAGCGTTTGATGCGACGGTCTTCAGCCTTGCCGACCTCAAGCGTATTGCCAGCGCGTTTGGAGATGCGAAAGTCAATGATGTCTCGTTGGCCATATGCGGCGGTGCGCTTCGGGAGTATTTGCACTCGAAGAACGAGCTTCCGGATCAGTCCCTTAAGGTCACCGCCCCGGTGAATTTGCGGTCAAAGAAAGCCACTGCGAGCGATGCCGATGGCAATAATATCTCCAGCATGTCGGTGCCGATCTATACCAATATCGCCAATCCAGTTGATCGGCTGAAAGCGATTGTCAGGGCGAGCCAAAGTGTAAAGAGATCGAAGTCAGGACATCTCACACGCATGGTCACGGAGGTCAGCCAGCATGTGCCTGCACCGGCCATCTCGGCGCTGGGTCCGTTGCTTCTGAATTCAGGGCTGCTCAGCAATGAACCTGTATGCAACGCGATTGTTTCCAGTGTTCCGGGCTTTCCTATGGCGACTTATTTTTGCGGGGCCAAGCTGTTGCAAAGCTTTGGCATGGCACCGATTGGAAGCGGTGTGGGTCTGTTTATTGCCACGCCGAGTTACAATGGCCAGATCGCCTTTTGCTTGACAACGACGCGGCAGATCATGCCCGATACGCCCTACTTTATTGAATGTCTGCGCCGCTCATTTGACGAGTTGCAGGCCGCTGCTGAAAAGAAACTTGCAAATACGCCGATCGCGCCCGGCGTGGCGCGGCGCAAAGGCAAGGCTTATCACCGTACGCGCCCCAAAGGGACATCTTCGTTGCCTGTTGTGCCCAAAAATGCAACGCCAAAACCAAAGCGGGCGGCGGCTGCTTCGCGCACGGCGTCCGCTAACAAGACAAAGGCCACAAAAACCAAGCCCGCAAGCAAACGCAAAAAGTCCAAACTGGGTTAGCCGTAGAGTTCTTGCTCGCGAACGCGGAAGACTGAAGATGCAACGCCGCTATGAAAACCGGCGCGAAATAGCCAATAATTTCGATTTGTCTGAAATGGAAGCTGGAGGAGCGCTCGCAGTCCGCTATAGGCGATTTTTGCCGCCGAAACCGCTAGCAGTTTTGACCTCGCAATCAGCGTGTCGCTGTCCAGCGAGTGCCGCCCATAGCTGATGCCTGACCGGAACTTGCGGGTCATGATCCAGTTGAAATTCAGTCGTTTAGGGTCAACCGGTTCAAATACATTTGCGGTATCTGAGATGCCAAGGCGCACGCCCTTGCGCCAGAGCCGGAAGAAGAACTCTGTGTCTTCACCGCCAGTGCGACCTTTGTCGAGGCGGAATCGTTCAGTCTTAATCAAAGGGTGCTCACGGCGGATCATGGCATTACATGTGTGCCCGGTCTGGACTTCGCCATTCCGGCGCTCAGGAATGTTGGAATGATAGTCGCGGTCTTTGATCCATCGCGGTGTGTCATCGGCATAGTCAGCTTTTGCAGCACCAAAGACCACATCGAGCTGGTCTTTTTGTGCGGCTTCAAGCAGATCGGAGAGCCAATCAGGCGGCGCATACTCGTCATCGTCGAGAAACGCCGCCCATTCACCTATCGCGTGATCAAGACAGGCATTGCGTGCGATTGAAATATTGCGAGCAGGGGCATGAACATAGGTGACCGGAACCGAATTGGCTTTGTCCAGTGCCTCAATTATCGGTCGTGCTGACGGCGTTTCGTCATTGTCGGCAACGACAACTGAAAGGCTCGCGCCTTCCGGAAGTTCTTGCGCGGCAACTGACTCGACGGCTGCAGTGATGCTATCGCGTCTGAAAGTGCAAATGCAGACAGTGACATGTGACATCTCGGACTTAGACCCTCGATCTGAAATTGGGCAAGCTGTATCGGCGCGCTCGGAAAATGACCATGACTTATTGCGCCGGATGGGCCTTCAACGAAGGGTATGATGTAAGTTTGAACATATCCGGACGCTCGTAAAGCCAGATCAATCGGGACTTTTTGATCAGGTGGTGAAAGCCAAGTGGCGTTGCAACGGCTGTGGCAAGAATAAGGGCCGTCGAAAGGCCTACACTACCAAATGGATCCCCCCATGCATGGAAAGCATTCGTCATTATAGTCATCGGAAGGAAAAAACTGAGATAGATGACGATTGAGTGCTCGCCTGCGCGGCGCAGTCCATGCGCGATATCAAAGCGATCCAGGCAGGCTGAGATGGCGCAGATCGCGAGCGCTCCGGCGAGTCCCAGAAGTAGACTGATGCCCGGCAAATTGTGAAGGTCTTGCTCAATCATGAAGTGGTTCGCGAACGCCCAGACCGGCAGTGCGATTAAGACCGTTACTAAGTGCTCTGAAAGATACTTTGCCAATTTGAAGACATGCGGTGCTGCGGCATATCCGAGATAGAAATAGATGTAGCGGTTACAGAAACGGTCGAGAACGTTCCAGCCTGAGTCGATCAGACCGAATTGGTAGACGGTCTGGAGCGCAATTGCGCCAAAAAGGACGATCCATTTCGGCACATCTCTCAAAACCCATGTGACGACATAGAAAACCGCCAGCATATGCACGAACCACAGTGTATTGGTTGGCTCGAATAGGGCGAGTATCCAGGTTTTAACAAAGTAACCGGGGGAGCGGACCAAAAGGTCGAATTCGAGGATTGGCAACTGGATCGCGAGCCAAAGCACATAAAAATAGACAAAATGCAGCAACTTGCGATCGAAGTAGGAGCGCGCGGGGCCGTGCAGAGATCTAGACAGGAATAGCCCAGAAATCAGGAAGAAATCGGGCATCCGGAAAGGTTTAGCGAAATCGACCACGAGGCGCAGCCAGCCTTCTTCGGTTGCGAGTGATTCATAGCCGTTCACGGTGTGCATCATCACAACGAGGATGATGCACAGCCCTTTGGCGTAATCGACCCAACCAAGGCGTTCGTTTGCAGGCTGTGCGGTAGCAGTCTCTGTGGGCATCAGGCGACCTGCTGCGTGTTTCTTAAGTCCAGTTCCGTGACAGCCGTGCTCAGCGCTTCGACCATACGCGCATAGGTTTGCTCAACGCGTTTCACTGCTTGGCGCTGCGGCGCCATAACGGATCGCCGCCCGTTCGGGAGGCAAAAGAAAGGATTGGCTTCCCAGAGAATGACGCGCCCGTCGGGCCGGATACTATAGTCAATAGCGGCGAAGTGCAGGCCGAGAACCCGCACGGCACGATGCAGCGTTTCGGCATGTGCAACCGGGTTGTTGAAGTATTCGGTGTCAAGCTCGATCAACAGATCAAGCATCCTTGTTCGAAAGCCGTACCTGCGTGCGCGTTGACGCCTTGGACGATCTTCGCGAGCAAAAAGACTGGATCTTTCGCAAACAATAGGACTCTTCGAAAAGAAGAGATGCAGAGGCATGACCTGATCGCCGGCAACAATTGCCCGGGCTTTGTGGTGGAAACGGCTAAATAGCGTGTTGTCACCTATGGCTCGGTATTCTTGCCTGACATCGACCAGAGGAATGATTGCCAGTGGATCTGTTTTGTCTCTGGCAAAGCTTTCAGCCTTACGCCGGGTTGTCGCGATGAAGGTATCATCCTGCGAATGCCCGATGCTGCTCCTGACAATGCATGGCCATTGGGTTGTGCTAAGCGCACTATCAAGTTGACCGGGCTCGAAAACGCCGTGAACAATCTGGCTGGGAATTCCTGCCTTGGCCCATATCTCGGACTGCACCGTCTTTTCAGTATTGTTCAGTGCCGCGGGTGGATTGAGCGTCGGAATGCCAGCGCGGTCCGCAGCTTTTTGGACTTTCATGGCATCGCGAAAGCAGGCCGGGTATTTCACTTGCAGCGGGTCAGCTAGCCAGAACATCACCAAGCTGGTGTTATCGAGATTAACTGGCCCCGATCCGGTTTCATGAATCCTGATACGTTCAAAGAGCTCTGGATCGCGCTTTCGAAGCTGGCTCAAAAACTCTACGCTGGTCGGAACTGATCTGCCTCGCCCAGAACCGTGAACGATTACTTGGATGTCGGGACGAGATGCAGTTTTCATGCACCGGCCAAAGCAGTTTGCATGCCAGTTTTATCGGCGTACCGCCGGGATGCACCAATCTGTGAGATTTTCTGCTATTGCGAGATTCTAAGCTGAGGTCGCACAAGATTGGCGGTTTCTCGCGAGCGTTCCCTCAGGATTTTGTCGAGGTACAGCTCGGAGCAATCGCGAGCGTCATCATAAAGCGGCTGATAAGACACGCAGGCATAGTTCGCCTTGGCGCTATG
>CAYGKE010000070.1:0-13544 GCA_964350465.1 uncultured Hyphomonas sp.
ATATGACATGGGGCGATCATGATGTCGCGGAGAACATCATCCATGTCGTTCTGGCGCGCTTGCCGGCTGCCCCGGAGGGCTCCCGCGGCGTATCGCTGTTCATCGTGCCCAAGCTATTGGTGAATGAGGATGGCAGCCTGGGTGAGCAGAATGGCGTCAAATGTATCGGGCTCGAAAAGAAAGTCGGCATTCACGCCTCGCCGACCTGCGTGATGGAATATGATGGTGCGGCCGGCTGGCTGATTGGCGGCGAGAATAAAGGCCTTGCCTGCATGTTCACGATGATGAATGCGGCGCGGCTGCAGGTCGGTCTTGAGGGCGTCGGTGTCGGCGAGGCTGCGTGGCAGGCGGCCTATGGCTATGCTCAGGAACGCAAGCAGGGCAAAGCCGAGGGTGTATCCGGTCCCGCGCCAATCCTGCACCATGCCGATGTAAGACGGATGCTGACAACCATGCGGGCGAATGTCATGGCGGCGCGGGCGATCTGCTATGCCTGCGGTGTTGCTGGCGATATTGCGGATACCTCCACGGATGACGAAGCGCGTGACACCGCTCGCCTACGTGAAGAACTCCTGACGCCAATCGCCAAGGCCTGGTCAACCGATATGGGTGTCGAAGTTGCCAGCCTTGGCGTACAGGTCCATGGCGGTATGGGTTTCATGGATGAGACACTGGCGGCGCAGCTCTACCGCGACGCCAGAATTGCCCCGATCTATGAGGGGACCAACGGTATTCAGGCCATAGACCTTGTCGGCCGCAAGCTCAGCATGGCGGATGGCCGGGCCATGGACGATATGCTGGCGGATATTGGCGATACAGTGCGCAGTGCCCGCTCGACCAACGATCCCGGCTTGGTGCAGATCGCAGAGCGGTTGGAGGAAGGACGAGCGGCGCTGGCCGAAGCGACAGTGCTGATCAAGGCGGCAATGCAGTCGGACCGCGAGAAGGCGCTGGCAGGCGCGACGGCCTATTTGGAACTGGCGGGTGATGTTATCGGCGGCCATTATCTGACACGCGGCGCGGTTGAGGCGCGGCAAGAAGACTCGCGGACCCGCGCTAAAATGACGGCACTTGCCGGGTTCTTTGCCGAGACCAGCCTCGCCGAGGCGCCAGGGCGCGTGGCGGGCATCATAAATGGCGGCGCAATGATTGCCGACACGGCTGATGCCCTATTCGATCTGGGGTAGCCTGGCCTAGTGGGCTTCGCTGGCCATTCATGCTTCCCCATCGTCAGCCTTGCATCCGCGCCATTCCTCAAGGCATGATCCCTCAAACAGTTGAGAGGATCGGCACATGAAGACGGCAATTACCGAAATGCTGGGGATTGAGCATCCGATAATTCAGGGCGGCATGCATTTTGTTGGGTTTGCGGAAATGGCTGCTGCGGTGTCGAATGCTGGTGGTCTGGGAATCATCACGGGGCTGACGCAGAAGACGCCGCAGGATCTCGCCAATGAGATCGCCAAATGCCGCGACATGACCGACAAGCCGTTCGGCGTGAATATCACATTCCTGCCCTCTCTGACCCCGCCGGACTATCCCGCTATCGTCAAGACGGTGATTGATGGCGGTGTGAAAGTCGTTGAAACGGCAGGGCGCAACCCCGAACAGGTCATGCCCTACCTCAAGGATGCTGGCATCAAGGTGATCCACAAATGCACCTCCGTGCGTCATTCCCTGAAAGCCCAGTCTATCGGCTGTGATGCTGTTTCCGTCGACGGGTTTGAGTGCGGCGGCCATCCCGGTGAGGATGACGTGCCGAACATGATCCTGCTGCCGCGTGCAGCCGATGAGTTGGAAATCCCGTTCGTGGCATCCGGGGGGCAGGCCGATGGCCGGTCGCTTGTCGCCTCGCTGGCGATGGGGGCCGACGGGATCAATATGGGCACGCGCTTCATCGCGACCAAGGAAGCGCCCGTGCATGAAAAAGTGAAACAGGCGATTGTGGCGGCTTCCGAGCTGGACACGAGGCTGGTCATGCGGCCACTCCGCAACACCGAGCGCGTCTTGAACAATGCGGCTGTTGAGCGCCTGCTCGAAAAAGAGAAAGCGCTCGGCCCGGACCTCAAGTTCGAGGACATTATCGAGGAGGTGGCCGGGGTCTATCCGCGGATCATGATGGAAGGCGATATGGATGCCGGAGCCTGGTCTTGCGGCATGGTGGCGGGCCTGATCAGTGACATCCCAACCTGTCAGGAACTGATCGACCGGATCATGAACGAGGCGGAAGAGATCATTACCGAGCGCCTGATGGGATTTCACAAAGGCATGGCACCCGCGTGATGCAGGATTAGGCGACTGAGGCGTCAATCGCGGCCTTGATCGTTGCCTCATCCATGCTCTTGTAGACGCGGTCCACGATAGCGCCGCTGTCGACATCGACCAGATAGAGGACACCCGTTTTTACGCCGTCGGCAAACTCAGAGCGCATTGTTTCGCCAATACCGAGCGTGTCGGCTGAGGCAAAGAAGCTGTCAGTGTCCTTGGCGGAGTAATCAAGCGCGAAGAACTCGACGCCATTAAATGTGTTTTCGGCGCGTATCGCGTTGATCTTCGGGTCCAGCACTTTGCAGCTGCCGCACCAGCTCGCATAGCTGAGGACTGCGACGACACGGGTTTCTTCAGCCGGGGCGGTGATTTCCTTTACAGCGGCAAGACTGTCGGGCGCGGCGGTGCTTGGGCCACAAGCGGCGACAAGTGCAAAGGGCAGGGCAAGTAGAACTGAACGCATTTTGAGAACTCCCGTTTGCGCAAGCCATACCACCACACACAGGCGTGTGGGCTCACATCTGCGTGACTGCAGCTACGCTTCGGGAATGCCTAAACGCGCCAGTTCATCGGCCTTTTCATTGCCGGGGTCCCCGGCATGGCCTTTGACCCATATCCAGTCGATCTGGTGTCTGTCGCAGGCCACTTCGAGCGCTTGCCAGAGGTCCTTGTTCTTGACCGGCTTCTTGGCCGCAGTTTTCCAGCCGTTGCGTTTCCAGCCATGGATCCATTTGGTCAGACCGTCTTTGACATAGGTGCTGTCAGTGTGCAGGCGCACTGATGATGGCTTTTTCAGCGCATTCAGCGCTTCGATTGCAGCTTGCAACTCCATGCGGTTATTTGTGGTCTCTGTCTCGCCGCCGCACAATTCCCTGGTTTTGTCACCGGATTTCAGCAAGACACCCCATCCGCCAGGGCCGGGATTGCCGCTGCACGCACCATCTGTCCAAATTTCAATAATCGACTTCGTCATGCCGTGCAGGTGTGAGTATTTGTTGGCAGCGTCAAGGATCAGAAGACGTCAACCTGAATCCGGCGCACTTGCTCTGCCGGGCGCACAATGGCGAGAAACAGGCCGCCGCAAAGCGCGCCCGCGACGGCACCGACTGCAAGTCCGGTCAGCGAGGCACCCGCAATAAAGCTTGGCGTTGCTCGATTGAAGCTTGGATCAAATCCACCGCCTAAAGTGATGCTGAAAAAAGTCGTCGTGGCGCCCACCAATATAGCCCCCCAAATCACGCCCCAGCGATAATAAGGTGCCGCATTGGTGATGCCGCGGCGCGGAAGGCGGCCGATCGAAAGCCCCAGGGCGAGCCAGGCCGCCGGGATGGTGATGTAGAAAAAGTACCAGTTCATGGCCGACATTCCGAGCGCGATTGATGCGCCGCCGAGAAAGCCTTGCCCGACTGAAAAGGCGTTTCCAGACAGCCCTGTGACACTGACAATGGTGGAATAGGTGAAAAACACCACAACCGCGATGATGGCGACGCTGATACAGGCCGCCACTCCGCAGAGAAAACAGGCGAGTGCGACCCGCTTGAGTTTGCCTTTGGTCGGTACGGAATAGCTGGATGGGGCGCTGGAACTGGCGCTAGCGCTGCCTGTCACGGTTCCATTCGGTCCAAACTGCACCATTACCGACCTCCCAAAACGCCGCGACCCTATCCTGACTCTCGCCCGATATGAACGTGGCAATACGGCAGGGGCGCGGAGAGATTGTGTTGCTTTGTCGCCGCTGCGAGACTGGTCGCAGCGCCGCCGCGCGCTACACTAGGCAAATGAGCACCACACCAACCGCCGCAATCTGCCTGATCGGAGATGAGCTTCTGTCCGGGCGTACCCGCGACATCAATGTCCAGACGATTGCGCGATACCTTGCGCCGTTTGGCATTCCGGTCAGCGAGGTCCGGATCGTGCCGGACGAACAGGACCGCATCGTCGAAGCTGTGAATGCGCTGCGTGTCGCCCACACCTATGTCTTCACGACCGGCGGCATTGGCCCCACCCATGATGACATCACAGCCGACGCAATCGCCGCCGCTTTCGGTGTGAATATTGACGAGAATGAGGAAGCCCTTGCCATTCTGGCAGCTCGCTATGCCGAAACCGACATGGAGTTTACGCCAACCAGAAGGCGCATGGCGCGCATCCCGGATGGCGCAAGCCTGATCCACAACCCGGTATCTGGCGCGCCGGGTTTTCAGACTGGAAATGTCTTCACCCTGGCCGGCGTTCCGAAGATTGTGGAAGGCATGCTGGGCGATATTGGTCACAGGCTGCAAGGCGGGACTGTGGTGCACAGTATCACCGTCCGCGGCGATGGACTGCGCGAGGGTGACATGGCCGAAGCGCTCGGCGAACTGGCGAAGACGTTCGAGTCTCTCAGCCTCGGGTCCTATCCGTGGTTTCGAACAGTTAATGATCACGGCGTTGCCCTGGTTGCGCGAGGCACGGATCTCGCGGCGCTCAGCAAAGCTGGCGATGCTCTGGAAAAGCTCATCCTTGAGCAGGGCGTCAGCCCCGAACGGTTTGACGGCGAAGGGCGTTGAGCAGGCCACATCTCGTACGAATGTACGACATTCGATTTTGACGCATGGGCGCGCCCACAAAGTCGTTGCAAATTAGCAATGAAAACCGCTCTGCAATCCGTTTACTGGCGGGTATGGGCGAGATTTTGCTCAAGCCGCATCCGGCTGCAAGTTTTGACCAATCATCGATCACGCAAACTCAGCGCTTCGCCGTGACGCCTAGCCGCATCTCGCAGGGGCAGTAATCGAACTGAAAAAGGCTAGGATAGAACGCTGAGATTGTGTTGCACTGAACCGTAAAGCGTCCTATCCGGGCGCTTAGGTGATCAGCCAAACCATTGGGAGCGTAATCCGATGACGGACATCCAGAGACTGGCCTTGGATTATATGCCTGTTGTCCTGTTTCTGGGACTGGGGGTCGCGATCTCCCTTCTGTTCCTGATCGGCAATGCCATTCTGGCGCCAAGCAATCCGGATCCGGAGAAAAATTCGGCGTATGAATGTGGCTTCAATGCCTTTGACGATGCCCGCATGAAGTTTGACGTTCGCTTCTATCTCGTCGCCATCCTGTTCATCATTTTCGACCTTGAAGTCGCTTTCCTGTTTCCCTGGGCGGTAAGCCTTGGAGAGATTGGCGTGTTCGGATTCTGGTCGATGGTGATTTTCCTCGGCGTCCTGACGGTTGGTTTTGTCTATGAGTGGCGTCGCGGCGCACTGGAATGGCACTAGGAGCGCGCAATGTCTGAAGATATCAAACCATATGCGTTGGGCGCGGGGCGCACAGGTGTTGAGGGCGGGCATGACGTTCGCGGCGACGATCCTTTCTATGCTGGTCTGTCCGATCACCTTGCCGACAAGGGCTATTTTACCGCCAATGCCGACGACCTGATTGCCTGGGCGCGTACCGGCTCGCTGATGTGGATGACGTTTGGCCTTGCCTGCTGCGCGGTTGAGATGATGCAGGCGGGTAATCCACGTTACGATCTGGAGCGGTTCGGCATGGCGCCGCGAGGGTCACCGCGCCAGTCCGACGTAATGATTGTTGCCGGCACATTGACCAACAAGATGGCCCCGGCCCTGCGCAAGGTCTATGACCAGATGCCAGAGCCGCGTTACGTGATCTCGATGGGCTCCTGCGCCAATGGCGGTGGCTATTATCACTACAGCTACAGTGTCGTGCGCGGGTGTGACCGGATCGTTCCGGTCGATATCTATGTGCCGGGTTGTCCACCAACCGCCGAGGCGCTGGTTTATGGCTTCCTGCAGTTGCAGAAGAAGATCCGCCGCGAAGGCTCGATTGAGCGCTAGGGGATGTGGGCATGAGTGAACTGACTGAATCCCTGACCGAACTTGGCGAGCATATTGCTGGCGAGATGCCGGACGCCGTGCGCAAGTTTGACGTCAAGTATGAAGAGCTGACCCTGTATGCTGAGCGCGACGCGATTGTGCCGCTGGCTGAGTTCCTGAAGGGAAATTCGCTGTGCCGGTTCGAAACGCTGATCGATATTTGCGGCGTGGACTATCCAGAGCACGCGCAGCGCTTCGAGATCGTCTATCATTTCCTGTCGATGCATATGAACCATCGCATCCGGGTCAAAGTGTCGACCGATGAAGACACGCCGGTTCCAACCCTGACCGACCTGCACCCAAGTGCCGACTGGTTCGAGCGTGAGGCGTTTGATATGTACGGGGTGCGTTTTTCCGGTCACCCCGATATGCGCCGTATCCTCACCGATTACGGGTTTGAAGGCTATCCGCTGCGCAAGGATTTCCCGCTCACAGGCTATACAGAAGTGCGCTATGACAGCCTCGAAAAGCGCGTTGTGCATGAACCGGTTGAGCTGACCCAGGAATATCGCAATTTCGATTTCCTGTCGCCATGGGAAGGTATGACGGCGGTCATTCCGGGCGACGAGAAAGCCGATGATGCGGAAGGGGAGGGCGCGTAATGCGGATTTGTTCGATCGGATTGATTACAGTTTTCGCTGCTGCGTGTGCGAGTTCACCTCCATCGACGCAACAGCAGCAGGGCCCCCTTGAGTTTGGTGCGGCTTGCGTGGCGGCTGCTAAGTGGATATCCGAAAACGGCGATGGCGATGCTATCGAGCAGGCTCAAGAGTTAGGGGTGACTTGGGAAGAGCTTCTAGCTGTCCACCCGGCTGGCCCGGAAGCAGTTCAAGCGCGGATAGAATATTCATATAGTTTAACGTCTTTGGCGCCTATTAGTGCTGAGATGTTGTTTCCCAAATGTGCGCAGACGTCGACTATCGAGCAGCGAAGGCTTGAAGTTCAAGAGCTGGCTAACTCGACCTCAGATGCGGAAGGGGAGGCCGACAATGGCTGACGATATGAAACTCCTTCCAGAAGACGACCGCGTCTTCACTCTGAACTTTGGCCCGCAGCACCCCGCGGCGCATGGCGTGCTGCGTATGGTCATGGACCTTGATGGTGAGCTGGTCACACGGATCGACAGCCATATTGGCCTGCTTCATCGCGGCACTGAAAAGCTGCTGGAATACAAGACCTATCTTCAGGGTCTGCCCTATTTTGACCGGCTCGATTATGTCGCGCCGATGAATCAGGAACATGCCTGGTGCCTGGCGATTGAGAAAATGCTCGACCTGGAAGTGCCGCGCCGCGCCAGCTTCATCCGGGTGATGTTTTCCGAGATTGGCCGTATCCTCAACCATCTCCTGAATGTCGGGACGCAGGTGATGGATTGCGGCGCGCTGACGCCGATTACCTGGTCATTCGAGCAGCGCGAAATCCTTATGGGCTTCTATGAGCGCGCTTGTGGTGCCCGGCTACACGCGGCTTATTTCCGGCCCGGCGGCGTGCATCAGGATATTACGCAGGACCTGATCGACGATATCATGACCTTCTGCGAGGAATTCCCGCAGGCGCTGGCTGATATTGAGGGTCTGGTCTCTGAAAACCGTATCTTCAAACAGCGCAATGTTGATATTGGTGTCGTCGACGAGCGGATGATCATGAAATACGGGTTTTCCGGTGTCATGGTGCGCGGCTCCGGCCTTGCCTGGGATCTGCGCCGGAGCCAGCCCTACGAAATCTATTCGGAAATTCCGCAGGACGTGTTCCCGGTCATTATCGGCAAGAATGGCGACAATTATGATCGCTATGTCTGCCGCATGGACGAAATGCTGGTCTCCAACGAGATCATCAAATGGTGTATCGAGAATATGCCGAAAGGGCCAACTCTGGCCGAGGGCACCAAGGTCAGCCCACCGCGCCGGGCTGAGATGAAGCGCTCAATGGAAGCACTGATCCATCATTTCAAACTCTATACCGAAGGCTTCCATGTGCCTGAGGGCGAGGTCTATGCCGCTGTCGAGGCGCCAAAGGGCGAGTTTGGCGTCTATCTCGTTGCTGATGGCACCAACCGCCCTTACCGGGTGAAGCTGCGCGCGCCGGGTTTCCCGCACCTCGCAGCCATGGATCATCTCTGCAAGGGGCACCAGTTGGCGGACGTCTCGGCCATTCTCGGCTCGCTCGACATCGGGTTCGGGGAGATTGATCGCTAATGGCTGTGCTGCCACAGTCCCGTCTCTCGATTATAACGCTGGGCGTGCGTGATCGCGCGGCCACGACCGCCTTCTATCGCGATGTTATCGGGATGAAACTGTTCAACGAAAAGGGCATGACCATGTTCGACATGGGCGGGTTTGTGCTCGGCCTGTGGGAAGCCGACAAGCTGGCCAAAGATGCCGGACAGACGCCGCGCCCGGCTGAAGGATTCCGCAATGTCGCTCTGGCTTACAATGCGCGGTCTATCGAAGAGGTTGATGACATATTCGCCCGGCTTGAAGCCGCTGAAGTGGCGATTACCAAGCCACCGCACAAGGCATTCTGGGGCGGCTATTCCGGATATTTCGCGGACCCTGAGGGCAATGCCTGGGAAGTCGCATTCAACCCGTTCTGGACATTTGATGAGGCGGGCCGTGTGGTCCTGCCGACCAAGGAGACAGCGTAATGGCGCTGAGACGATTTGATCTTGAGGCTGGCGGCGACAGTTTTGCGTTCAACAAGGCGACAGAACCGACCATCGACTTCTGGCTCGCCAAGTACCCAGAGGACAAGAAGCGCTCAGCGGTTATTCCGTTGCTTTGGCTGGCGCAGAAAGACAATGAAGGCTGGCTGTCGGAACCGGCGATGCGGACCGTTGCTGATCGCTTGGAAATGCCATATATCCGCGTCTACGAGGTCGCGACCTTCTATACGATGTTCCGCTTGCAGCCCGTCGGAAAGCACCATGTCCAGCTCTGTGGAACGACGCCTTGCATGCTGCGCGGCGCCAATGACCTGAAAAAGGTCTGCCGCTCAAAGATCGGCGCACCGATGCATATCACCGATGATGGCCGCCTGAGCTGGGAAGAGGTCGAGTGTCTTGGGGCCTGCGTGAATGCGCCAATGGTCCAGATCAATGATTATTACTACGAGGATCTGACGCCAGAAAGCCTGGACGAAATTCTCTCAAAGCTTGAAAATGGCGCTGATGTGCCTCCGGGAACCTTCGTTGACCGGCTGAACTCTGCGCCCCAGGGCGGCGCGACCAGCCTGACCGATAGCGCGCTTGTCGATGGCTCTCGCAACAAGGCGGTCAAGACGCTGCCCAACCTGCCCGAGGCGATTGAGGAAGAGACACCTGGGAAGATTATCGTTCCGAAAGAGATCGCGCCCAAGGCCTTGCCCAAGGAGGCAGCGCCCACGAACACTGAACGTCCTGGCAAGAAAACACTGATTGGCGGCGATAAGACCGAACCGGTCGGCGAGAAGCCCGCCGCCTTCGACACATCAACTGGCGAGCCGGATGACCTCAAACGTATCAAGGGCATCGGCCCGGTGAATGAGAACGCCCTGAACGAGCTTGGCATCTTCAAGTTCAAACAGATCGCCGAATGGACACCTGCCAATATCGACTGGGTTGAGGACTTCATGTCCTTCCCTGGCCGGATCGAGCGCGAAGACTGGATCGCTCAGGCCAAACACCTCGAAGCAGGCGAGGAAACCGAATTCTCCAAGCGCGTTGATGCAGGCGAAGTCGAGTCCTCCAAGGACGAGGAAGACAAATCATGACGTTCGAGAAAAAAGAAGATCCAGCCAAAATCCTGATCAAAGCTGCGATTATCGAAGCGCCGGTCCTGATCCTCGGTGTTGTCCTGTTCCTGATGACCGGCAATCTGGTTTGGATTATCGGCGCGGCGGTTCTGGGGGGCGCGATCATGATCCCGGCTGTGCTGCGGGTGAAGAAAATTCAGGAGCGCGATAATGCTTCAAGATAAAGACCGTATCTTCACCAACCTGTATGGCGCGCATGATCCGGGACTGGACGCGGCCAGGAAACGCGGGGCCTGGCACCTGACCAAGGAAATGCTGGATCAGGGGCCGGACTGGCTGTGTAATCAGACCAAGGCGTCCGGTCTGCGTGGCCGCGGCGGTGCGGGTTTCCCGACCGGTCTGAAATGGACCTTCATGCCGAAAACGGTTGGCGAGCGTCCGCACTATCTCGTCGTCAATGCCGACGAGTCCGAGCCCGGAACCTGCAAGGACCGCGAGATTATGCGGCATGATCCGCACTTGCTTATCGAGGGCTGCATGGTCGCCTCTCGCGCCATGCGAGCCCACGAATGCTATGTCTATCTGCGCGGCGAATACATTGCCGAGCGCGAGGCGCTGGAGAAGGCCGTCAAGGAGGCTTACGAGGCCAAGCTGATCGGCAAGAATAACAAGAATGGCTGGGATTTTGATCTCTATGTCCATCACGGTGCGGGCGCCTATATTTGCGGCGAGGAAACGGCATTGCTGGAAAGCCTCGAAGGCAAAAAAGGCCAGCCCCGCCTGAAGCCGCCATTCCCCGCCAATGCTGGGCTTTATGGCTGCCCGACCACGGTCAATAATGTCGAATCCATCGCCGTTGTGCCGACCATCCTGCGCCGCGGCGCGGACTGGTTCGCGGGCTTTGGCCGCCCGAACAATACTGGCACCAAGCTGTTTTGCATCTCCGGCCATGTCAACGCGCCGTGCAATGTCGAAGAAGAAATGTCGATCACTTTCAGAGACTTGATTGACACCCATTGCGGCGGCATTCGCGGCGGCTGGGAAAACCTGAAGGCCGTGATCCCCGGCGGCTCGTCGGTGCCAATGGTGCCAGCCGAGCAGATCATGGACGCCTATATGGATTTCGACACGCTGCGCGACCTGAAATCCGGTCTCGGAACGGCGGCTGTGATCGTCATGGACAAGTCAACCGACCTGATCGCGGCGATTGCCCGGATCGGTTATTTCTACAAGCACGAGTCCTGCGGCCAGTGTACGCCGTGCCGCGAAGGCACCGGCTGGATGTGGCGGGTGCTGGAGCGGATGGCCAAGGGCGAGGCTGAGCATGACGAGATCGACATGCTGCTGGAGGTCTCCCACCAGGTTGAAGGCCACACGATCTGCGCGCTCGGCGATGCGGCGGCCTGGCCCGTTCAGGGTCTGATCCGCCATTTCCGGCATGAGATTGAAGACCGCATCACCCAGTACCGGGCGCCCCGCGCACTGGTTCAGGGCAGCGTTGTGGCGGCGGAGTAAGCGATATGTCTGACGATCTTTTCAAACTGAATATCGATGGCCAGGAGATTGAGGTCCCGAAATCCTACACCCTGATGCAGGCGTGTGAGGAGGCTGGCGCTGAGATCCCGCGTTTCTGCTATCATGAACGCCTCAGCGTCGCTGGCAATTGCCGCATGTGCCTGGTCCAGTGGCATGGCGCGCCAAAGCCGATTGCCTCCTGTGCCCAGACGGTTGGCGAGATGCGGATGAACCCGGATGGCACGCCGCCTAATATCTCAACCGGCGGCGACTATGTCGAAAAGGCCCGCAAGGGCGTTATGGAATTCCTGCTGATCAACCACCCGCTCGATTGCCCGATCTGTGATCAGGGCGGCGAGTGTGACCTGCAGGACCAGGCCGTCGCCTATGGTCGCTCTGACAGCCGCTATGAAGAAAACAAGCGCGCCGTCGAAGACAAGAATATGGGCCCGCTGGTCAAGACGATCATGACCCGCTGCATCCAGTGTACGCGCTGTGTCCGCTTTGCCGCCGAAGTCGCGGGCGTCGAAGAGATTGGCATGATTTCGCGCGGCGAGAATGCCGAGATCACGACTTATCTTGAGGAAAGCCTCTCATCTGAGCTTTCTGGCAATGTCATCGATCTTTGCCCGGTCGGGGCGCTGACCTCCAAACCCTATGCCTATAATGCGCGCCCGTGGGAGCTGCGCAAAACCGAGAGCGTGGATGTCATGGACGCGCTCGGCTCGGCCATCCGTGTCGATGCCAAGGGCGACGGCGTGATGCGCATCATGCCCGTCGTCAATGAAGAGGTGAACGAGGAGTGGCTGTCCGACAAGTCGCGCTTCATCTGGGACGGGCTTGCCCGCCAGCGCCTTGACAAGCCTTATGTTCGCAAGGGCGGCAAACTGATCCCGGTGAACTGGGGCGAGGCGTTTGATGCCTGCAAAACGGCGCTCTCGGGTCCGGCTGAGAAGATCGGATTTGTCGCGGGCGACCTGATCGAGGTTGAGCAAGCCAAAGCCGCGCTTGATCTTGCCCGTTTGCTTGGCGTGCAGAATACCGATTGCCGTCCGCAGGGCGCGGCCTATGGCACAGATGGTGTGCGTGAGCGCTATATCCTCAACCCGACCCTGATGGGTGTGGAAGAAGCCGATGCGCTGTTCCTGATCGGCACCGATCCACGCAAAGAGGCGGCGGTCTGGAATGCCCGTATCCGCAAGGCCTGGCTGTGGAATGATCTCAAGGTCTTCGTTGTCGGCGAAGCGTCCGACCTGACCTATGGCTATGAGCATCTTGGCGACGGCCCGGATGCGATCACCGCAATTGCCAAGCAAAAAGGCTTTGAAAAACCGATGGTTGTCGTCGGTGAGGGCGCACTGATCCGCGCAGATGGCGCAGCTATCCTCGGCGCAGCGCAAGAGGCTGCGCTGAAGATTGGTGCGATCAAGGAAGACTGGGCAGGCTTTGGTGTCCTGCACAATGCGGCCGGCCGGGTCGGCGCGCTGGATGCCGGCTTTGTGCCGGGCGAGGGCGGTGCGACGTCCGACGGCATCCTTGGCGGCGGCATGGACACGGTCGTCCTGCTTGGCGCGGATGAGGTCGACCAGTCCAAGCTTGGCGACGCGGCGGTGATCTATGTTGGCCACCATGGTGATCAGGCCGCGGTTCAGGCCGATATCATCCTGCCCTGCGCCGCCTATACCGAGATGGCGGCGACCTATGTCAACACTGAGGGCCGGGTCCAGATGACCCGCCGCGCTGTCCAACCCAAGGGTGAGGCGCGCGAAGGCTGGGCGATTTTCCGCGCTCTGTCTGAGGTTCTGGGCAAGACCCTACCTTATGATTCGGCGGATGCGCTTCGCGAGCAATTGCGCGAGGCCAATCCGGTCTTTGCTGGTCTCGGATTTGCGCCGGGCGATGCTGGCGTTGAAGCCCTCAAGTCTACTGAAGCGGGCACTGGTAAGGTCGATGGCTCGCGTCCTTTCGGCGCGGTTATTGGTGATTACTACCTGACCAACCCAATCGCGCGGGCATCAAAAACGATGGCCGAATGCTCAATGCAGAAACAGGGCCTTGAAACCCCTGTTGCAGCGGAGTAGGGCGGCGCGATGAGTGGTTTGATCGAAAATAATGGCATTCTGGTCGGCTGGCTGCTCGTGCTCGGCCAGATTGGTC
>CAYGKE010000071.1:0-13431 GCA_964350465.1 uncultured Hyphomonas sp.
CTTTGTCACGGAAACCGAAAGCGATGAAAATGGCCGAAAAGTCGTCTTTGAACGTCGGTCTCAGAGTGGCCGCGCCGTGCTGTTCTATCGCGCAAGACTGATTGCCATAGATGCAGACTTGCGCGACAGCGCCGAAGACCCTCCTCGCGCCATATCGGATTACCGTCGCTCGCTACGGCGCCGCGCCATTCAGGAAAATGCCACCCCCCTCCTGCTGGCGCTGGACGATGTCCTCACCGAGGCCTTGGAGAAGTCGGTCGACGAGGACAGCTTCATCACGCAACTGGCGCGCATGAGTAATGATGCCGGCGAAGACCGAATCGAGACGATTATCGATGGCGGACCGCCCGAGATCAGCAACAAGGCCGACCGTCTTGTTTTCCTTCTGAATGCAGCGGGCACCCCTGCCCGCCTGGTTCAGGGCCTTCGTCTTGGCACGGAAACATCTCAGGCTGAGATTGAAAGCTGGGTTGAATATTGGGTGGACGATGGCTGGATTGCCGCAAATCCGGCAGATGCCTCAGCGCTGGACCGGACGCGTTATCTGCCGATCTCATACAACCGCGAGAACATAATATCCGGCGATGGCATGCGCTCCTTGCGTGTCTCTTGGTCAATCGCGCAGAACTTCGAGAGCCAGATGACACGCGCGATGGACAATGCCTCTGACGCTGCACCCTGGATCACAGGCACGTCCCTGCTGAACCTTCCCGTGGACCTGCAGCTGGTGTTCCGTGTCCTGTTGCTGATCCCGCTTGGGGCGCTGGTTATCGTTTTGCTAAAACAGGTTATCGGGATGCCTGCCTTCGGCACATTCATGCCCATTCTGATCGCCCTGGCCTTTCGCGAGACCCAGCTGCTTGCCGGTATTCTCCTTTTTTCGGGGATTGTCGGCATTGGATTGCTATTAAGAGCGTACTTTAGCCGATTGCATTTGCTTCTTGTGCCGCGCCTTGCCGCCGTTTTGATCATTGTGACCTTCCTGATGATCGCGATCGCGCTGATTTCAAGTGAGACTGGCGCGCCGATCGGGCTTTCCATCTCTCTCTTCCCGCTGGTCATCATCACCATGACGATTGAGCGCATGTCCCTCGTCTGGGAGGAGGATGGCGGCCGCGTTGCCATGGAGCGCGCAGCAGGTTCCCTGTTCGGCGCCGCACTTGGTTATCTCGTCATCACCAATTCACAGATTGAGCACATCGCCTTTGTGTTCCCGGAACTATTGCTGATTGTCCTTGCGGCCGTCATCCTTCTCGGTCGCTATAATGGTTACAAGCTCACCGAGTATGTTCGCTTCAAGGTGCTTGCGAGAGAGGTCGGCGGATGATTTTCGGGCCGATCTCGAAACTCTCCAAGGCTGGCGTTCTGGGCATCAATGCCCGAAATCTTGACTACATCTCTGAATGGAATGAGCGCCGACTTTATCCACTGGTTGACGACAAGATCATGACCAAGAAGCTGGCGATTGAAGCGGGCGTGACTGTGCCAGCGCAGTATGGCGAGATCCGATATCCGGGCGAACTCAATCTGATTGAAGTTGTCGCCAAAAAACACGGCTCTTTTGTTGCTAAACCTTCCAATGGCGCTGGCGGCGGCGGTATCCTTGTGATTGGCGGGGTCGCGAAGAACGGGCTGCGCCGGATGAACGGCCAGATCATGACCTGGGCTGATGTGCGGTTCCATCTCTGCAACATGCTGGCGGGAATGTTCTCGCTTGGTAATGACACCGACACGGTCCTGCTCGAGGAAAGACTGACGCCGCATTCAGCCTTCAAGAACCTGTCCTTTGGCGGCGTTCCGGACGTTCGGGTTATCGTCTTCCGCGGCGTACCGGTAATGGCCATGCTGCGCCTGCCCACAGCGGAGTCTGATGGAAAGGCCAACCTGCATCAGGGCGGTATTGGCGCGGGGATTGATCTTGTATCAGGGCTGACCACGCGAGGCGTGCAGCACAATGAAAGTGTTGAACACCATCCTGATTTTGAAACCCCGGTGAGGAACTTTCAGGTCCCCGATTGGGAAGATGTTCTGTTCCTGGCCGCCCGTCTTGGGGCCCATGTCGGCCTTGGCTATGTCGGAGTCGACATCGTTGTTGACGAGCAAAAGGGTCCAACCCTGCTTGAACTGAACGCGCGCCCTGGGATTGCTATCCAGACGGCAAATATGCGCGGGCTGTTGCCGCTTCTCGAGCCCATAGGCGCGCTGGAAAAGGTTCCTGATGATACTGCCGAACGGGTCGCTCTGGCAAAGCAGAACTGGGTCGACACGGCTCGCGCTTGAAACCCTGAACACAAGCTGAAATAGTTCCCAAAAACAGTGAGCTGGGAACGTCATGTCGAAATCGGAATTGGTAATGGCCCTTGATCAAGGCACGACGTCCAGTCGAGCCCTGGTGTTTGATCTTGCGGCAAAGATCATCGCTGGCGAGCAGCAGGATTTTGAGCAGATATATCCTCATCCCGGCTGGGTCGAACATGATCCGGAGGCGATCTGGTCCACCGTCCTTGCGACAGCACAATCTGCACTCAAGCAGGCTGAGCCGGCTCATGGCGCGGTCGCTGCGATCGGTATTACCAACCAACGCGAAACCATCGTGATCTGGGATCTTGAGACAGGAAAGCCGATCAATAATGCAATTGTTTGGCAGGACCGGCGAACAGCAGAGGTTTGCCAGCAGTTGAGAGATGCTGGCCATGAGCCAATGATCCGGCAAAAGACTGGCTTGCTGCTCGATCCTTATTTCTCGGCGACGAAAATCGCGTGGCTGCTCGATCATGTCGATGGTGCCAGGGAGCGCGCTGCCAGTGGCAAGCTCGCCTGCGGTACGATCGATACATTCATGATCTGGCGCCTCACGGGCGGCGTCAGTCACGTCACCGACGAGACCAATGCCGCGCGGACCTGCCTGTTCAATATTCACACCGGCGAGTGGGATGATGACCTGCTTGCCCTCTTCAATGTCCCGCAAGCCATTCTGCCAGAAATAAAAATCAGTGCCGCCAATTTTGGCTCAACCGATCCGTCTCTGTTCGGTCGGGCAATTCCAATCACCGGCGTCGCGGGCGACCAGCAAGCTGCTTCGTTTGGGCAAGGCTGTACTCAGCCTGGCATGACCAAGGCGACTTATGGGACTGGCTGCTTTGTCCTTATGAATACGGGAAACACGCCGGTCCTGTCGGAGAACAGGTTGCTCACGACACGTGCCTGCCGCACTGAGGGCGATCCGGTCTTCGCGCTTGAGGGCTCTATCTTCATCGCTGGCGCTGCGGCGCAGTGGTTGCGTGATGAATTGCAGATTATTGCGACCAGCGGAGAGACCGAAGCTTTAGCCAGTTCAATGACGTCGAATGACGGCGTCTACATGGTGCCGGCCTTTGCCGGTCTCGGCGCGCCGCACTGGGACAGTGAGGCACGCGGCAGCCTTTTCGGCATGACGCGGCAGACCGGACGCGCCGCCATCACCCGCGCCGTCTTGGAATCTGTTGCCTACCAGACCCTGGACCTGACACACGCGCTGTCCGCAGATGGTGGCGCGCCCGAACTTATTCGTGTCGATGGCGGCATGTCTCAGAACAATTGGCTGATGCAGTTCATTTCGGATGTCACCGAGTGCAGGCTCGAGCGGCCCGCTAATGTCGAGTCGACGGCGCTCGGCGCGGCGCTGCTGGCGGGTATGCAGGCTGGAATTTGGTCAGACCGAAACAGTATCGCCGGGCTGAAGGACGCGGTCACAACTTTCTCGCCGGATATGCCTGCGGAAACACGTACGGAGCTTACACGTGGCTGGAAAAATGCCGTTGCCGCGACCCGTCATTTTGCCGACCTACAAAACGGCTAGTCTTCATCCTCCAGCCTGAATTCGGCAGACATGCCATCATAGCCAGCTTCGACATGTTCAGGCAGTTCCCGCTTTAGCGTCTGGTAATCCATATCGATGTGGAGATTGGTCAGGATCGCTCGCTGTGGCTGTATGCGCTCAACCCATTGCAGCGTCCGGGCCAGGTGAGCATGGCTCGGGTGCGGCGTGTATCGCAAAGCATCTACGATCAAAGTGTGCACGCCCTCCAGAGCCGCAAAACTCTCCTCCGGAAGATCGTCAGCATCATTACAATACGCGACAGGTCCAATCCTGAAGCCAAGAGATTCGATGCGCCCGTGCTTCTGTCGCAGTGGCAGCACACTCAGTTTGCCGCCAGCACCCAAAATATTGATGCGCTTGAAGGCCGAAATATCCGGTTGCAGGTCAAGGATCGGCGGATAGCCGCCCTGCCCGTCAAAACAATAACGGAATTTGGGCACAAGGCTGTCACGTGTAGACGCGTCCATATAGGAGGGTATTCGGCGGCGATTACGCAAGACCAGCGCGCGCAGGTCATCAATTCCGTGGGTTTGGTCGGCATGATCGTGGGTGAACAGGACTGCATCCAAATATTGGACTTCTGCTCTCAAAAGTTGTTCTCGCAGGTCTGGTGAAGTGTCAACTATGACCCTGGTCTGAGCCGTTTCTGACCCGTCTATCCACATGTCTATCAGTGCTGAACACCGCAGTCTTCGATTGCGTGGATCAGACGGATCACAAGCGCCCCAATCATTGCCGATGCGTGGCACACCACCTGACGACCCCGTCCCCAGCAGTGTTACTTTCAGCCGTCTCGTCATGTGTCGCTAATCTTTGAAAAGAGCTTCAGAGCATTGGTTTCGCACATTTGTACGACATCGTCTCTCGTCATATCATGCATTTCCGCCAAAGCATCCGCCACATATGGCAAATAGGCGGGTTCATTTCGCCGCCCGCGGTACGGAACCGGCGCCAAATAAGGGCAATCGGTTTCCAGAATCACACGATCCAATGGCACCGTCTTTATGACCTCTCGAACAGCCACTGCATTCTTGAAAGACAGTATGCCGGACACGGATACGAAAGCACCTAGTGCCAGGCCGCGATCCGCCAGATCCTGACCGCCAGTGTAGCAATGGAGCAGGATGGGAAACGCGCCCTTGGCGCTCTCCTCTTCAAGAATCTGTGCCGTTTCAGCATCTGCTTCGCGCGCATGTACGATGACGGGTAGTCCCGTTTCGCGCGCCGCCTGAATATGGGTCCGGAAACTGGCCTGCTGCACCTCCAACGGGCTGTGACCATAGTGCATATCGAGGCCTGATTCACCGATCGCGACGACATTAGGGTCAGCCGCGCAGGCGATCAGGTCTTCAGCCGTGACATTGGTGAAGTCCTTGGCGTGGTGGGGATGCGTGCCGACACTGCACCAGATGTCGTCATGCGCTTCCGCAATCGCTTTGACGCGGTCGAAACTGTCAAAGCGCTCACAAATGGCCAGCATTCGGGTGACCCCGGCTTGGCGCGCGCGCGCCAGAATATCGGGCAGGTCTTCTGCATAGGAGTCAGCATGCAGGTTTACGTGCGTATCAAACATTATGAATTTGCGGCCCGCGGCTGACTGTTCAGAACAGCCCACAATTTCGTCGCCCTCTGCAGTGGCGTCAGGTTGAGATCATCAGCTTGTGCACGCAGATGCTGAAGCTTCAACCAGGTCGATGCATAGGCCGGGTTGTCTTCTGCCTTGGTCGCGCACCAGTCCATAATTAAAGTCGTATAGACGGCAAGCGCCTCATCAGATTTGACGGCTTTCGACAAAGCTTCGGCGACTGCCCGGTCGCCGCGCGTGCCGTGTTTTGAAAGCAGGTCGCGCGTCGCTTGTATTGTGCGGGCAATGCCCTCCGCGCCAAGTGATAGCGCCAGCCCAGGACGGCCATTAGCGAGCGGCAGGACAAGACTATCTGCCCCGCCCTTTCGGTCCAGTACAGCTTTAGTATCATCATTGGATAACGGGTTAAGGCGGAGCAACTGGCAACGCGACCGGATCGTCGGAAGGTCAGGCTTGGTGCCGTGCGAGATCAGGAAAAGGATCGCCTTGTTGGGCGGTTCCTCCAGCGTTTTGAGGAGGGCGTTCAGGCCCGAAACGTTCATCTCGTCCAAGGCGTCGATAACCCCGATACGCCACCCCGACAGGGCTGGCCGGAGCGTGAAGAAATGATTGAGATCACGGATCTGCTCGACGCTGATATCCTGCTTCAGCTGTCCTTTATCATTGGTCGTCCGCGTCACCCATTTAAGATCAGGGTGACTGCCAGAAATGACCTTCTGAACAACCGCGTCCCCCTCTTGGTCGAGATTGCTCGCCCCAAGCAGCGACGCACACAATCGTCTCACCAGCAGCGACTTGCCTATCCCCGAGGGCCCTTTCAGTATCCAGGCGTGATGCAGATGCCCTGATGCCTTCGCGCTCTGAAAGGCGGTTTCGGCAGCGGCATGACCGATCATTTCAAGGGCACCCGTCATGGTGCTACCAGCCTGGTTTCGATGGCCGAAAGCGCGCGTTGCAAGACAGACCGACGCGATGCCAGCGCATCAATCACGACGCAGCGCTCAGGTTCCGTTTCTGCGACCTTGAGAAATCCAGTTCGGACCAGATTGTGAAATTCCAGATCCCGATCCTCAAACGTGTCCTGCGTCCCGCGACCGGCACGTCGATCCAGAAGGTCCGCGGGATTCCCGTCAAGGATCAGTGTAAGATCTGGTCTGGTCTGACTGATGACGAACTCTTCGAGTTGTGTGAGTACATCTGCTGCGACCCCCTGTATGCCTTGATAGACGCGGGTTGAATCGGAAAACCGGTCAGAGATCACCCATTTTCCAGCATCCAGCATCGGTTTGATCAGACGCTCTAAATGATCTTCCCGCGCCGCATTCATAAGTAATGCCTGGCCTAGTGGACTCCAGCCCTCATCGGCGGGCGGATTGAGGACCAATGTACGTAGCGCCTCAGCAAGCACTGTACCGCCGGGTTCACGCGTTATCACACAATCGATACCCCGGTTGGAGAGCGCCTCCTGTAGCCCTACGATCAGCGTTGACTTGCCGGTGCCCTCGCCGCCCTCCAGTGTAATGAACCTGCCCCTCATACTGTCTTGCCGTCTAGCTATCTGGCGCAATCTTGCGGCTCAAACCTTCAACGGCTTTGCCGATAAAGTCGAGTTTGGCGACGGCCTCAGTTGCCACAAGTGGCGCTCGCACGGGCGCGCGACTGTCCAGTGTGATCACGAGTTCAGCAATTTGATCACCAGCTGCGATCGGTGCCTCAATCGGTCCCTGAAAGACAATCTCTGTCCTGGCAAGGGCGAATGCCCGCTTGTGTGCTGTGACGCTGATTGGCTCTGATAGTTTGACGCCAACCGTTGGTGCCGCGCCCAGCCAGACATCTAAATCAGCCAGGCGGCTGTCATCGACAGCAACCGTGCGGGTTGCAAAAGCTGTAAACGCTGTGCGCATCAGGCGTTCGGCTTCTTGGGCGCGGTCCTGTATACTAGGCAGACCATTGATAACGATGATGCGTCGCTGTCCGTCCCTGACTGCTGAGGCGACAAGGCCATAGCCAGAAGATTCCAGATGGCCGGTTTTCAGGCCATCGACGCCGTCCATTTTGCCCAGTAGCGGATTGCGGTTGGCTTGGCGAATATCGTTCCACGTCATCTCTTCTTCAGCGTAGAGGGCATAGTATTCTGGATAATCGGTGATCGTCGAGCGCGCTAATCTGGCAAGGTCCACGGCAGAGATTTCATGTCCCTCGGCTGGCAGGCCGCTGACATTCTTAAAGTTTGCCGTGCTGAGGCCCATGCGTTGAGCGGATGCCGTCATTTCCTCTGCAAAAACCTGTTCGGAGCCCGACAATCCCTCTGCAAGCACAATGCAGGCATCATTACCGGACAGGACGATTACACCGCGAAGCAGATCTTCAATGGTGGCCTCCTGACCAACTTCAAGCCCCATGGTAGAGCCACCGGTTGCCCAGCCGCCCCGCCGCCAGGCATTCTCACTCGTTGTCAGAGTATCAGTAAGTGCAATTTCCTCGGTTTTCAGTCGCTCAAAGACCAGATGCGTGGTCATGATCTTGGTCATCGAGGCCGGGATCATAGGCTGATCGCCATTCTTCTCGAACAGGACCTCCCCCGTCTCATAGTCCATAATTACCGCATATTCCGCGTCCGTTTGAATCAACTGGGCATGAGCCAACGCTGGGATAATAGCTGCGGCAATGGCCAGACCGATTGTTTTGAGCAAATTCATTTGCGACTCCTTGCCAAAGCTTATGCCCTTCTTCCTGCGACGGAAGAAGGGCATGTTTGTGACATTCGTCAATGAATTCGGTGCGGGTGTCTAACGGGTGACAATAAAACCCTTGGTAATGCCCGACTGGTCGAGGTGCTGGCGATAGACTTCCGCCTCACGCCGTGTCTTGAACGGCCCAACGAGGACGCGGAAATAGTCGGCATTGTTGACCCGCGCAGGTTCGATTTTAACCGGCAACTGCCGCCCGAGCGCCGTGTTCATGCTCTGGGCGTTGCTGATATCGGCAAATGAGCCAGCCTGAATGAAGATATTACCCGAGCTGGCAGCAACTGGCAGCGGACGGGCTGCGAGCGGACTTGGCGCCGGTTGCGTGACCCTGACAGGTGCTGGACGCGTGACAGGGGCCGTCATCGTTTCTTCGACCACACGGTCCGTCCGTGCGCGCGACGCCAATGTTTCGACGGGTGCAGGCCCAAGATAGCGCAGCTTTACTTTGCTTTGAGAACGCTCATCTATACCGAGAATGCTGGCGGCGCGGCTCGAAAGATCGATCATCTTGCCCGGCGCAAAAGGACCGCGATCATTCACACGCACCACAACTTCACGGCCATTTTCAATGTTTATGACCTGAACCAGGCTCGGTAGTGGCAGGCTCGGATGCGCTGCGGTCATCGCGCCATCATCGAATATCTCACCATTCGCGGTTGGTTTGCCATGAAATCCGTCCGCATAGAGGCCTGCGATCCCGATCTCGTCGTTTAGCGCAGCTTCCTTGCTTACCGACACTGTCGACAGTGTCAGCGGTCGGCCAACCGGCCGCGCTTCAGGCTCTTTGCGCGCTGTAATGCGGATCGGCCCAGTGCGCTCGGCTGCTTCAGCGATCGCTTGCGGTGTTGGCGCAGGTGCCGCCTGAGGCGAATATTGCTCGTAGCTGGGGACAGCAGCGTACTGGCGAGCTGCGGGCTGCGATTGCGGCACTGGCTCGGACGCTGCCTCACCTCCCTGCCCGGCTTCAGGGTATTTGAAGGACAAGCGCGCCGTTCTGTCTGACGGGCCAGTTATTGTCACAGGCGTGGCTGTCTGACTCTCGGTAGCAGGGCGTTGGACATCATCTTGATCTGCAAACACGATTGGCGCCGGACGGTTCTTGCCAGCCATGGCAGGTTGCAGCCCCGCGCAGGCCAATACGGCCATGCCCAGAAAACGAATTGCAACGGGTCCAGAGTGTGTCTTGCGCATTGTCTACCTCATTCTGCGGTGCCCTGCCATCAAGGCAGGATCAAAGAGCATTCGGCTCTTCCATTGCGATCCGTTTACCATGACAAGCTGCATACAGCGTGAACATCTCCACTCAATCCACCAGTCCCCCGACAGGCTCTGTTAACCATAATTGGTCGAATGCAGGCAATTTCATGACAGGTCTTGCATTCAGCCGCAGACTGTAAGAGATGATCCCCCTGCTGCGGAGGAGTGGCAGAGCGGTTGAATGCGGCGGTCTTGAAAACCGTTGAGCTTGCAAGAGTTCCGGGGGTTCGAATCCCTCCTCCTCCGCCACGCGTTTGTCCCCCAGAAATCCATGAACCAAGCACTAGCCTCATCCAAACGATCATATCAAAAATTGACAACGTTATCGGCCCGTTTATTCTGCTCACTAAAGGGAGGATCAGAGATGCGTTTTCTATCGGCACTCTTGGCCAGTTTAGCGTTCGCAACCAGCGCAGCCAGCGCCCAACAAAGCGAAGCAAATCCTGCGCCTGCATTCGAAATGCAGCGATGTGTAAATATGGGCAATAGTCTCGATGGCGAAAGAGGAAGTGACTGGCGCAAGTCTATCAATCCATCCGACTTCCTCCGCATCAAAGCGGCAGGGTTCGACACTGTCCGTATTCCAGCACGATGGGGCGACTATTCGGGGCCCGCACCTGATTATCTGATAGAGCCTGCCTTCATGGCGGAAGTTGATGCCGCTGTACAAGCCGCCCTGGCAGCCGATCTCAAAGTTATTCTTAATATCCATCACTTCAACGAACTCATGGAAGATCCGCGCGGCGAAATGAAGAAGCTACTGGCGATGTGGCGCCAGATTGCGCCGCATTTTGCCGACGCACCGGATAGGCTCTGGTTTGAGGCCCTGAATGAACCGAGCCATAATCTCAACGGTGATCTGATGCGCGCAGCACAAACGACATCCGTGCTGGCAATCCGCGAAAGCAATCCTGACCGTATCATCATTCTCGGCGGGGAAGAGTGGTCAGGTCTGACCAGCTTGCCAACAAATATTGCGCCGCCGGACAGCAATATCGTCTACACATTCCATTATTACGACCCATTTGATTTTACCCATCAATATGCCGACTGGCTCGAAGATGAGATGCCGACCAAGAAACGTTCCTGGGGGTCCCGGCGTGACAAGGAAGAGCTGGAAGCCGCCGCCGAATATGCCGCCGCGTTCAGGGAGGCGGTTGGACACCCTGTCTTTGTAGGTGAGTTTGGCGCCAATGATCCGATCAATGCCAAGGACCGGGTCAAATGGGCGGGCGCCGTGCGTGCAGCGATGGAGGACAAGGATATTCCATGGTGCCTTTGGTCTTTCTCGAACACATTCGCGCTTTACGATGCCGATACCGGTTGGGACGAAGATATGGTTGAGGCGCTCGGTGTGAATGTGCCATCAGACCTTATCATTCCTGAACGAGCGCCGCGCTTTGACACCCAAGTGCAAAAAGCCAGCGACGTTACGGGCCAAGATGAAGAATGGGGCACCTATTACCAATATTTTGAAGGCGCCTCTTGGGGCACGGAGAATGCGCTTTCCGGTATTGCCGAGATTCAGCCGGGTAAGGAAATTCATCCCCCGCATACCCATGCTGAGGAAGAATACCTCATGGTGCTGGAGGGTGCAGGGACCTGGAGTGTCAATGGCGAAACCTTCCCGGCTGGGCCTGGCGATATGCTATATGCCGCGCCGTGGGACGAACATGGCATATCCAATACGGGAGATACTGTTCTCAAATTTGTATTCTGGAAGTGGACCTCGTCTGGTCTGACGCCGCCGCCCGAGCCAGCCGAATAGAATGAGCGGTCTGCTGGAGACAATTGTTGAGCTACGCCCTGTCATAGCAACAGTCGCAGGGATTGCCGCTCTGCTGATCCTTATACTTGCGCGGCGGGTTCCGGCTTTCCCTGCTCTGCTAGCTGCCGCACTGTTCACCGGTCTGGCCGCTGGTCTTGCGCCAGACAAGACAATCGCCGCTGTTCAGACCGGCATGGGCGGCGTGCTTGGCTTTATAGCAGTTATTGTCGGTCTCGGTGCTCTGTTGGGGGTGTTTCTGGAAGCCAGCGGCGGCGCAAAAGCCATGGCAATGAAACTGATTGGTGGACGGTCAGATAAAGCTGCTGTCTGGTCCATGGGGTTTGTCGGCATTATCATCGCAATTCCTGTCTTCTTTGATGTCGGTCTGATTTTGCTGATCCCACTGGTCAGAGCCGTCGCACGCAAAGCCAGGAAATCAGCGCTGCTGTTCGGTCTGCCATTACTTGCCGGCCTTGCGACGGCGCATGCCTTCATTCCTCCAACGCCGGGTCCGATCGCTGTTGCCGAAATACTTGGCGCCGACCTCGGCTGGGTCATCATCTTTGGCCTAGTGGCTGGACTACCGGCGATGATCGTCGCAGGACCGCTCTATGCGGGTTATGCCAGCCGCGCCGGCTATCTTCAGCAAGCGCCGCCAGATCTAGACGGCATTGAAGTAGCAGAATTTGACCCACCATCAGGGCTGGCAACAAAAGCGCTTGCAACCATTCTCGTGCCGCTGGCGCTGATTGTTGCGGGCGCGCTGATCAAAATGACCGGCGCTGCAACAACATCGCTGGGACAGGCACTCACCTTTATTGGGCATCCGTTTGTGGCTCTGCTAATTGCTTGCGCGCTTGCATACTTTGCTCTCAGACCGAAGGATGATGTGAGCCAGGAGCGGCTTCGCGAGGGCCTTGCCCGGGCATTCGAGCCAACGGCCGCGATCATCCTGGTGACGGGCGCAGGCGGCGCGTTCAAACAGGTCCTGATCGATACCGGGGCTGGGGCAGCTATGGCCGACGCAACAGTAGCTGTTGGCTTAACCCCGCTTGTCGCGGGCTTCGTGCTTGCGGCCTTGGTCCGGGTCGCACAAGGTTCAGCAACGGTTGCAATGCTGACTGCCGCCGGATTGGTCGCGCCACTTGCTATGGTGCTCAATGTCGGTGGGATGGATCTTGCCTTGATGACTATTGCAATCGCGTCGGGTGCCAGCGTCCTCAGCCACGTCAACGATTCCGGGTTCTGGCTCATCTCCAAATACTTCGACCTCAGCGTTCCTGAAACGCTGCGAACGTGGACTGTCTCGTCAACGCTTGTCGGCATGGTTGGTTTTGCCGTCTCTCTCTGCCTGAGTCTGGTCGTTTGAATGTGCGACGCAAAACTATCTGGGCAGGATGACTAATGTCTGACTACAGTCAAGTCATGGCCGTAAACCAAGAGAAGGCAGACCGACCGAAGCAGACACTTGGTTTTCTGTTCGGCTATGGCATAGGCGATTTCGGCCTGAACATTTATTGGAATTCGCTCTCCCTTATCCTTGTATTTTGGTACGCAGATGTCGCCGGACTGTCTCCACATACAGCCAGCTTTGTATTCTCCATTGGTCTCGCATGGGATGCCATTTCAGATCCAATTGTCGCCTCGTTCGCGGAACGTCATCGTAGCCGGTTTGGTTCCTATCGACCGTTTATCTTGTTTGGCAGTTTCGCATTGGGCCTGTCCTTCCTGCTGCTGTTCTGGATACCGCCGCTCAACGGGTTCGTGCTGATCGTCTACTTTGTCTTCGCCAATGTACTGTTTCGGACGTGTTACACGCTCGTGGCTGTCCCCTATTCTGCCCTGTCATCCAGGTTGACTTATGACAGTCGCACCCGCGCAGAATTGTCCGGCACCCGAATGATATTTGCGTTCTTGGGCATGCTCGCCATTACCAGCCTCTGGTTTCCGCTCAGCCGGTATTTTGGCGGCGGCGAGGAAAGCTCACCAACGGGATTTTTCATAGCGGCAGGTTGCGGCGCAATCGCGGCAACCGCGGCGCTTTGCATCTGCTTCCTGATGACAAGGGAACGCCCGCCCTTAGGCAAGCACCCAGCCAAACGCGAGAACTATGGCAGAGCCTATTTGCAAGCACTGAAATCGAACGACGCCCTGCGAATTTTACTCGTTGTGATTTTTCTCAATTCTGCTGCCGGGGCAAGCTTCCTGATAC
>CAYGKE010000072.1:0-13369 GCA_964350465.1 uncultured Hyphomonas sp.
GTCCGCGATTTCCTGATACTGCATTATTGCGCGACACAGCGTGACGATTCTCCGTTCTGGAATTATGTGCGGACCATGGAACTGCCCCAAGCGCTCAAGCAGCGAATTGGCATTTATCTCGAAAATGGGCGTCTTTATCGCCATGATAATGAACTTTTTGGCGAACATAGCTGGTTTGCCGTCTTTGAGGGGCAGAATTATCGCCCGAAACGATACCATCCGATTGTCGACTATATGCCCGACGACGTGCTCGACCGGCGCATGTCAGAAATCCGCCGGGCGACGAACAAATGCCTCGATCGATTTGAGGATCATGCCCAGTATCTTCACAAATTGTGTCAATCGGGTTAGAAGATTTCGGGGAGTAGATCATGCACGATACAGGAAACCAATAATTATGAACCTTTCATCCTCCCAAAGATTTTCAGCATTCATACTGGCCGCGTCACTACTTTGCGGGGCGCCTTCTATGACCGCACAAGAAACCTCCGATCCGGCAGAAGAGGGCGATCAGGTTGTGCTCGATACGGTCACGGTCACTGGCGTTCAGAACGATGCTGCCATGGCGGCATTCAGGGCCGGTGACTATCTGACAGCGGAAGTCGAGTTTCTCGATAATGCAAGCTGTGCATTGAGACGCGAACGTGCCGTAACGGCGACATTTGACAATGCACGAACGGAAGCCGGTCGAGCCGAAACATTTGCGAATGCCGGCACGAGTTCTGATTCCGGGGCGTCCTCACGGGGGCAGACCGCGAGCGCGGGACAGCAAGCTTCGACGGGTATCGCCGCGAGTTCCGGGGTATCGGCGCGCAATGTCCAGAGCGACTATGAGCGAACCTGCGACAAAAGAGGTCGTCAGCTGTATTTTGCTGGTCTCTCCCAGGTCCAGTTGGGCAAGACCAATGAAGCCTTACGCAATTTTGAAAAGGCTACAGCGTCGAGTTCGATCCTGTATGATGCCCACTACAAGATCGGGCTGATAAAACTGCTCACCGGCGATCCCAAAACCGCCGAGAGTGAGCTGCGCAAGATTGAAGGAATTCTGGAGCGCTGCCGCGATTGTGAAGCCAAGCAGGAAATTGTCGCCCGCCGCGATCACTTGCGAAAAGCGATCGATGGTGAGGTCAGTCTTCAATAGATCAGACGCTTGTCGTTCGGGGCTATTCCAGCCTGATACCCACCGGCTGAACTAAATCAGGTGATGCAAGTAGTAGTCATTGCCGCACGGTTATGGTAGCGCTAACATCACTTGAGAGTCAGGCGTGCTTGATTGCGCCTATCATCATGGGACAGGCATCTGGGGAGGTATTCCGCGCCTGTAAATATCGGAGGAGACATCACAATGCGAAAGCTCAAAACCATGTTCGCCGGAGGATTGGTTGCAAGGGGTAGTATGTTCGCGCCTGCGGCGGCCGCCGATCCGAGCTTTGATGTCGAACCGCTGACACAAAGCGAGCTACCCGGGTCATTGCTGCATAATCCACTTCACATCACATGGAAGCCGGAAGGAAACAATAAGCGGGCTCAAGCCGTCGATTCCGAAGGCGTTCCGGGCGGACAGGCGATTTCATTTCAGGTCAAGCGAAAGAGCAAGAAACCCTGGGACATTAATATGCGCGCGCCTTTTGCGAAGGATGTTTCCCAAGGTGAGACGGTCGAAGTCTATTTCTGGGCACGCGCTTCGAAAATTCCGGGCGGCAAGGACGCAGGCAAGATCACCATTTCACTCGGCCGAGACGAAGAACCGTATGACATGATTGTCGACAAGGACATCATGCCAACAGAAATCTGGAAAATGTATCGCGTCACAGGTGTCGCGGGAGCAGATTTCCCGGCCGCTAAGTCGGATATGGGATTCAATTTAGGGCATATGAAACAGACCATCGAATTCGGACCCTTCTTTGCGATTACGCTTGGTCAAAACCCGTCGCCGCAGCCGGTCGCGTCTGCCGATCCAGCAAATGTCGGAGATACTTCTGATGCATCCGCGACGGGGCGCTTCGTATGGGTTCATGGCGACGGTGTGTCGAGTGCTCCGATCGAAGGGGAAACGGCCGAGGTGCCGGGACTGCGCGTCAGCAATGAACAGGAACAGGATGAGGTCTGGATGGCGCAGGCCGGGGCGTCCGACCTAAAAATGGGTGTCGGACTCGGTGACGAGCTTAGCCTGCGATTTTGGGCACGTGTCGAATCCGGTATGGGCGACATAACGGCTGTCCTTGATCGCAATCGTGAACCCTATGATCAAGTCCTGTCGCAGCCATTCATCTTGTCTTCCGAATGGGAGCAATACAGCGTCTATGGCGTTTCGGGGCTGGATGTTTCGTCAGATGATCTGCGTTTCGTCATTCAACTAGGTCATGACCTGCAAACAATCGAGCTGGGAAGTTTCGAGCTTAACAAACTCAACTAGGCCAACGCTCTCATCAAACGGGCCCTTGCGTGGATCGATAACATGTATCTCGGAATAGATATCGGGACGTCCGGCGTGAAGGCCATCTTGATGGACGAAGAGGGCGGGGTGGTCGCGCAGGCCGCCTCGGCGCTGACCGTATCGCGACCACATCCCCGGTGGTCGGAACAGGATCCTGACGCGTGGTGGCGAGCGACAGATGAAGCGGTACAGGCTTTACCCGCGAAATATCTCAGCGGCGTGAACGCAATTGGTCTAGCCGGTCAGATGCATGGTGCAACACTTCTCGGCGAGGAGGATCAGGTGCTGCGGCCGGCCATTCTCTGGAATGATGGTCGCAGCGGAAAGGCGTGTCAGATACTGGAATCGCGGGTTCCAGACTTGCATCAGCTCGCTGGCAATCTCGCAATGCCCGGCTTTACCGCGCCAAAACTGGTGTGGCTAAAGGAAAATGAACCCGATATCTTCGCGGCAGTTCGCAAAGTCTTGCTTCCAAAGGACTATGTTCGTCTGCTTATGACTGGGGTCTTTGCCAGCGATATGTCGGACTCCGCCGGCACGTTGTGGCTCGATATCGAACGCCGCGCGTGGTCAGAACTATTGCTCGACGCTTGCCATCTGAGCGTCGATCACATGCCAGAGCTTTTTGAAGGCCCCGAAGTCTGCGGGACCGTACTGCCCGTAATTGCAGGGCGTTGGGGGCTGCCTGCAAACACGCCGGTCGTGGGCGGCGGCGGAGATAATGCGGCAGGCGCGGTTGGGGTTGGTGTCGTGGATTCCGGTGACGCCTTCCTGTCGCTTGGAACGTCCGGTGTCCTGTTTGTGGCAGATACATTATACCGACCAAACGCCGCCAGCGCTGTCCATACATTCTGTCACGCGCTGCCTGACCTGTGGCATCAGATGTCAGTGATGTTGTCGGCCGCAAGCTGCGTTGACTGGGGTGCGAAATTGGTCGGGCTGAGCACTGGCTCCGAGCTTGTCGCGGCTGCGGAAGCAGCGAACCGTTTCGGATCGTGCCGAACACTGTTTCTTCCCTATCTGTCCGGCGAGCGCACGCCGCACAATGATCCCCATGCGACGGGATCATTGTTCGGTCTGACACATGACAGCGACACGGCTGAAATCGGACAAGCCATTCTGGAAGGGGTCGCTCTCGGGTTCGCAGACGGATTGGCAGTCCTTACTGCCGGCTCGAAAATTTCGTCCATCAGCGTCATCGGCGGTGGGTCGCGGTCGCTCTATTGGGGACGTATTCTGGCCGCGGCGCTGAATCGCCGGCTTGTTTATCGGCGCAATTCCGATGTCGGCCCCGCGCTCGGAGCTGCACGCCTGGCGCAAATGGGTGCGAACAACTCAACACGGTCCGAATTTTCGGCACCAGAGATAGAAGCCGAAATCGAACCGAATCCATCGGATGTCGACTTCATGGCCGGGCAGCTTGAGCATTATCGCGCGCTCTACAAATCCACTCGGGACCTAAACCAAAAGGACGATCAGAATGTTTGATGCAGCCAGTTTTTTCGATGGGATTGACCCCATTGTATATGAGGGACCGGACTCGGATAACCCGCTCGCCTACCGCTATTATGACAAGGATCGTGTCGTCTTGGGCAAGCGCATGGAAGACCACCTTCGACCTTCAGTCTGCTACTGGCACACCTTCTGTTGGGATGGCTTCGATGTGTTTGGTGCGGGCACGTTCAATCGCCCCTGGCACGCGCTTGAAGGTCAGGCCATGGCCGAGGCCAAGCTTGATATTGCGTTTGAATTCTTTTCGCGGCTTGGTTGGCCGTTCTTCGCGTTTCACGATGTCGATGTTATGGCGCCAGCGCAAACGATGCCGGAGCATACAGAAAACCTGGCCCGAATCCTGGACCCGATCGAAGCGCAGATGGAGCGCACCGGGCTGAAGCTGCTCTGGGGGACGGCCAATGCATTCTCGCATCCCCGTTATATGGCAGGGGCGGCCACCAACCCGGATCCTGAAATATTTGCCTGCGCGGCGATGCAAATCCGCCAGGCGCTTGAAGCGACGCATCGCCTGGGCGGTGAGAATTACGTGCTTTGGGGCGGGCGCGAAGGCTATGATACATTGCTCAATACCGATCCGGGCCGTGAACTCGATCAACTCGGGCGCATGCTCAGCCTCGTCGCCGAACACAAGCACAAGATTGGCTTCAAGGGGCCGCTTCTGATCGAGCCAAAACCGCATGAGCCGACCAAGCACCAATATGATCGCGATACACAGACGGTGTATGGTTTTCTGGAGCGCTACGATCTGCTTGATGATGTCAAAGTGAACATCGAGACTAATCATGCGACTTTGGCGGGTAATGCTATGGACCATGAGATTGCGATGGCGTTTGCGCACGGCATTTTCGGGTCAGTCGATGCCAATCGCGGCGATCCGCAGAACGGTTGGGATACCGACCAGTTCTGGGCTGACCCACTCGAGATCACGCGTTCCATGGTGCACATCCTGAAGCATGGCGGCTTTACCACGGGCGGGTTCAATTTCGACGCCAAGGTGCGACGCCAGAGTATCGATGCGGCGGATTTGTTCCATGGCCATATTGGTGGGGTCGATGCCCTGGCGCGTGGCTTGCTGTCAGCAGCCTCGATCCTTGAAGATGGCACCTATGAATCCTTCCTGGCGGAACGATATGCGGGTTGGGACGGCGCCTTCGGGAAGTGGATCATGGAAGACGCCACACTGGAACAAATCGCAGCAAAAGCTGAGGTGGGGGAGTTCGATCCGAAGATCCGCTCCGGCCGTCAGGAAATGCTGGAGAATTTGTTCAACCGATGGCTCTGAGCCTGCCTCGTTCGGAACGCCTTACTTTTGAGGCGGGCCCGCAGACTTTCGAATGATCAACTCATGATCGAGTCTGCGATGAGTCAGGGTCTGTTTCGTTGGCACCCCTTTGTTTGCGAGGATTTCGATCGCGGCGCGTGCCATTTCGCGAATGGGTTGTCGCACAGTTGTCAGTGGCGGCCATATGGATGACGCGTTTTGCGTGTCGTCGAAGCCGACAATGGAAACATCTTCAGGGACAAGCAGGCCCGCGCGGTGCGCGGCGGCAATGGCGCCCGCCGCCATATCGTCATTGGACGCAAAGATCGCAGTCGGCGGATCATCCATCGATAGCATTTTCGCAGCGCACTGCATGCCGGAAACATAGGTGAAGTCTCCTTGAATCACGATCTTCTCGTCAATTGTCCGACCCTTAGCGTGCATCGCTGTCTCGAACCCACCGCTCCGGAGTTCCGAGGATTTATGATCAGGGGGACCAGAAATGAAGCCAATCCGCTCATGTCCAAGCGAAATCAGATACTCGGTGACTTCCTGCGCTGCGTCGCGATCGTCCATTCTAACACTCGGCCCTGTATAGGCGTCTTGCTTGGGACTGACGCAAACGAAGGAAATGCCGGTTCGTATCAGCGTGTCGATCAGGTCCGGGTCCTCCGACAGGGGTGGAACAACTATTAGGGCCTGGATCGACGTATCGAGAAATCGCTTCTCGATTTTCTCAAGATCGACCATGTCCTGATCAACGAATGGTTCCTCAACAATCAGGTAGTGGCCGAGTTCCCGGCAGGTGTTCAGCGCACCCAGTAGAAACTCGCTGAGATAGCCGTAACTTGGATTGCGATAGATCAGGCCGATAAACATGCCCGGCCGCCCCGCCAGGTGTCGCGCCATGATGTTTGGCCGGTAGTTCAGCTGTCTGATCGCTGCCTGGACTTTCTTGCGCGTCGATTCACGCACCACGCTCTGGTCATTCAAGACGCGCGACACTGTCATCTGTGACACTTCGGCGAGCGCGGCAACTTCCCTGATGGTAGCAGCTTGCTTCTTACTCATTTTACTCATTTTCTATAACCCACTCCCGAATGACTGTGTTCGGCAATGTCTTCAAGTGACAAGCGATTGATGCCGCGCGGCACGTTATATTTGCAAAACGACTGCTGATTGGGTGCCCCTTGAACGAACTTTCTAGCCGCAATCCGGCGCGCCATTTTGGTCTTCTGCGAGTCGAACGTTCGATATCGCCAGACTTTGACCCGCCTGCCCGGAAATGATCAGCGCCTTGGCAAAATATTGCATCTTCACGCCCCGGTCAGCGAAGCAGGACATGGACAAGCGGACCTCCGCCCAGTCGGATGACAGTGTCACAGGCACCAAGGCGTCACAACTGCTATCACCTTCGCAACCTTGCCCGATTTCATAAGAGGGTGAGCCTTCCAGGGCGCGCGCATCAAACACGAGCTCCATGGCACCATTGGCTTCACGCGAATAGTCGACCGGATAATTCGAAGCGATGATGAAGTCTTCTGCGTCAGACTTGAAGGTAATCTTGAGTGAATCTTCCTGCGCAGTCTTGTCGTACGCGGTTACAACCTGTCCGGCCGTCTCCATTGGCAGAGCGGTCGCTGGAGAGCCATATTTAAGAACGGCCCAAGGCGCATAAAGTTGTCCTTTTTCGAAGAACACACCCTTGGCAACCGAAGCCTCATCGCCCAGGCCGGAATCTTCAGACAGGATCGGAAGAGACCCGTCGTCGCCATAGCCGAGTCCATAGCCGAGAGGGAAGAGTGGGTCATACGCGGCATCATGCGCATTCAGCACGGACTGCGTTGCGAGTTTCGGCCAAGAATAGGAGAGGCGTCCGGTGAATTCATAAGCAGGATCAGTGCGGAAGAGCATGTCTGCGATACCACCACCTTCGCTGCCCGGGAGCCAGGCTGCAACGAAAGCGTCCGAGATATTGATTTCCGGATTGGCCCACAATGGGCGGCCGGACAGGAAGACTGACACGGTTTTCATGCCCCTGGACTGGTATGCGCCAAGTTTGCTCGGATCGAATCCGTTGGGCACAAAGTCGACATTCGCCATATCGCCCTGAAATTCGGCATAAGGATCTTCACCATAAACCGCGATCACGACATCGGCCTCGGCATCAGACGTTCCTTCGGGGTCGAATATCAACTCTCCTTCGGCGGCATCAACGGCTGCGGCTATCCCCGACAGCACGGTGTTTCCGTTCGGGAACTCCTCATTCGGATAACCGCCGCCCTGCCAGGACAGGGTCCATCCACCGGCGACCTTGGTGATGCTGTTGGCGCCGTCTCCGACAACCAAGACCCGCGAGCCGGGATCGAGCGGCAGCAATCCGTCATTGTTCTTCAGCAGCACCAGGGACTCACGCACCGCCTGTCTCGCCACGGCGCGATGTTCAGCTGATCCGAGAATACTCTCATCGCCAGCCAGCGGTCGATCACTGGGCTTCAATGGTTCATCGAACAAACCAGCATTGATTTTTACGCGAAGGATACGGCGTACGGCATCGTCCAGACGGTCCTGGGTGATCTTTCCAGACTGCACGTGTGCGTATGTTGATTCCCAGAGGCCTTTCCAGCTGTCGGGGGCCATATACATGTCGACGCCAGCCATAAAGCTTTCGGGACAGTCCGTGGCGGTGCAACCGGGGATCAGGGCGTGGCCGTTCCAGTCGCCGATGACAAATCCGTTGAAATTCATGCGGTCTTTCAGGACGTCGGTCAGCAATTCCTTGTGACCGTGCATCCGCACCCCGTTCCATGCCGAAAAGCTGGCCATCACGGTTTGTGCATTTGCCGCGATGGCTGTGAAATAACCGGCGGCGTGAATATCTCGCAACTCCGCCTCGGAGATTTGCGCGTCGCCCTGATCAACGCCGTCCTTGGTGCCACCATCGGCGACAAAATGCTTGGCGCTGGTCAACACTCGCTCTTCGCCCAGGAAATCGTCATCGCCGACATGGCCTTGGAGTCCGTAGACGATGCGGTCGCCATAAGAGGCGACAATATCCGGGCTTTCAGAGAAGCCCTCATAGGTGCGACCCCAACGGTCGTCTTGCGGGACGGCAAGCGTTGGGGCGAATGTCCAGTCATGACCGGACACGCGTAACTCGCGCGCTGTGATCCGGTAGATATCCTCGATCAGATCCGGATTGTTCATCGCGCCGAGACCGATATTGTGCGGGAACACGACCGCGCCCGTAAGGTTGGCATGTCCGTGTACGGCATCAATGCCCCAGATGGTCGGGATGGGGATTTCGACGCCCTCCGGGTCAATCGACGCGAGATAATATTCATCTGCGGCCTGCAACCAGGTCTGCGTGTCGGCATACGGCTCCGGCCCCGGCGCAGAGTTGCCGCCGCTGAGCACAGACCCAAGCCGATATTTCTTGACCTCTTCCGCGGTAACCGAGCCACTGTCGGCCTGGATGACCTGTCCAACTTTCTGCTCCAGCGTCATCTTCGCCATGATGTCGGTAATCCGGGCTTCGACCACCGGATCGAGCGGAGCCGTTTCCACCGCAGGCCATTTGTCAAGATCGATGGACGATGCAAGGCTCGCCTCTGTGACAGGTTGAGACGGCGCTTCAGACTCTTCGGGCGCGACAGGAGTAACCGATGCAGGCGTGTCAATTGCGGTGCATGCGACCGGCGCGATAAGCGCCGCAAGGATGAGTGCGGATGCGGCTGAACGGCGAATAGACTTCATTTTTTCACTCCCAGGTCGAGCCGCAATCAAGCGCGGCAACTGTCAGTCTTTGTTTTTCAACCCTAGCACATTCACGCCTGGGTATTGACTGTTTATGATATCGCTAACATTCTCGTGCCATCGGTTCAATAAATAAAAAATGGCCGTCCGCCCATTATGCCGAACAAGTGTTCACAGATGGGGGCTGATAAAAATTAGGGAGGTTAGTTTTGTCTGCACTTACGGAGACACAGAATGAGTTCGAGGGCGAGTTGGGCTTCGTCATTCTGATCAGTATCGTGGCCACGATTGGCGGCTTCCTCTTTGGCTTCGATAGCGGTGTGATCAACGGCACGGTTGATGGACTGCAGGCTGCTTTCAATTCTGAAAGTGTTGGCACCGGCTTTAATGTCGCATCCATGCTTTTGGGGTGTGCGATCGGCGCTGCGCTCGCTGGAACGCTTTCTGATCTGTTCGGTCGGCGAACGATGTTGATGGTCGCAGCGGCCTTTTTTATTGTTTCAGCCTGGGGCTCTGGCATTGCCGGAAGCTCCATGGAGTTCGTGTTCTATCGTGTTATCGGCGGCCTGGCCGTTGGCGCAGCGAGTGTTATGGCACCTGCTTACATTTCAGAAATTGCGCCGGCACATATCAGGGGCCGACTTTCCTCCATCCAGCAAGTGGCAATCATTTCGGGTCTATTTACTGCGTTTCTGAGTAATTATTTCGTGGCTCAATCTGCAGGATCATCCCTCAATGAATGGCTATTGGGTTTTGAGGCCTGGCGGTGGATGTTTTGGATTGAGCTCTTTCCAGCCGTGATCTTCCTGGTCGCACTTTTCTTCATTCCGGAAAGCCCGCGCTTTCTGGTCGCAAAAGACAAGACTGAGACGGCCTCCAATGTTCTTGGCCGTATCAATGGCGAAGCACAAGCTGTTGTGAAAGTATCAGAGATCAAGGAATCGCTAGCTAGTGATCATAAGCCGAACCTGACCGACATTTTTGGCAAAGGCAGTGTGTTGAAGCCGATCGTCTGGATCGGAATCGGCTTGGCTATATTCCAACAATTGGTAGGGATCAATGTGGTCTTCTATTATGGTGCCGTTTTGTGGCAGGCCGTCGGTTTCTCTGAATCGGATGCGCTCCTGATCAACGTCATTTCCGGGGCCGTATCCATTATTGCTGTGGTGGTCGCACTTACATTAATTGATCGCATCGGCCGCAAGCCGCTCTTGCTCTGGGGGTCGGTCGGTATGGCTTTGTCCCTATCGACGCTGGCCCTCTGCTTCTCGCAGGCGCAGGTTGTAGACGGCCAGGTTAGTCTGCCTGGCAATATCGGTCTGATCGCGCTGATCGCGGCGAACGTTTATGTGATGTTCTTCAATGGTTCATGGGGCCCAGTCATGTGGGTGTCGCTCGGCGAAATGTTCCCCAACCAGATCCGTGGATCAGGCCTGGCTGTGGCCGGGTTTTTCCAGTGGGTGGCGAATTTTGCAATCACTATGACGTTCCCGATCATGCTGGTGACGGCGGGTATCGGGCTGACAGGTGCTTACGGCTTCTACGCGCTTTGTGCATTCATATCCATTGGGTTTGTCCTGTGGGCCGTGCGCGAGACAAAAGGCATGGAACTCGAACAGATGACCAATTGATCACTTTGATCAACGAAACAATGCAAAAGGCCGGGCATCATGTCCGGCCTTTTGATATTGCGAGCCTTTCGGGCGCGGAATTGTACTACGGTTCAACCGTCAAGGTCACGGTCTGTAGATCCTGCGAACTTGATCCGACCATGATGTCGAATAGACCCGGTTCAACGACGCGCTGCATGTCGCGATTGTAGAATTGCAGCGATGCAGGACCAATCGGAAGTTCGATCGTTTTGGATTCGCCAGATTTCAGGGTGACGCGCTCAAAGCCTTTCAGCTCCTTGACGGGCCGGGTGACGCTGCTCACCTGATCGCGAATATACATCTGAATGATTTCATCGGCATCGACGTTGCCGGTATTTGTCACGGTTACACGAACAGATGTCGTGCCATCTCGCGTGATCGTATCTGTGGTGAGAACCGGTTCGGAGTATTCGAAGCTCGAATAGCTGAGGCCATAGCCGAACGGATATAGCGCGCTTGCTTCCGCAAACGCATACCCGCGCCGCGCGGTTGGTTTGTGATAATAGTAAGCCGGGATCTGCCCGACATTACGGGGGATGGAGACCGGCATCTTGCCACTTGGCGAAACGCGCCCAACCAGAAGGTCTGCGATCGCGGTACCCGTCTCCTGTCCCAGTTGCCACCCATACAGGATTGCATCGAAATGCGCCTCGACATTGGTCAGGGTGAGCGGCCGGCCAGAAATGATCACGCCAACCATGGGAATGCCTGTCGCGCTGAGCGCTTCGACGAGCTCTCGCTGCTGGCCAATCAGGGTGATGTCATCGCGGTCGCCCATGTGAGTTTCTGACCAGGCTTCGCGGGAGGTGGATTCATCACCGCCAATGGCCAAGATGATCAGGTCAACGCCCTGTGCAGCGGCTACCGCATCCTCAATCATCTGCAGATTGGTATCGCGATCGATCAGGTTGATCTCATCATCCCACCAGGACCGGTTATCGGTGAGTTTGACGCCCTTGGAATGGACGATTTCGATCGCATCGCCGAATTCTGTGGTAAGGCCTTCAAGAATGCTGATCGTTTGCCGTGGCTCATCTGAATAGCCGCCCAGTACCGTAATGTCGCTATTCGGACCGATCACCGCTACGCGGCGAAGTGAAGCCGGATCGAGCGGGAGTGTCGCGTTTTCATTTTTTACAAGAACAGCGGCCTTCTGGGCCGCTTCCAGCGCCACTGCACGCGCTTCGGCATTCCCGGTCAGGGCATCCGCTTCATCCCCATCGGCAAACGGATCATCGAACACGCCGCCCCGCTTCTTCATCTTGAGCACGCGTTCAACCGCCTGGTCGATATAGCCTATATCCAGATCACCGGCCTCGACCGCGTCCTTCATCGCATAGAATGCGACGCCATCTGGTAGTTCGAGATCAACCCCGGATGTGAGAGACAGCGCGCCAGCTGCACCGATCGATTCGACGATACGGTGGCGCACCTGCAATTCGTTGATGGCGAAATAGTCTGCCACGACGACACCGTCAAAACCCCACTCGCCGCGCAATAAATCATTCAGCAACCACGAGTTGGCGTGAGATGGGATGCCATCAATTTCATTATAGCTGGCCATGACACTCGCGGCGCCCGCTTCTTTCACAGCGGCTTCGAATGGCGGGAAGAAGACTTCGCGCAAGATGCGTTCGGGTAATTGAGAAGGACCGACATTCATGCCGGCCTCGGGTTGGCCGTGACCGGTCATGTGTTTCAGTGTCGAGAGCACTTTGCCGTCTGGTATGGTATCGCCCGTGCCTTGAAACCCGCGAACAGCGGCGACGCCCATCTGACTGACCAGATAGGGATCTTCGCCAAACGTTTCCTCGATCCGCCCCCAGCGTGGATCCAATGCGACATCGACCACGGGCGAGAGCACATGATGCACACCGCGAACCCGGATTTCGCGGGCAGTGATCGAATAAACGCGTTCGATCAGCTCCGGGTCGAATGTGCTGGCCAGGGCAATTGATTGCGGGAAGGATGTAGCGTACCGTCCCTGAAAGCCATGCAGGCCCTCTTCGTGAAAAAGCGTGGGTATGCCAAGGCGCGTTTCCTCGATCATCCAGGCCTGAACCGCATTGGTCAGCTTAACCGTTTCACCGGGTGTGCGTGCGGATTGACGCCGAACAACTGTCGCATCATTGACATCCCGGTTCTCAGCGCGCGCCTCCATTCCGATTGTATCCTGCGGGCGCGCGAAACATCCGACACCGTGCGGGAAGTCGGCTTTCATCTTCGCTGGAGAAAAATCACCTTTCTCGTCCAGCACTTGTGCCTTGTTGAACCAGATGCAGCTGATCTGGGCGAGCTTTTCGTCCAGCGTCATTCGCGCGATCAGATCTGCAATCTCCGGATCGGCAGAGACAGGCGTGACAGCAGAAACGTCCACCGGCGAAACTTCTTCGCTAATGGCGCATCCTGACAAGCTTCCTGTCATTGCAATCGCGGCAGCGGTGACGGTCAGGTATGACCCAAGGCGTGTGACCACCTTCGAAAACTGGTGATGCATGAATATCCTCCCACTTGGCGAATTGCGGTTTCGCATGTTCGATGAGTGCGACCTTTAACGCTTGAACTCAGACTAGGCCTAGCGGTCCAAATTTGACGTGTCCAGAAAAATGGTACCGCTAACAATTTTGGAATGTTGTAGATATGTATCATTCAGCGAGACACCTTGTTTAATCTCCGATTGGGGGAAGAAATTGGTTTTCATTGAACAGAGATCTACACGAGATCCGTCGCAAGCTTCGTGTTCTGGAG